>NZ_JAWDIE010000024.1:0-41971 GCF_037688875.1 Amphibiibacter pelophylacis
ATGCGGGCGTCGGGCCGCCAGAGCACCTGGCCCCCTTCCTCGATCAGGGGGATGGTGTCCAGGCGGGCGCCCGGGCAGGGGCCGGCGACGCACACGCCGCTGTGCGGATGGTACAGCGCCCCGTGGACGGAGCACTGGATCCATTGCCGGTCACCGTCCCAGAACTGCGCATAGGGCCAATCCAGCTCGGTGGGCACATGCGCGCAGCGGTTGACGTGGGCGCAGGCCTGGCCTTCAAAGCGCAGGGCGAAGGCGCCGGTATCCTCGCCGTAAAACAGCACGCGAAAGACCTGGGCCTCGCCGCCGTCGGCCAGGTCCTGGCTGGCGCACAGGGGCTGCGGCTCGGTGATCAGGGCAGAGCTCATGGCGCTTCTCCCGCCAGTTCGGGGTGCAGCCAGTGCAGCAGCGAGTCCCAGCTGTCGACCAGCGCCAGCGGCTGGGCCTGCGCCAGCGTCGCGCGGTCGTGCGCGCCCCAGCTCACGGCCAGCGCCTGCGCGCCTGCGTTGTGCGCCAGATCGATGTCGTGGCGGGTATCGCCGATCATCAACAGCTCGGCGGCGTTGCAGTCCAGCTCGTCCATCAGCTCGAAAAGCATCATCGGATCGGGCTTGCTGGCGGTTTCGTCGGCGGTGCGGGTCGCGGCAAACCAGCCGTCCGGCCCGGGCGCGGGGGGCAGGCGGTTCAGACGCGGCTGCAGCGTGGCGCGGTTGGCGCCGGTGGCCACGGCCAGGCGGTGGCCCAGGCCCTGCAGGCGCGCCAGCACATCCAGCGTACCGGGAAAGAAATCCAGCCCGTCCTGCTGCAGGCGGTAGTGGTGGCGAAAGCGCTCGACCAGGGCCTGCGTCTGCTCTGCGCCCAGACCCGGCTGCAGGCGCTGCAGCGCGGGCGTGAGACCCAGGCCGATGATCCAGCGGGCCTCGTCCGGCGTGGGGATGCGCAGGCCCAGATCGGCACAACCCGCCTGCGTGGCGTGGACGATGGCGGCGGTCGAGTCGTACAGCGTGCCGTCCCAGTCAAAGACCAGAACCGGGTAGCGAAGGGCTGAAGGAGTCGGGGTGGAAGTCGTCATGGGGGGCTTTCTCCTGAATCGTCGTCCGGGATATCGCCTTCGCGGCCATCCTGGCTTTCATGGGCGGGCAGCGGCAGGCCCAGCGCGGCCAGCAGGCCCAGACATTCCGGGGGCAGCGGCGCCTGAAGGGACAGCGATTCGCCGCTCAGGGGGTGGATCAGGCCCAGGCGCCAGGCGTGCAGGAACATGCGGTCAAAGCGCAGGGGGGGGGCGGCCAGACGTTTGTTCAGCGGGAAGTCGCCGTACTTGTCGTCGCCGACGATGGGGTGCCCCTGGCTGGCCAGGTGGACGCGGATCTGGTGCGTGCGTCCCGTCTTGATGCTGACGTGCAGCAGGCTGAACACCGGCGCGCCCGGGCCCAGCGGCTGGCTGTGGCCCAGCACCTCGACCAGGCTCAGCGCGCGCTGGGCCAGGCCGGATTCCAGCTCGGCGGCGGTGCCCGGGCGCACGCGACGCTCGCCACCCGGCGTGTGGAACTTGACCAGCGGCGTATCCACGCCCCGGCGCTGGCGCGGCCAGTGTCCCAGCACCAGCGCCAGATAGCTTTTGCGCGTGCTGCGCTCGCGCAGCTGGTCCTGCAGCGCGGTCAGCACGCTGCGCTTGCGCGCCACCATCAGCAGGCCGGAGGTGTCGCGGTCCAGCCGGTGGACCAGCTCCAGCATGCCGTGACCGGCGACGGCATCGCGCGCACTGCGCAGCTGCTCGATCACGCCAAAGCTGACGCCGCTGCCACCGTGCACCGCCACTCCGGCGGGTTTGTCCAGCACCAGCAGTCCGCCGTCGTCGTGGACGATGCTGAACTGACGGGGCGGGGCGGCGGGGCGGGCGGGCTCGGTGCCTTGCCGCACCGGCGGCACGCGCACGGTCTCGCCCACGGCGACGCGGCTGTCGGCACTGCGCCGCCCCTTGTCCACCCGCACTTCGCCCGCGCGGATCACGCGGTACACCCAGGTCTTGGGAACGCCCTTGAGCTGGCGCAGCAGGTAGTTGTCCAGGCGCTGCCCGGCGCTGTCCTCGTCCACGACCAGCCAGCGCACCGGGGCGGCGGTCTCAGGATCAGGCGGCGGCGTGGCCGGGGCCGTGGTCCGCGGAACTGGCGGAATTTTTTTGACCGCCGGTCCCGATCGTTTCCCCGGACCGGCAAGGCTGGCCTTTATAATCCCGTTTCGCATGTCGTTCTGACTGTGTGGTGTGTCAGGCCCGATTTTATGGGCATAGCGTGTTGCATGGGCCCGATTCAGGGCTCGCCCAAGGGTTGTCCTTGCGGCGCACACCACACCGGCGACAGCGGCCCTTCAAAACTGCGCCACTGGCCCGGTTTTTCACTGAATCCGTGAATCTGTTTTAACACCTGACCTGTTTACCTTATTCACTCCATTTGAACTTATTTGGGTCGCGCCAACGCGGCGGCCGCGCTGATAACTGACTTTCCCGGTAGGCCTGTTTCTGAATCCCGTATATTTCGCGGATTCTGTCATGCGGCCACACAGATGTTTGTGACCTGTTTTCACCCGCTCTCCAAGACGAACCCATGATTTTGCAGAGTATTTCAGCCTGTTCCTGTGCATCGGGACAGCCCTGGTTTGTGATGACCTGACGAACGACCCACCGGAGGGGTCAGATTGCTGCGCAGCCCTGCGGGCCGACCGGCCACCAGGAATCTGACATGAAACGTATGCTGATCAATGCCACGCAGCCCGAAGAGCGGCGGCTGGCGATTGTTGACGGGCAGAAGCTGCTCGATTTTGAAACCGAAATCGAAGGGCTGGAGCAGCGCAAAGGCAATATCTACAAGGCGGTCGTGACCCGCGTAGAGCCGTCGCTGGAAGCCTGTTTCGTTGATTACGGCGAAGACCGCCACGGCTTCCTGCCCTTCAAGGAAATCTCGCGCCAGTATTTCAAAGAAGGCCCGGATGCGCGCACCGCCCGCATCAATGAAGTGATCAGCCAGGGGCAGGAGCTGCTGGTTCAGGTCGAAAAAGAAGAGCGCGGCAACAAGGGCGCGGCCCTGACCACCTATATCAGCCTGGCCGGGCGCTACGTGGTGCTCATGCCCAACAACCCGCGCGGCGGCGGCGTCTCGCGCCGCATTGAGGGCGAAGACCGCGAAGAGCTGAAAGAAAACCTCGACCAGCTCGAATACCCCAAGGGCATGAGCCTGATCGCCCGCACCGCCGGTATCGGCCGCAGCGCCGCCGAACTGCAGTGGGATCTGAACTACCTGCTCAAACTCTGGACAGCCATCGACAGCGCCGGCAAGGCCGGCAAGGGCGCCTACCTGATTTACCAGGAATCCAGCCTGGTGATTCGCGCGATCCGCGATTATTTCACCTCGGAGATCGGCGAGATTCTCATCGACACCGATGATATTTTCGAGCAGGCCCAGCAGTTCATGAATCACGTGATGCCGGATACGGCCGATCGCGTGAAACGGTATCGGGACGACGCGCCACTGTTTGCGCGTTTCCAGATCGAAAACCAGATCGAAACCGCATTTTCGCGCACCGTGCATCTGCCGTCGGGCGGCTCGATCGTCATTGACCACACCGAAGCGCTGGTCGCGGTGGATATCAACTCGGCACGCTCGACACGCGGTGGTGGCGTGGAAGAAACCGCCACGCGCACCAACCTGGAAGCGGCTGACGAAATCGCGCGCCAGATGCGTCTGCGTGACCTGGGTGGTCTGATCGTGGTCGATTTCATCGACATGGAAGAATCGAAGAACCGCCGCGAGGTTGAACAGCGCCTGCGCGACGCCCTGCGCCAGGATCGCGCCCGCGTGCAGATCAGCGCCATCAGCAAGTTCGGCCTGCTGGAAATGTCGCGCCAGCGCCTGCGCCCGGCGCTATCTGAAGGCAGCCACATCGCCTGCCCGCGCTGCAACGGCACCGGTCACATCCGCGACACCGAATCGTCGGCCCTGCAGATCCTGCGCATCATCCAGGAAGAGTCGATGAAGGAGGGCACGGCCGCCGTCCATGTGCAGGTGCCGGTCGAAGTGACCAGCTTCCTGCTCAACGAGAAGCGCGCCGAGATCAGCAAGATCGAGTACAAGCAGCGCGTCAACGTGCTGCTGGTGCCCAATAAACACCTGGACACGCCCAATTACAAGCTGGAGCGCCTGCGCCACGACGACCCGCGTCTGGACAAGATTCAGGCCAGCTACACCATGATCGAGGAGCCGGAAGACGCCGTCTCGGTCAGCCGCCGCCGCAGCGCCGAAGAGCGCGGCCAGCCCAAGCGCGAGCCCGTCATCAAGGGCATCCTGCCCGACCAGCCCGCGCCGGTCGCCGTGACTCCGCCGCCCGCACCCAAGCCTGTTTCCCAGCCGCAGGCGGCAGTTCCGTCGCCGGCTATGGCACCGGCTCCCGTGGATGCGCCCGCAGCCTCTGGCGGCATCATGGGCTTCCTGCGCCGCCTGTTCGCAGGGCCGCCGCCCGCCGAGCAGCCCGCGCCTGTCGCACCGCAGGCCGTTGCGCCCGCTGCAGACGAGCGTGAAGGCCGCCGCAACGCCGGTTCCGGTCAGGGCCGTTCGGGCCAGCGTCAGGGCCGGGGCCGCAGTGATAGTCGCAGCGAAGGCCGTGAAAATCGTGAAGGCCGCGAGAACCGCGAACCCCGCGAAGCCCGTGGCGACAGCCGCCGCCCGCGTCCCGAAGCCGCTCCTGCTGAGGACGGCGCGGTGGCGCGTCCCGAGCGCCAGCCGCGTCAGCCCCGCGCTGATCGCCCGGACCGACCCGAGCGCGCCGAGCGCCCGGAGAAAAATGATCGGCCGGAGCGCGTTGAACGTGCGGAAGGCGACGGCGGCAACCGCCGTGCCCGCCGTCCCTATCCTGCAGACGCTGTGGCCGAAACCCCTGCTGACCCCCGTGACGAGGCGCTGAACGAACCGTCCTCCACTTCTGGCTACGGCATCGCTGCTGCGGGTGTGGCCGCTGCCGCTGCTGTCGGCACCGTCGCCGCGATGGGTGCCGAAACCCATGCCGCACCGGCCGAATCGGGCGAGGCCAGCGAAGGCGGACGCCGCCGCCGCCGTCCGCGCCGGGATCGTCCTGAAAACGCCGCGGGCGCTGAAGGCGCAGAGCGCGCAGAAGAAGGCCAGGAGGCACTGATTGCTGCTGATGCGGCCCAGTCCTACGCCGCCGACACTGACGCTGCTGACGCGACTGACACGCTGGACGTGGCCGAGGGCCAGGAAGGCACCGATGCCGCCGAATCCACCGACGGCGAAGCCGGGGTGGACGTGGAACGCCGCCGCCGCCGGGGACGTGGACGCCGTCTGCGCGGCCCGCGCACCCAGCGCGAAGGCCTGGCGCAGCAGGATTTTGTCGACACCGTGCCGGGCGACCTGGCGCTGGACCAGGGCTTCCGCCCGGTGGTCACTGCGCTGGACGAAGCGGCTGACACCGAAACCGCCGCCGACGTGTCCACCCACCCTGTGGTGATGGACGAGGTGGCCGACGAGCCGGTCGTGAGCCAGCCTGTGGCTGAAACAAGCGCTCCCGTGGCGGCGCAGCCTGCTGCGGTTCCCGTTGCTGAGCCTGTGCTCGCTGCGCCTGTGGCCCCCGCCGTCGTTCCGGCTGTGACGGTCGCTGCTGCCGTGGTGGCCGCGCCAGCACCGGCTGTCGCTGTGGCGCCTGCACAAAATGCAGCGCCCAGCCTGACGACCGCCCCGGCCACGGGCTGGAGCCTGCCCGAGCGCGATCTGGCGCAGATGCTGTCGGGCGCTGGCCTGCAGTGGGTGCAGAGCGACAGCGAGCGCGTGCGTGCCGTGCGCGAGCAGATCGCCAGCGAGCCGCGCCCCGCGCATGTGCCGCGCGAGCGCGCCCCGCTGCCGCCCGCCGACACCGGCCCGCTGGTGCTGGTTGAGACCCGCAAGGATCTGGCCGGCGTGCGCTACCCCTTTGATGGGGCCTGAATGGGCCTGATGCACGAATGGTGAGGCGCGCATGAAGGCCGTCATGGACGCCTTCTGGCGTGCCGCCGCCTACTGCCTGCACCCCAAGGTGCTGCTGTTGACGCTGCTGCCCCTGGCGGTGCTGGTGATGCTGGCGCTGACGCTGGGCGTGTGGTTCTGGCACCCGGCTGTGCAGGCGGTGCAGGCTGTCATCGGCGACTGGTCGCTGGGCCAGACCGCCACGCTGTGGCTGCAGCAGATCGGCCTGCCCGATTTGCGCGTGGTGCTGGCGCCGATGATTGTCATCGCGCTGGCGCTGCCATTGCTGGTGATGACGTCGCTGCTGCTGGTGTCGCTGTGGCTGACGCCGGGGCTGGTGCGTCTGGTGCAGCGTCGGCGCTTTGCGCAGATGGCGGCGGGCAAGGGCTCCGGCCTGTGGCGCGGCCTTGGGCTGTCACTGGGCTGGACGCTGCTGGCGCTGGTCCTCACCGTGTTGACCGTGCCGCTGTGGCTGATCCCGCCGCTGGTGCTGGTGCTGCCCCCGCTGATCTGGGGCTGGCTGACCGGCAAGGTCATGGCGCACGACGTGCTGGCCGAATACGCCAGCGCCGAAGAATCGCGCCAGATTCTGCACAGCCAGCGCGGCTGGTTCCTGCTGATGGGCGTGATCAGCGGCTATCTTGGCGCGGCGCCCACCGTGCTGTTCAGCATCCTGGGCGCTTTTGCCGTGGTGCTGGCGCCGCTGCTGGTGGTGGTGGTGGTGTGGCTTTACACGGTGGTCTTCGCCTTCACGGCATGCTGGTTTGCGCACTTCGCCCTGGCGCGTCTGCACCTGCTGCGCCAAAATGACGCGGAGCGGCTGGACGGTCCGGCCGCCCCTGCTGCTGGGCTGACATGAGCGATCCCCTCGAATTTCCCCCTGACACCGGCGCGCCAGACGACGCGCTCGAGCGCCACGCCGCCGCATTGCACGCTGGACCGCCTGCGGCCTTTGGCGCGCTGGTGATTGGCGACGAGATTCTCTCCGGCCGCCGCCAGGACCGCCATATGGCGGCGCTGATCGCGGCGCTGAACGCACGCGGCCTGCAGCTGGCCTGGGCGCGCTATGTGGGCGACGAGCCCGCGCAGATCGAAGAGGCGCTGGCCTGGGCGGCCCGGCAGCCCACGCCCGCTTTCAGCTTTGGCGGCATTGGCGCCACGCCGGACGATCACACCCGCGCCTGCGCTGCGCGCGCGCTGGGTCGCCCGCTGCACCGCCACGAGGGCGCGCAGGCCCTGATCCACACCCGCGCCGCAGAGATGGCGCAGGAAAAAGGGGTCAGCTACGACCCCGATCGCCCCGAAAACCGCCACCGCCTGCACATGGGCGTGCTGCCGCAGGGGGCGCGCCTGATCCACAACCCCTACAACCGCATTCCCGGCTTCAGCGTGGCGCATCTGCACTTCGTGCCCGGCTTTCCGGTCATGGCCCACCCCATGCTGGAAGAGGTGCTGGACCGCGAGTACGCCGCCTGGCACCACCGTGGTGCATGGCTGGAGCGCGCCATCATCGTCTTTGACACTTTTGAGTCGCGCCTGACCCCGCTGATGGAGCGCATCGAGGCCCAGCACCCCGGCGTGCGCGTCTTCAGCCTGCCCAGCGTGGCGCACCCGCAGCACGGTCCGCACATCGAGCTGGGCGTGAAGGGCGAGCCCCAGTGCACCGAAGCCGCCTATGCCCAGTTATTGGGCGAGTTGCGCACCTTATCGGTGCGTTTTCAGGAGATGATCAGCACCTGAATGGTGCATGATCGCCGGATTGCGCCTGCGTCCGCCGGGAGCGCCTCTGGCATGGTTTATGCTGTAGTCTGATTCAGAGATCACTGGTTCAACCCCGGCGCACCGTCCGGGATTTTATGGAGAGCACAATGAGCAAAAGCGTCGCAGACGTGATGAAGATGGTGGCCGAACACGAAGTCAAGTTCGTGGATTTCCGTTTCACCGACATCCGGGGCAAAGAGCAGCACGTCACCGTGCCCGTGTCCCATTTTGACGAGGACAAGTTCGAATCCGGCCACGCCTTTGACGGCTCGTCCATCGCGGGCTGGAAGGGCATCGAAGCCTCGGACATGCTGCTCAAGCCCGATCCCAACACCGCCAACATCGACCCCTTCTTCCAGGAGCCGACGCTGATCCTGACCTGCGACGTGGTCGAGCCCAGCGATGGCAAGGCCTACGAGCGCGATCCGCGCAGCCTGGCGCGCCGCGCCGAAGCCTATCTGAAGGCTTCCGGCCTGGGCGACACCGCCTACTTCGGCCCCGAACCCGAATTCTTCGTGTTCGACAGCATCCGCTGGGGCAACGACATGAGCGGCTCGTTCTACAAGATCGAGTCTGAAGAAGGTGCCTGGAACACCGGCGCCGAGTTCGAGGGCGGCAACAAGGGCTTCCGCCCCACCGTCAAGGGCGGTTACTTCCCCGTGCCCCCGGTCGATTCCGGCCAGGACATGCGCTCGGAAATGTGCCTGATCCTGGAAGAGCTGGGCATCCCCGTTGAAGTGCACCACCACGAAGTCGCCAACGCCGGGCAGATGGAAATCGGCACGCGCTTCGCGACCCTGACCGAGCGCGCCGACTGGACACTGCTGCAAAAGTACGTGATCCACAACGTCGCCGCCGGTTATGGCAAGACGGCCACCTTCATGCCCAAGCCCATCGTCGGCGACAACGGCAGTGGCATGCACGTGCACCAGTCGGTCTGGAAAGACGGCAAGAACCTGTTCGCCGGTGACGGCTATGCGGGCCTGAGCGATTTCGCGCTGTACTACATCGGCGGCATCATCAAGCACGCCCGCGCGCTGAACGCCATCACCAACCCCGGCACCAACAGCTACAAGCGCCTGGTGCCCGGCTTTGAAGCCCCGGTGAAGCTGGCCTATTCGGCCAAGAACCGCTCCGCTTCGATCCGCATTCCCTTCGTGGCCAACCCCAAGGGCCGTCGCGTGGAAGCCCGCTTCCCCGATCCCCTGATGAACCCCTACCTGGGTTTTGCCGCGCTGCTGATGGCGGGCCTGGACGGCGTCGAGAACAAGATCCACCCGGGCGAAGCCGCCACCAAGGATCTCTACCACCTGCCGCCCGAAGAAGACGCGAAGATCCCGACCGTGTGCCACAGCCTGGATCAGGCGCTGGAAGCTCTGGACGCGGATCGCGCCTTCCTGACCAAGGGTGGCGTGTTCACCGATGCCTTCATCGATGCCTACATCGACCTGAAGATGCAGGAAGTGACGCGCTTCCGCATGGCGACTCACCCGGTTGAGTTCGACATGTACTACACGCTGTAAACGGTCAGGCAGCGAAAGGGCGATGGACGGATGACGGACACGGCGGCAGGCCTGCGGCGCACGGCAGCGGTTCTGGTGGTTCTTGCCGCCGGATCGGCGGCTGGGCCGCTGCGTGCGGCCACCGTGTACCGCTGTCCGGGCCCGCCGGTGCTTTACACCGACGCCTATACGGCGGCGGAGGCCAAACGGCTCAAGTGCAGCCCGATACGCAACGCGCCGATCACCGTCATCACCTCGCCGGTGCGGCTCACCCCCGCACCGCAGGTCAACCTCAACGAGGTGCAGCAGCAGACGCAGGATAAGGTGGTGGGGGGCGACAGGCCCGCCAGCACCGCGTCCCGCGAGCGTGCGCCAGCCCGATCGCCTGCGCCCAAAAGCGCGGGTGCTGGGGCGGGCAGCAGGCCGGGTTTCTACGCCGATGGCGACGCGCGGGTGCCAAGCACCACCCAGCAGAACCGCGACAAAGACGCCCGCATGATTCTGGAGAGTGAGCTGCAGCGCGAAACCGCCGCGCTGGACGCCCTGCGCGCCCAGCTGGCAGGCGGCCAGTTGCCCCTGCAGCCCGGCGAAACCGCCACATCCCCGGCCTACCAGCAGCGGCTGGCCGAGCTGAAAACGCGCGTGGCCCGTCATGAAAACGACGTGCGCGCCATCACCAAAGAGCTCGAACGGCTCAGGCGCTAGCCCTTTGGGCTGCGGGCGCCTTCGCCGCCCGGGCCTATCACTGAAGGAGACTCCTGCGTGCAAGCCCCCGAAACTGGCCTGCCGGCGCACAGCCCTGCCTTTGACCAGATGGCCGTGTGGCTGGCCTGGGTGGACGGCGAAGGCCAGGTCCGCCACGCCAACGCGGCGCTGCAATCGGCGCTGGGACGTTCGCTGCGCCAGCTGTGCGGTCGGCCAGTCCAGGACTGGCTGGTGCTGGGCGACGAGGTGCTGCAGGCCATGGACCGCATCCGCCGGGAAGATTTTGGCCACAGCCACTTCGAGGCCACCCTCGGGGGTGCAGCCTGGCTGCGCCCGCCCACGGCGCTGATGGGGGAGGGCGTCGGGCCCGCCTCTCGCCTGCGCGGGCTGATCAGCCGCAGCGACGAAGGCTGGTGCCTGCTGCAGATGTGGCCGGTGGCCCGCCAGCAGGAACAGGACGAGGAGCGCCAGGCGCGCGAGCACCAGATGGCGCAGCACGCGCTGTTTCGCGCGCTGGCGCACGAGATCAAAAACCCGCTGGGCGGCATCCGGGGTGCCGCGCAGCTGATGGCCATGGATTTCACCGCGCTGCAAGACGGCAGCGCCGCGCTGGACAGCGACATGCTGAAGGAATGGCGATCGTGCGCCCGCGTGGTCGACGACGAGGTCGGCCGCCTGCAGGGCCTGGTCGACCGGCTGCTGACGCCGCAGCGGGCGCCGCGCCAGCAGGGCTGGGTGAATGTCCACGAGGTCTGCGAGCACGTCTGGCGCCTGGTCAAGGCCGAGTACGGCGAGGGCCTGAGCTGGCAGCGCGATTACGACGTCTCGCTGCCCGAGCTCTGGAGCGACCACGGGCGACTGGTCCAGGTCGTGCTGAACCTGGTGCAGAACGCCGCGCAGATGCTGCAGCCGCGCCGTCTGGCCGGGGATGCGCGCATCACGGTGCGCACGCGCGCTGTGCGTCAAAGCACGGTGGTGCAGTCGCGCCACCGCCTGGCCATCGAGCTGACGGTGTCCGACAACGGGCCGGGCGTCGCGCCCGAGCTGCAGCACACGCTGTTCGCGCCCATGGTCTCGGGGCGCAGCGGTGGCACGGGCCTGGGCCTGACGCTGGCGCAGACCTACGCCCAGCAATTGGGAGGCAGCCTGAAACTGGAGCAGGCCCAGCCGCACGCGGTCTTTCGCGTGCTGCTGCCTGTGAGCGGGCCAGCGGCCCAGGAAGACAAGGGACGCGCATGAACGCCAATCTGCAGAGCAGCACCGGCCCCGGTGCCGAAGTCTGGGTGGTCGACGACGACGCCTCGATCCGCTATGTGCTCGAGCGCGCGCTGGTGCGGGCGGGCTTTCGGCTGCGCACTTTTGAGCGCGCCGACGCGGTCAGCCAGGCGCTGGCTGCCAGCCAGCCCGATGTGCTCCTGTCCGATGTGCGCATGCCGGGCAGCTCGGGGCTGGAACTGCTGGCCGACATCGGCCTGCGCTACCCGCTGCTGCCCGTCATCATCATGACGGCTTACGCCGACCTGGACAGCGCGGTCTCGGCGCTGCAGGGCGGGGCGTTCGAGCATGTCGCCAAGCCTTTTGATCTGCCCCAGGTGGTCCACCTGGTCGAGCAGGCCGTCAGCCGCCGCGCCAGCGCGGAGGCCCAGTCCGAAGCGCCAGGCGCTGCACCCGAGCCGGTCGCTCCGGCGGGTGGCTGGCCCGATCTGCTGGGGCAGTCGCCCGCGATGCAGGAGGTATTCCGCGCTATCGGGCGTCTGTCCAAAAGCCTGGCCACGGTGCTGATCACTGGCGAATCGGGCACGGGGAAAGAGCTTGTCGCGCGCGCCCTGCACCGCCACAGCCCGCGCAGCAAAGGGCCTTTCGTGGCGATCAATACGGCGGCGATTCCGGCGGAACTGCTTGAATCGGAGCTCTTTGGTCACGAACGAGGCGCTTTCACCGGCGCGCAAAGCCAGCGCCCGGGCCGCTTTGAGCAGGCGCAGGGCGGCACGCTCTTTCTGGACGAGATCGGCGACATGCCCTTTGCGCTGCAGAACCGCCTGCTGCGCGTGCTGTCCGACGGGCACTATTACCGCGTGGGCGGCCAGCAGCTGCTGCGCACCGATGTGCGCGTGATCGCCGCCACGCACCAGCCGCTGGAAGACCGCGTGCAGCAGGGCCTGTTCCGCGAAGACCTGCTGCACCGCCTGAACGTGATCCGCCTGCGCCTGCCGCCGCTGCGCGAGCGCGCGCTGGACATCCCGGCGCTGGCCCGCCACTTCCTGCGCGGCTGTGCGCCGCGCCTGGGCGTCGAGGCCAAGCAGCTCAGCGACGAGGCCGCCGCGCTGCTGCAGGGCTTTGGCTTTCCGGGCAATGTGCGCCAGCTCGAGAACATGTGCCAGTGGCTGACCATCATGGCGCCGGGCAACCGCATCGAGGTGGGCGACCTGCCGCCCGAGGTGCTGGATGCCGCCGCAGTGGCCGGGCCGGGCAGCGTCGCTCCGGTGATGCTGACGGCGGTGGATGCGCCGCAGCCTGCGCGTCACCCGGCCGGCATCCATCCTTCCGCCCCGCCTTCCGTGCTGGCCCATCCAGCGTTCGCGCCGGGACTGGCGCCGACCGAAGCCTGGTCGCAGCAGCTCTACCGCAGCGCGCTGGCTGCTTTGCAGGACGGTCAGACGCCCGACGGGCTGCTGTGGGGCCAGTGCATCCAGCAGGCCGAGGCGGCGTTGATGTCGGCGGCGCTGCAGGCCACGCACGGCCGCCGCATCGAGGCCGCCCGCCGCCTGGGCCTGGGTCGCAACACCCTGACGCGCAAGCTGCAGGAGCTGGGCCTGAGCGCATCCGACAGCGCAGACAGCCCCGACGGCGGCTGAGCCCCGCGCGATCGTGCCCTGTTGCTGTTTTGCAACGGGCCCTGCAACCCGTGCAGTTTCACCCCACGGCCTGTCGCCCTTCCCGTACAGTCCCGTCTGCTTTGAGGGGGTGTGACCCCCGGGCTTCAGGACAGGGATGACGACATGACGCAGATGCAGTACCAGCCGCCCATTCAGGTGCAAGTTCAGCCGCAAGTTCCGCTGCAGAGCCAGCCCGGCGCAGCCCGCTGCAGCCTGGGCCTGAGGGCCTGCCGGACGGGTCTGGTCGCTGTGATGGCCCTGACCAGCACGCTGTTCGCGGGTCTCGCCCACGCAGCGCTGCCCTGGAGCACGCCGTTTGACGCGCAGAAAGACGCGGCTGTGCTGATCGTGCTCGGGCAATCCAACGCCGAAGGCTGGACGACCAGCCTGAGCCCCAGCGAGATCGCGGCACGCAGCAATCTGGCCAATGTTCACGGCCTGCCGCGCGGTGCCAATCTGAAAGTCAACGCGCAAAGCATCACCTGGGCGCCGTACAGCGTGTCGGACAGCAACCTGGGCGATAACTACAACGGCGGCGCCAGCATCCACCTGGCGGGCGAGTTCGCCCAGCGCTGGCAGCAGGCCATCAACAATGGCCAGAAGCTGCCGGATCTGTACGTCGTCCACATCGCCTGGGGTGGCCAGGGCTTTGGTCCGGGCACGGGCACGGACAACCGCTGGAGCCCCAGCCGCAATCCAGCCGATGTGCAGAGCCTTTACCCGCTCGCCCGCCGCACACTGGCGCTGGCGGCGCAGAACCTGATCGGGCAGGGCAAGCGCGTGCGCGTCATCGGTCTGCACTGGAACCAGTGGGAAACCGACAACCAGGCCGGCTGGATGAACTCGGCAGCGGATGCGCAAAACGGCTTCGCCGCGCAGCTCAATGGCATTGCCTCGGCGCTGGGCGAGGCGGATTTTCCGATCTATCTGTACCGTCCGCGCTCCACCATTTATAGCCGCAGGTTTTATGGCGGCAACCTCACCAAATTCAATTACATCGCTCAGGGCCTGACGCAGCTGGCCAGCTCGGGCGGCAAGTTCCGCCTGCTGGACGCCGCTGATGCGGTCAGCGCCACGGGCGCCCGCCTCTTCAACCCCAGTGGCGCGGCCACGGGCGAGCGTTACGGCATTTTCCAGGACGACACCGTGCACTACACGCCCGACGTGCAGCGCTGGTTCGCCCGCAAGCAATGGGATCTGGTCTTTACCTCGGGCGTGTACGGCGGCGAGGTCAGCTCGGTGGACAGCCGCCTGGTTTCCGCCACGCCCGCAGCCCCGGCGCCGGGCCGCTGCGCCAGCCCGCTGGCCACGGGAACGGCCGATTTTGGCGGCGATTGCGCCCACGACCTGCTCTTTACCAACGCCCAGGGCAGCTATGTGATCTGGCAGATGCAGTCCGGCCGCATCCAATCTGACACCGGCCAGTTTGGCGTCGCTGCGCCCTGGCGCGTCGTGGCCCAGCGCGATTTCAATGGCGATGGCCAGACCGATCTGCTGTGGTACTACCCGCCCGAAGACCGTTATGTGCTGTGGACCATGGGCCGCGACGGTCGGGTGCAGTCGGGGGCGGGCCTGACGCCGCATGCGCCGGGCTGGAAAGTCGTGGGCGTGGCTGATTTTGATGGCGACGGCAAGGCTGACCTGCTGTGGCACAACGCGGCCTCCGGCCAGGCGCTGGTCTGGCTGATGAACGGCGCCACGCTGGCCCCTTCGCAACCGGGGGGTGGTCTCAGCCTGCCCGCTGGCTACCAGATCAAGGCCATTGCCGATTTCAAAGGGTTGGGTCGTGCCCAGGTGCTGCTGCACAAGCCAGCCAGCGACGATTACCGCCTGTGGACCCTGAATGGCCGCACGCTGGTCGCTGACGAAGCCCTGCCGGATCACGCGCCGGGCTGGTCCGTGTGGGCCACGGGCGATGTCAATGGTGACGGCAAAGCCGACATCCTGTGGTTCAACGCCGCCTCGCGCGGCCGGGTGACCTGGCTGATGGATGGCGCCCGAATCCTCGGGGGCCAGGGCCAGAGCGCTCTGCCTGCAGTTCAGCAGCAGCTTCAGGCGGCTGATTTCTCGGGCAACGGCCGCGTCGGCATCCTGCTGCGCGATACCCGCACCGGTGCAATGCAGATCGAAGACCCGGTGTCCGGTGCGCTGACGCCCTTCTCCACCCAGCCTGCTCCGGGCTGGCTGCCGGTGGCGGTGGACGGGCTGCGCTGAGGGCGATCCCGGTCCTTAGATCAGTGATTCGTGTTGTCTTTCTGCAACAGGTCTGCAGCCTGTGCAGTTTCAGCCAGCAGACAGAATTCTTACGTAAAGTATCTCTTGTCCCCAGGATTGGCCCGGGGCAAGCAGCACAAGGGTGACGACATGACGCAGATGCAGAATCAACCGGGCGCAGCCCGTCGCTGGCTGGGCCGCAGTGCCTTCCGGGCGAGACTTGTGGCCGTGATGGCCCTGAGCACCACGCTGTTCTCAGGGCTCGCCCACGCGGCGCTGCCCTGGAGCACGCCGTTTGACGCGCAGAAAGACGCGGCCGTGCTGATCGTGCTGGGTCAATCCAACGCCGAAGGCTGGACGACCAGCCTGACCCCCACTGAACTTGCCGCGCGCAGCAACCTGGCGAATGTTCACGGGCTGTCGCGCGCCGCCAACCTGAAGGTCAATGCGCAAAGCGTCACCTGGTCGCCCTACAGCGTCAAAGACAGCAATCTGGGGGACAACTACAACGGCGGCGCCACCATCAACCTGGCGGGCGAATTCGCCCAGCGCTGGCAGCAGGCCATCAACGACGGGCAGAAGCTGCCCGATCTGTATGTGGTCCACATTGCCTGGGGCGGGCAGGGTTTTGGTCCCCGCACGGGCACAGACAACCGCTGGAGCCCCAGTCGCAATCCAGCCGATGTGCAGAGCCTCTACCCGCTGGCCCGCCGCACGCTGGCGCTGGCCGCCAGCAACCTGATGCGTCAGGGCAAACGCGTGCGCGTCATTGGCCTGCACTGGAACCAGTGGGAAACCGACAACCAGGCCGGCTGGATGAATTCGGCGCAAGAGGCACAAAGTGGCTTTGCTGCTCAGCTCAACGGCATTGCTTCTGCGCTGGGGGAAGCGGATTTTCCGATCTACCTGTACCGTCCGCGCTCTACCATTTATAGCCGCAGGTTTTACGGCGGCAACCTCACCAAATTCAACTACATCGCTCAGGGCCTGACTCAGCTGGCCAGCTCGGGCAGCAAGTTCCGCCTGCTGGACGCCGCTGATGCGGTCAGCGCCTCTGGCGCCAGTCTCTTCAATCCCAGTGGCGCGGCCACGGGCGAGCGCTACGGTATTTTCCAGGGCGACACCGTGCACTACACGCCGGATGTGCAGCGCTGGTTCGCCCGCAAGCAATGGGATCTGGTCTTTACCTCGGGCGTGTATGGCGGCGAAGTGCGCTCGGTGGATGCCAGCCTGGTGCCCGCAGGCACGGTGCCATCGACCGGCTGCCTGAACCCGCTGGCGACCGGCAACGCCGACTTTGGCGGTGACTGCGCGCACGATCTGCTGTTCAGCAACGGCCAGGGTGGCTATGTGATCTGGCAGATGAAAAATGGTCGTATCCTGGCCAATTCCGGTTTGCTCTCGGCCACGCTGCCTTGGACGCCCATTGCCCAGCGCGATTTCAATGGCGATGGCCGCACCGATGTGCTGTGGTACCAGCCGGTTGAAGACCGTTACGTGCTCTGGACCATGGGGGCCAATGGCCGTGCGCAATCCGCTCAAGTGATGACAAAGCATGTACCGGGCTGGAAGGTCGTGGGCGTGGCTGATTTTGACGGCGATGGCAAGGCCGACCTGCTGTGGCACAACGCGGCCACTGGCCAGGCGCTGGTCTGGCTGATGAATGGCGCCAGTACCGCTCCCATGCAGGCGGCCCCGGCCCTGACGCTTCCTGCCGGTTATCAGGTCAAGGCCACGGCCGACTTCAAAGGCCTGGGCCGTGCGCAGGTGCTGCTGCACAACCCCACGACCGACGACTACCGCCTGTGGACCCTGACGGGCCGCGCCCTGACCGCTGAAGAAGCCCTGCCAAGTCACGAACCGGGCTGGTCGGTGTGGGCTACGGGCGATGTCAATGGTGACGGCAAGGCCGACATCCTGTGGTTCAACGCCGCCACGCGCGGCCGCGTGACCTGGCTGATGGACGGTGCGCGCAGGCTCGCAGGACAGGGCCAGAGCGTACTGCCTGCCGGGCAGCAGCAGCTTCAGGCGGCCGACGTCTCCGGCCAGGGCCGTGTCAGCATCCTGCTGCGCGACCCCCAGACCGGCGCGATGCAGATCGAAGACCCGGTATCGGGTGCGCTGACGCCCTTTGCCAGCCAGCCCTCACTGGGCTGGATGCCGGTGGCGGTGGACGCTCTGCACTGAAATAGAGACGACACCATGAAGCAGAAACAGAATCAGCCCGGCCCGGCCATCTCCTGGCTGGCCCGTATGGCCACCCGGATGGCTGTCGTGGCCCTGGCCCTCCCGGGGTTCACCGGGGTCGCGCAGGCGGCCTTGCCCTGGAGCACGCCCCTGGACCCGCAGCGCGACGCGGCCGTGCTGATCCTGCTGGGTCAATCCAATGCCGAAGGCGTGAAGACCAGTCTGAGCGCGGCCGAAGTGGCCGCGCGCAGCAACCTGGCGAACGTTCACGGGCTGTCGCGCGCCGCCAACCTGAAGGTCAATGCGCAAAGCGTCACGTGGTCGCCCTACAGCGTCAAAGACAGCAATCTGGGCAACAACTCCAGCGGGGGCGCCACCGTCAACGTGGCGGGCGAGTTCGCCCTGCGCTGGCAGCAGGCCATCAACGACGGCCAGAAACTGCCGGACCTGTACGTTGTCAATATCTCGTGGAGCGGCCAGGGCTTCGGCCCCGGCACCACCGGGTACGACCGCTGGAGCCCCAGCCGCAATCCGGCCGATGTTCAGAGCCTCTACCCGCTGGCCCGGCGCACGCTGGCGCTGGCCGCCAGTAACCTGTTGCGCCAGGACAAGCGCGTGCGCGTCATCGGCCTACACTGGAACCAGTGGGAGGCCGAAAACGTCGCGGGCTGGATGAACTCGGCGGCGGATGTGCAGGACGCCTTCGCTGCGGAGCTGAACGGCATCGCTTCGGCGCTGGGCGACGCCGATTTCCCGATCTACCTCTACCGCCCGCGATCCACCTCCCTGAGCCGCAACTACTACGGCGGGAACCCGGCCAAATACAACGCCATCGTCCAGGGCCTGACGCAGCTGGCCAGCTCGGGCGGCAAGTTCCGCCTGCTGGACGCCGCCGATGCGGTCAGCACCACGGGCGCGCGCCTCTTCAATCCCAGCAGTGCTGCCACCGGCGAGCGCTACGGTATTTTCCTGGACACCCTGCACTACACGCCAGAGGTGCAGCGCTGGTTCGCCAGAAAGCAGTGGGATCTGATGTTTACCTCCGGCGTTTACGGGGGCGAAGTGCGCTCGGTGGATCTCAGCCTGCTGCCGCCCGGCGCCGCTGCGTCCACGGGCTGCGCCAACCCGCAAGCGACGGGCAATGCCGACTTTGGCGGTGACTGCGCACACGATCTGTTCTTCAGCAACGGCCAGGGCCGCTACGTGATCTGGCAGATGCGTGAGGGCCGCATTCTGGCCAATTCCGGGGTGCTATCCGCCACGCTGCCCTGGACGCCTATTGCCCAGCGCGATTTCAACGGCGATGGCCGCACAGATGTGCTGTGGTACCAGCCGGTTGAAGACCGTTACGTGCTCTGGATCATGGGGGCCAATGGCCGTGCGCAATCTGTCCAGGTCGTGACTAAGCATGTCCCGGGCTGGAAGGTCGTGGGCGTGGCTGATTTTGACGGCGACGGCAAGTCCGACCTGCTGTGGCACCACGCGGCCTCGGGCCAGGCGCTGGTCTGGCTGATGAATGGCGCCAGCACTGCGCCCATGCAGGCGTCGTCGGGGATGCAGCTGCCCGCCGGGTATCAGGTCAAGGCCACGGCCGACTTCAAAGGCCTGGGCCGTGCGCAGGTGCTGCTGCACAACCCTTCGACCGACGACTACCGCCTGTGGACCCTGACGGGCCGCGCCCTGACCGCTGACGAAGCCGTGACGGATCACGAGCCGGGCTGGTCGGTGTGGGCCACGGGCGATGTCAATGGTGACGGCAAGGCCGACATCCTGTGGTTCAACGCCGCCACGCGCGGCCGGGTGACCTGGCTGATGGACGGTGCGCGCAGGCTCGCCGGACAGGGCCAGAGCGCGCTGCCCGCCGGACAGCAGCAGCTTCAGGCGGCCGACGTCTCCGGCCAGGGCCGTGTCAGCATCCTGCTGCGCGACCCTCAGACCGGCGCGATGCAGATCGAAGACCCGGTATCGGGTGCACTGACGCCCTTTGCCAGCCAGCCCTCACTGGGCTGGATGCCGGTGGCGGTGGATGGTCTGCGCTGATCCAGGCTGAGCGCCCAAAGGCGCTCAGGCCCGGCCTCACCAGCTTCTCGGCCAGTTCGCCGCCGCCGATCCCCCGCGGCTTCAGGAAGAGATCGGTGATGAACCCGCCAGGATGCGGGGGGTGAGCTGATTCATGCGGGGTCTCTGGCCAGATCCACCCGCTGCCCAAACAGCGCCCGGCCCTGCGGGCGGTGCGAAATCCAGATCAGCGTGCGGCCCACGTTCCAGGCGCAGATGCGCTCGGCCAGCAATTCGGCGGCGGCATCGTCCAGCCCTTCGGTGGGCTCGTCCAGAACGGTGATGGGCGCCTGGCGCAGCAGGGCGCGGGCCACGCCCAGGCGGCGCAACTGCCCGCCGGACAGGCTCTGGCCGCCTTCGTCGATCCAGGTGTCCAGGCCCTCGGGCCAGGCGGTGACGGTGTCGGCCAGGCCGACCAGCGCCAGCACCTGCAGCATCTGCTCGGGCGTCGCGTCTGGTACTGCGATGCGCAGGTTGTCGGCCAGCGTGCCCTGGCGTGCCCAGGCGAACTGGCTGGACACGGCCAGGGTGCGGCGCAAGGTGGCTTCGTCGAGATCGTCCAGCGCCGCGCCGCCCAGGTGGATCTGCCCCTGGGTTGGCCGCTCGAAGCGCGCCAGCAGCTGGACCAGCGACGATTTGCCGCAGCCGCTGGGCCCGCTCAGAAAGCAGTGCGCGCCGCTGGGCACCTGAAGCGTCAGGCCGCGCAGCACGGGTGTGTGCGCGTCCCAGGCGAAATCCAGACCGTGGATGTCAACGGTGCCGTCCACAGGCTGGGGCCCGCTGGCGGGCGGGATGACGTCGGGCGTTTGGCCGGTGATGTCGTCCAGGCGCTGGGCGGCGTGGGTCATGGCGGGCAGCTCGGCCAGGCCTGTGACCACGGGCGCGGCGATCTCGGCCAGGCCCAGCAGCAGCAGGACGATGGCCACCAGCAGCGGGCCATCGACCCGGCCGCCCCACAGCAGCAGCGTGGCCCAGGCCGCCAGGCCGCAGACGGCGATGGCCCCGGCGCGGGCGAAAGCCCCAAGGCGCTCGTGCTGCCACTGCGCGTGCAGTGCGGCGGTCGAGGCCGCCAGCGCGCGGTTGCGCGCCGCAGACCAGGCGCTGGCGTGAAAGGCCAGCACACCCGCGCCGTCGGCGGCGTCGATCAGGCGGCGGCGCAGCACGGCGCGGCGTGCCACCCAGGCGCGGCTGCTGGGCTGGCCCAGATGCCACAGCAGCGGCGCCAATGCCATCAGCAGCGCCAGCAGCGTCAAGGGCACGAGGGCGCCGCCGCCCGGCAGGGCCCAGCCCAGCACCAGTGCCAGCAGCAGCAGACCCAGCGTCAGGGCCAGCGCGGGCAGGGCCAGGCGCGGCAGCAGGCCGTCGAGCTGCTCGACATCGCGCATGAAGCGCTGCAGCAGATCGGCCCCGTGGTACACGCCGACCTGGCGCGGCGACAGCGGAAACAGCCGCGCCAGCAGCCACACGCGCACCCGCGCCAGCAGGCGGAAAGTGGCTTCGTGACTGACCACGCGCTCGGCCCAGCGACCGGCCGTGCGCGTCAGCGCCAGCCCGCGCACGCCCGCACCGGGGTAGAAAAAGTTGAAGGCCTGCGCGGTGGTCAGGCTCAGGCCCGCGACCGCTGCGGCGCTGAGAAACCAGCCCGACAGCGCCAGCAGCCCCACCGTGGCAACCAGCGTGACCAGGCCCAGCAGCAGGCTGAGCGCGTACCAGCCGCGCAGGCCCTGAATCAGGCGCAGATAGGGCCGCAGCACGGCCAGCGGGGCGGGGCTGCCGGTGGATTCGCTGGATTCGGTGCGCTCAGACATGGTGATCCTCGACGGCCAGGAGCTGACCGCCATGCAGGCGCAGCACGCGCTGAGCCAGCGCCAGGGGGGCGGGGCGGTGGCTGACGATCAGCGTGGTGCAGCCTTGGGCAAGCTGCTTCAGCCGCTCGATGACGAAGCTTTCTGCTTGCGCGTCCAGGCTGGCGGTGGGCTCGTCCAGCAGCAGCAGGCGCGGGCGGCGCAGCGCCAGACGGGCCAGCGCCAGGCGGCGCAACTGGCCCCCTGACAGCGGGCGTCCGGCTTCGCCCAGCAGCGTATCGAGCTGCTGCGGCAGGGCCTGCGCCCAGTCGCCCAGCCCGGCGAAATCCAGCGCCTGGCGCAGATCAGCGTCGGTCGCGGCGCTGCAGGCCGCACGCAGGTTGTCGGCCAGCGAGCCCGCCAGCAGCGGCGGGTGCTGATCCATCCAGCCGATCTGTTCGCGCCAGGCATGGCGGTCCAGCGTGGCGATGTCCTGGCCATCCACCCGGACCTGGCCCGCTGTCGGCGCCACAATGGCCGCCGCCAGGCGCAGCAGGCTGCTCTTGCCCTGGCCGCTTTCGCCCTGCAGGGCCACGCATTCGCCTGGCGCCAGGCTCAAAGTGCAGCCACTCAGCACTGGCACGCCGCTGCGGTAAGCCAGGCCGACGCCGTCAAAATCCAGGCGGGCCGGGCCGGGGTCTTGCAGCCGGACGTGGCCCACGGGCGTGGGAGCTGTGTCTGTGGTGGCATCAGAGCCGGTCAGGCCCAGCACCTCGCGCAGCGAGAGTGCCGCCGCGATGGCTTCGGCGCGGGCGTGGTAATGCGTGCCCAGTTCGCGCAGGGGCTGGTAAAACTCGGGCGCCAGAAGCAGGATGAAAAGCGCGGTGTAGAGATTGGCCGCGCCGCCGTAAAAGCCGAAGTTCAGGTACTGCAGCAGGCTGAAGCCCAGGAACACCGCCGTGAGCGCGATGGCCACCGAGGTGAAAAACTCCAGCACCGTTCCCGACAGAAAGGCCAGGCGCAGCACGCGCATGGTGCGCAGGCGGAAGGCCTCGCCGAGGTGGTCCATGTCCTGCAGGCTGCGCTCGCGGGCGTCAAACAGGCGCAGCGTGGGCAGGCCACGCACCAGATCCAGAAAAGTGCCGCCCAGGCGCTGCATGGCCTGCATCTGGCGCGTCTGCTCCGAGCGCGTGCCCAGGCCCACCAGCATCATGAAAAAGGGAATCAGCGGCGCTGTGCCCAGCAGGATGAGCGCCGCCATCCAGCTGAAGGGCAGAACGGCCAGGAGAATCATCACCGGAACCAGCGCCGCCAGCCGCTGCTGCGGCAGGTAGCGTGCGAAATAGCCGTTGACCGCATCGACCTGGTCGGTGACGACGCTGCTCAGCGCCCCGGTGGCCATGTGGCTGCTCCACAGCGGCCCGCCATCGCGGGCGGCGTCCAGCAGACGTTCGCGCAGCGCCTGACGGGCCGACTGCCCGGCGCGCAGGCCCAGCGATTCGCGCGCCAGCCCCAAAGCCGCGCGCAGCACGATCAGCACCGGGATCAGCGCGAGCACCCCCGCCGGCACCCCTTCCAGGCTGCGCGCCATGACGGCCGCCGTCAGCCCCTGCGCCAGAGCGGCCATCAGCGCGATCATCACCAGCGCCTGCGCCGCGCCGCACAGCACCGCACCCGTCACCAGCCGCTTTGCGGCGCGGCCATGGGTCTTCAGCCAGGCCAGGGTCTGGGCGTCGCTGAGGGTGGGCAGCGGATCGGGGGCGGGGGTGGTCATGTCGCGATGGCGTCAGCGGCTCAGATGCGCGGTGGCGATCTGGCCCGCCTGCCCCCAGCGCGGCAATAGCTGCGCCTTCAAGGCCACCTGGAGCTGGCTGGCGTCGGGTGCGGGCGCCTGATCCACCCGGGCCAGGGCCTGCAGCAGGAGCTGGTTGATGGCGTCCAGGCGCGGGCGCACATCGGTTTTCAGATCCTGCACCAGCGTGAAGGGCGGCTGGCTCTGGGCCTGCCACTGGGCGATGCGTTCGCGCTCCAGTGTTTTGGCCGCTTCGATCTGGTCCTCGAAGAAGCGCTGTACGCGCTCGGGCGCCAGCTTCAGGCGGGCTGCGTCGGCCTGCAGGCTGGCCAGCATACTGCGTTCGCGCTCTGCGTCTTCGATGGCGCCGTGGCTGTTCCATTTGCTGCGCGCGACGTCTTCGATCACCTTCAGCCGCTCGTTGACCAGAGCCACCAGCTGCTGCAGATCGCCCTGCGGCGCCCGCTGCAGCCAAGGCCAGTCGACCCAGCGCGCCTGCATGGTTTTCAGGCTGCCGGTAGCGATCTGCAGGTGCAGCCACTGGTCGACGTAATTCTTCCAGCGCCAGTCGTTGGGCAGCACGTAGGCTTTTTCCGAGTAATCGAAAGGCCGGTCCGGGTGGATGGCGCACAGCTCGGGGTGCAGCTTTTCCTGCAGCCGGGTTTCGATGGCGTCGGTGACCATCAGGTCGGCCTTGCCATCCACGATCTGGGTGAAGATGCTGACGTTATCGGGGTAAACGGTCAGGCTGGCCTGCGGCAGATTGGCCCGGGCGAACTTCTCGTTGGTCCCGCCTGGATTGACGATCAGCCGTGTGGACGGCTGGTTGATCTGTGCCAGCGTCTGGAAACGCTCCTTGCTGCTGCACAGCGTGATCGGCGTCTTGCCATCGACCAGATAGGGCAGCGAGAACTGCGCCTGACGCTGGCGCGCCAGGTTGATCGAGACCCCACCCATACCGATGTCAAAGCGCCCGGCCTGCAGATCGGGCATCAGCTTGCCCCAGGTGGTGGGGACCAGTTCGAGCCGCACGCCCAGCGACTGCGCCAGATCGGCCGCCAGATCGATGTCCATGCCCTCGAAGCGCTGCGTCACCGGATTGCTGAAGCTGAAGGGCTTGTAATCGCCCGTCGTACCCACCCGCAGCACGCCGCGCGCGACGACATCGTCCAGCACGTCGGCCTGCGCAAGGGCCGGAAGCAGCAGGGCCAGCGCCAGTGCGCCGGCCAGGGAAGTGCGGCGGATCATGATCAATCCCTCGGGTACTCAGTCGCCAGCCGCAGCATGTCCATGCCATCGACGCTGTGGCCCAGCAGGCCGCCGCGCGCGTAGACGCCCAGCTTGCTGCGGGTGTCGGTGATGTCCAGGTTGCGCATGGTGAGCTGGCCGATGCGGTCCAGCGGGCTGAAAGGCGCGTCTTCGACCTTCTCCATGGACAGGCGCTCGGGGGCGTAGGTCAGGTTGGCCGATTCGGTGTTCAGGATGGAGTAGTCGTTGCCGCGACGCAGCTCCAGCGTCACCTCGCCGGTGATGGCGCGCGCCACCCAGCGCTGGGCGGTTTCGCGCAGCATGATGGCCTGCGGGTCGAACCAGCGGCCCTGGTAGAGCAGGCGGCCCAGCTTCAGGCCGTTCATGCGGTACTGCTCGATGGTGTCTTCGTTGTGGATGCCGGTGACCAGGCGCTCGTAGGCGATGTGCAGCAGCGCCATGCCCGGGGCTTCGTAGATGCCGCGGCTTTTGGCTTCGATGATGCGGTTTTCAATCTGGTCGCTCATGCCCAGGCCATGGCGGCCGCCGATTTCGTTGGCCTTCAGGAAAAGATCGACCAGCGAATCAAAGCTCTGGCCGTTCAGCGCGACGGGCTGGCCGTCCTCGAAACGCACGGTGACTTCTTCGGCCTTGACCTCGACCTCGGGCTTCCAGAACGCCACGCCCATGATGGGGTTGACGATGCGGATGCCGCTGGACAGCTCTTCCAGATCCTTGGCCTCGTGCGTGGCGCCCAGCATGTTGCTGTCGGTGGAGTAGGCCTTTTCGGCGCTCATCTTGTAGCCGTGGCCGTGCGCGGTCATGAAGGCCGACATTTCGGCGCGGCCGCCCAGCTCGTCGATGAAGGTCTGGTCCAGCCAGGGTTTGTAGATTTTCAGCGCCGGGTTGGTCAGCAGGCCGTAGCGGTAAAAGCGCTCGATGTCGTTGCCCTTGAAGGTGCTGCCGTCGCCCCAGATGTGAACGTCGTCTTCCTTCATGGCGGCGACCAGCATGGTGCCGGTCACGGCGCGGCCCAGCGGCGTGGTGTTGAAGTAGGTGATGCCGCCGGTGGAAATGTGGAAGGCCCCGGCCTGCAGCGCGGCGATGCCTTCGTTCGCCAGCTGCGCGCGGCAGTCGATCAGGCGGGCCTTGACGGCGCCGTATTCCATGGCCTTGCGCGGAATGGCGTCGTAATCGCTCTCGTCGGGCTGGCCCAGGTTGGCCGTGTAGGCGTAGGGCAGGGCGCCTTTCTGGTGCATCCACAGCAGGGCGGCGCTGGTGTCCAGACCGCCGGAGAACGCGATGCCGACCTTCTGGCCAGCGGGGAGGTGTTGCAGGATGGTGGCCATGATTGCCTTGTCGCGGCGCGGGGCCGCAGGTGGGGTGAAAAGGGGGGATGAGTCAGATGCCGATGGCAGGATTTTAGCGGCTTGGGCACAGGGTGCCGCTGCGCGACAAAACCCGGCGAAAACGCGCAAAAGTTCACAAATGAGCGGGCCGCAGTCATCCTGGGATGAATAAAGTCGCGGGACTTGCGTCAACAACTTTGAGGAGTTCCCCCATGACCCAGACCCGATCCAGGCGGCCGCGCGTCTGTGGCCGGACCGGCGTTCTGGGCGACTGCGCGCTGACCGTGCTGGGGGCGCTGTTTTTTTCGGCAACCGCGCAGGCCAGCGAGAGCGAGCTGCTGTCGCTGTCGCTGGAAGATCTGCTGAATGTGCCGATCAGCACGGCCTCGACCTACAGCCAGAGCCAGGCCAGCGCGCCCGCCAACGTCATCGTGCTGACGGCGCAGGACATTCGCCGTTATGGCTGGAAGGACCTGGCCGACGCGCTGCGCACGGTGCCGGGCTTTCAGGCGACCAGCGACAGGCGCTACCAGTACCTGGGCATTCGGGGGATGATGCCGCCCAAGGATGTGAACAGCCGGGTGCTGATCCTGATCAACGGGCAGCGCGTCAACGAAAACATTTACGGCAGCGCCGTGCTGGGTGGCGCCTTCCCGCTGGATCTGGCGCTGGTGGATCGCATCGAGATCATCCCCGGATCGGGCTCGGCCATCTACGGCGGCAACGCCATGTTTGGCATCGTCAACCTCATCACGCGCACGGGCCGTGATTTCAGCGGCGGTGAAGCCGAAGTGACATTGGGCACGCATGGTCGCAAATCGCTGCGACTGAGTGGCGGGCAGGCCAGCGGGGACACTGAGTGGGTGCTGTCGGCCAGCGGCCTGCACGATCGGGGGGGCTCGTACTGGCTGCGCGATTTCCGCCCGGATTCCATGACCCCCGCCGCCAGCGACGCCGAGAACTGGAAGCGGCTTTTCGGCCAGTGGTCGCAGGGCGGCTGGACGGCACAGCTGATTCATGGCAACCGTCTGAAGCACGTTCCGACAGGGCCAGACAGCAGCATCACGGGCGATCCCTACAACCGCGACCGCGACATTTACACCTTGGGCCAGCTCCAGTACGAGCGCCCTCTTGACAACGGATGGATGACCAGCCGCCTGTTCCTGGGCCAGTTTGATTTCAGCAACGGGCGCCGGGACAGCTTCTATCCGATGCTGACCGAGGCTGTTTTGGGCCGCAGGGTGGACAAGTACGTGGACAGTGAGGCTTCTGGGCGCTGGTGGGGTGGTGATCACCGGGTGCTGTATACCGGGTTCGCGCACCACAGCCTGCTGATGGGCGTGGAGTTCCAGGCCGATACCCGCCAGAGCTTCAGGATGAGGGACACCCTGGCAGCCCGGGGAATCCCGATTGCGGACGAAGAATCGACGGACGCGACCCAGGGCAAACGCGTTGGGCTGTACGCGCAGGACGAATGGAAAATCAGCGAGCGCTTCAGTGTGACGCTGGGCGGGCGCGTGGACCGCTACATGGCCGGCGACAGCCGTGACGCCACGGGTTTCAGCCCCCGCCTGTCGGCGGTTTATGCCTACAGCACGGCCCAGACCTTCAAGCTGATTTACGGCACCGCCTACCGGCCAGCGAGTCCGACTGAGGTGAAATACAATCCCGTCCGGCCAGAGCGTGTGCGCAACCTGGAAGCGCTGTGGCAGCATCGCTACAGCCCGTCGGCCCAGGGCAGCCTGAGCCTCTATCACGACGTGCTCAGCCACCCGATCGAGCCTGACCCGTCGTTCGATCTGGTGGCCAAGGCGGGGGAGGATCCGAGCCTGAACGGCGCCCCGGTCCGTGTCACGGGCCTAGAGTACAGCCTGCTCTACAACCTGCCGCGCCGCATCGACGCCCGGCTGAGCTACACCTGGAACCGCGTCCGCCAGGCCGGGCAGGCGCCCGACCGCGCGCCCGCGCAGGCGCTCAAGGCCAACCTGTGGGTGCCTTTCATGGAGCGCTGGTGGTTCTCAGCTGAAGCCCAGGCGGTCAGCGCCAGCCGCGCAGGCCAGGGCACAGATCGTGTCGCCGGACACGCGATTGCCAACCTGGGGCTGGGCTACACCCATCCGGGGCTGGGCCTGACCGTGCAGGCGCTGCTGGCCAACGCCTTCGATCAGCGCTACAACGACCCTTTGTCACGACCCACATCGCAGGTTGTGGGCCCGGAAAACTCCGTGACGCGCACCCAGCTGCCCCAGGACGGCCGAACCTGGTCCCTCCGTCTCACCAAGACCTTCTGAATGCCCACCCCCCGACACGCATGGCTCACCCTGTTGACCGGATGCCTGGCCTTGCTGGCCCCGGCCGCGGCGGCCGAGCACGCGCCCGAGGTGGTCAGCGCCTATGTGCTCAATGTGGCGCGTTTCGTGTCCTGGCCAGATACCACTTTCGCCACCGATCCGAAGCTGCGCCTGTGCTACTACGGCCGCAGAAGCGATCTGGGCAGCGCCCTGGCGAAGCTGGACGGCCAGAATGTTAACGGGCGCAGCGTCCAGGTGCTCAGCACCACGCGCGCCGACCGGCTGGCGGCCTGCCACGTCGTGGTAGTTCCGCAGACGACGGATCTTGATCCGGTCACGCCCGCCAGCGCGCCTTACGCCGTCGTCATCAGCGAGGACGACAAGGGCGATGCCAGCCCCGCCATCGTGCTGACGCGCGATGAGCGCGGCCTGCGCTTTCGCCTCGATCTGGACGCCCTGCGCGAGCGCGGTCTGCGCATTTCGGCCAACGTGATCCGCCTGGCCCTGTCCGTGAAAGGTCGTCAGTGATGGCCGCCTGGACCCTGTTCAGACGATTCGCGCCCAAAGCGTTATCGGCGCCTGGTACGCCGGGCCTGCCTGCGTGGCCGGGGCTGCAGCGCGCCAGCATCCGGCGCAAGCTGTGGCTGCTTAGCGTGCTGACTGTGTCGCTGACGGCGCTGATCTCCATGGTGCTGGTCATCGCCCTGACCTGGACCCAGCGCCTGCAGGAAGCCCGCGAGGGCTACCAGCTCAAGGGCCGCATCGTGGCCGACAATGTGGTGCCCGCCGTGGTCTTCAACGATCCGCAGACCGCCAGCGAGATCCTGCGCACCTTCGTCAACGACCCCACCGTGCTGCGCGCTGCGCTGATCCTGCCCGGCGGGCAGGGATTTGCGCAGTACAGCCGCAGCCCGGTGCAGACGACCGGCGCCGATCTGTCGCCCGGCGACAGCCAGACCCTGCGCATCCCGGTGATGCAAAGCCAGACCGTGGTCGCCACGCTGCTGCTGGATTACGACCGCGCGGCGCTCTACCGCGGGCTGTGGATCAGCATCGGCGCTCTGGCGCTGGCGACGCTGCTCTCGCTGGCCGTCAGCCTGTACGCGGCGCGCCGACTGCACCGCATGATCCAGGATCCGCTGCACGACCTGTCGGCGGTCATGAAACGCATCTCGCAGGGCGGCGATTATTCGATGCGTGCGCCGACCGACGTGGCGCCCGAAATCACCGAGATGTCGCGCAGCTTCAACCTGATGATCGAGCAGATCGAGCAGCGCCGCCAGGCGCTGGAGGCCGAACTGGCCGAGCGCAAGCGCATGGAAAGGCAGCTCGAGCATCTGGCCCTGCACGACACGCTGACCCAGCTGCCCAACCGCAACAACCTGTTCATCCGGCTGGACCAGCTCATCGCCACGGCGCGGCGCTCGCACACGCAGGTGGCGGTGTTCTTCATTGATCTGGACCGCTTCAAGCAGATCAACGACACCCTGGGCCACAACGTGGGCGACGTGGTGCTGCGCGAAACCGCAGCGCGCCTGCTGGCGCTGACCCGCGCGTCCGACGTGCTGGCGCGCATCGGCGGTGACGAGTTCGTCATTGCCATGCCGGACGCTTCGCTGGCGAGCGCGGCGCTGGTGGCGGGCAAGATCATCGACTGCCTGAGCCAGGACATGGTCCACGACGGCAAGGCCCTGACCGTGACGCCCAGCATCGGCATCAGCCTCTTCCCGGACGACAGCGCCAGCATCGTGGACCTGCTCAAGCACGCCGACATGGCCATGTACCACGCCAAGACCAGCGGGCGCAACGGCTTCCGATTCTTCAGCGCCGACCTGCGCGACAGCATGGTGCGCAAGGTGGACATCGAGATGCACCTGCGCGACGCCATCCGCAACCGCGAACTCTTCATGGTTTACCAGCCCAAGTTCGATTTTGCGGGCAACCGCCTGGCCAGCTTCGAGGCGCTGATCCGCTGGCGTCACCCCACCCAGGGCCTGATCCCGCCGGGCGATTTCATCCCGGTGGCCGAGGAAACCGGCCTCATCGTCGAGATCGGCGAATGGGTGCTGCACGAGGTGGCGCGCCAGTCGCACCTCTGGGAGCGCGATTTCGGCCTGAAGGTGCCCGTGGCGGTCAACGTCTCGTCGCGCCAGCTGCGCGATGGCCGTCTGGAGGAAATCATGGCCAGCGCCATCGAATCGACCCAGGCCAGCCGCGACTGCCTGGAGCTGGAAATCACCGAATCGGCCTTCATGGAAGACCCCGAGGGCATCGCGCCCGCGCTCAAGCGCCTGCAGGAGCAGGGCACGAAAATCAGCATCGACGATTTCGGCACGGGCTATTCGTCGCTGAGCTATCTCAAAAAGCTGCCGCTGAACTACCTCAAGCTCGACCAGACCTTTGTGCGCGACATCGAGCGCGACCCTAACGACGCGGCCATCTGCCACGCCACCATTTCGCTGGCGCACAGCCTGGGGCTGGAAGTGATCGCCGAAGGCATCGAAACGCCCAGCCAGTTCGAGTACCTCAGCCGCCTGGGCTGCGACATTGGCCAGGGCTATTACTACTCGCGCCCCGTCGAAGCCCACGAGTGCAGCCAGTGGCTGGACACCCGCGCCGGGCAGGAGCGCGACGATGCTGAACTGGCCCGCCGGACTCTGGCCGGGGACAGGGCCTGAGACAGAGCGGGTCAGACCGCATCTCCCACCAAAACCCAGGGTTATCCCTGGGCCCTTCGGCAAGGATTAAGGGTTAACCCTAGTATTCGCTCATCGCGCTGATTTTCAGCGCCCGAATCACCTGGAGTTCCCTCATGTCTTCCCTGAAAAAAATCCTGCGCAACCTCGTGCCTTCCTTCCCTTCGCAGCGCGAGCGTGACGAGGCCTGGCTGAACGAATCGTCTGATCTGTACGAGCTGGAAGCCCGCATGGCTGTGCTGGACCGCCGGGGCCGCCAGGCCCAGCTGAACAGCGGCGCCACGATCGCTTACTGAGCGCTTTGACGGCCTGCGGGCCGGGTTAGACTGACGGCCATGAACGCTGATCAATCCCACCCGCCCGCCTGGATCTGCCCGGCCTGGATCGCCCACCGGGGCGCGGGCCAACTGGCTCCCGAAAACACCCGCGCCGCTTTCGAGCGCGGCGCCGCGCGCGGCTACACCGCCTTCGAGTGCGATGTGAAGCTCAGCCGCGACGGGGTGCTTTTCCTGCTGCACGACGACGACCTGCTGCGCACCACCAATGGCCAAGGCCAGGCCGCAGACTACGACTGGGCCGATCTGTCAAAGCTGGACGCAGGCGCCTGGCACAGCGCGGCCCATGCGGGCGAACCGCTGATGCGCCTGGACACGCTGCTGGCCCTGGCGGATGAGCGTGGCTGGTGGCTGAACCTGGAGATCAAGCCCAATCCCGGCGAGGCGGTGAAAACCGCGCTGGCGCTGGCCCAGGCGCTGCGTCACCACGGCGGGCCGCTGCTGCAGCGGGTGCTGCTGAGCTCTTTCGAGTACGAATCCATCCGCGCGCTGCGTCAGCTTCCGGCCACTTCGGCCGGGGGCGAAACCGGCTGGCCCTGCGCGCTGCTGTGGGACGGCGAAAACCTGCCCGGCCTGCGGCCTGACGCCAGTGGCGCGGCCGGCCTGATCGAGCTGGCCCACCCGATGCGCTGCGTGGCCGTCGTGCTGGATCACAACCTGATCCAGCCCGACACCGCCGCGCTGGCCCACCGCCGGGGCCTGCGCCTGCTGGCCTACACCGTCAACGACCCGGATCGCGCGGCGCTGCTGCGCCGTCAGGGGCTGGATGGCGTCATCACCGACGCGGTTGACGTGTTTGCTCCGGCCTGATCCCTGATTACATTCCCTTTGCTGCCATGTTCACGCCCAGCCAGCACGATGTGCGCCGTTTTTTCTGCACCGTGGCGCGCAAAAGCCGCAGCAGCGAGCCGCTGACGCCGCTGGAAGCCCAGGCGCTGGACTGGGTCACGCTGCACCCCGAATACGCGGATGACCTGGCCGACGAGGCGCAGGCGCTGCAGCGCGACTACCCGGTCGAGGGCGGGCGCACCAACCCCTTCCTGCACCTGTCCATGCACCTGAGCATCGCCGAGCAGTGCGCCATCAACCAGCCCAGCGGCATCCGCCAGGCGGTTGAGCTGCTGGCCGCCCGACGCGGCAACCTGCACGAGGCGCATCACGAGGTGATGGAATGCCTGGGCGAGATGATCTGGACCTCGCAGCGCAGCGGCCTGCCGCCCGACGGCCACGCCTACCTGGACGCCGTGCGCCGCCGCGCCACGGCCGACAGCCGTTCCACCTGACCCCGGTCTGATCCGATTCCGTCATGCCTGATTCCACCCGTTCCTCTGCCAGCTCATCCGCTCCCGCCGCTTTCACCCTGCCGCCGCTGCGCGTGGGCGAGGGCTGGGACACGCACGCCCTGGTCGAAGGGCGGCCGCTGGTCCTGGGCGGCATCACCGTGCCGCACAGCCACGGGCTGCTGGGCCATTCGGACGCCGATGCGCTGCTGCACGCCATCACCGACGCGCTGCTGGGCGCGGCGGCGCTGGGCGACATCGGGCGGCATTTCCCCGACACGGCGGCCGAGTTCGCCGGGGCCGATTCGGCCGTGCTGCTGGCCGAGGCCGTGCGCCGCGTGCGCGCGGCGGGCTGGGAGGTCGTCAACATCGACAGCACCATCGTGGCGCAGGCGCCGAAAATGGCGCCGCACATTGATGCCATGCGCGAGCGCATTGCGCAGGTGCTGGGGGTGGACACGGGCCGCATCAACGTCAAGGCCAAGACAGCCGAGAAGCTGGGCCCGGTCGGCGAGAAAAAATCCATTGAGACCCGCGCCGTCTGCCTGCTGGTGGCGCGGCCGGTGTGATGTCGCTCTGATTCCGCCCTGACTCCGCTCTGATTCCGCTGCTTCAGACCGGACCGGATTTAAGCGGTCTGTGCCCCGCTGCGGCTGGCCTGCAGCGCGGCCACGGCGGCCTCGATGTGCTGGCGCACAAATGACGCGGCCTTGAGTGCGCGTCCCTCGCGGCACAGCCGCAGCAGTTCGGTGTGTTCGGCGTGCGCCCGCTCGCGGTAGCGCGCCACCAGAATCTGCGTGCGCGTGTAGCGCCCGGTGCGCGCCAGCAGCGAATCGACCAGCGCCAGGCTGTGCGGGCGCCCGGCGGGGCGGTACAGCGCCAGGTGAAAAGCCGCGTTGAGCGTGTCCCACTGCCCGACATCCTCGCCCTGCAGCGCCTGGCCGAAACGGTCCAGCACCGCCTGCGCGGTGTCGTGATCCTGCGCGGTCTGGCGCGGCACGGCGCGGGCGATCAGGTCGGATTCGATCAGGGCGCGCAGCTCGATCAGCTCCAGCACCTCGTCCAGCGAGAAGGGCGTGATGACCGCGCCCCGGTGCGGCAGGTTCTGCACCAGGCCTTCGGCTTCGAGGCGGTTGAGCGCCTCGCGCAGCGGCACGCGGCTCACACCCAGCTCGGCGGCGAGCTGCTCCTGGCGCAGCGGCGTGCCCTCGGGCCAGTCGCCCGCCAGGATGCGGCGGCGCAGCGTCTGCACCGCCGCTTCGGTGAGCGTCAGGCGGGGCAGGGCGGCGCTCATGGCATCGGCCTCACCGACAGTGGCTTACAGCGCGGGCAGGGTGGGGCGACAGGCCTGCGCGTCGCGGATGATTTTTTCCACCTGCGCTTTCTCGTCGCCAGCAAGCTGCAGACGCGGCGCACGCACCACGCCGTTGCCCAGGCCCTCCAGCACTTCGGCCCGTTTGATGTTCTGCACCAGTTTGGTCGACACATCCAGGCGCAGCAGCGGCTGGAACCAGCGGTAGATGTCACGCGCTTCCTCGAAACGCCCCGCCTGCCACAGGCGGTAGACGGCCACCGTTTCGCGCGGGAAGGCGGTCACCAGACCCGCCACCCAGCCGGTGGCGCCCATGTGCAGGGCCTCCAGCGCCAGGTCGTCCACGCCGCAGAAAATGCCGTAGCGCTCGCCGCAGGCGTTGATGACCTGCGTGACGCGGCGTACGTCGCCGGTCGATTCCTTGATGGCGACAAAGTGTGCGTCGTCGGCCAGCTCGATCAGCATGTCGGGCGTGATGTCCACCGTGTAGGCCAGCGGGTTGATGTAGATCATGATCGGCAGGTCGCTGGCGGCGGACACGGCGCGGTAGTGCGCCAGCGTCTCGGCGCGGTCGGACACGTATCGCATGCCCGGCAGCACCATCAGGCCTTGGGCTCCGTGCTCCTGCGCCAGCTTCGCCAGGCGGCAGGCCTGCGCCGTGCTGCCTTCGGCGACCGTGAGCAGCACGGGCACGCGCCCGGCGGCTGCGGCCAGGCCGATGTCCAGCAGCTGCAGTTTCTCGTCAAATTCGAGCGTGGAGTTCTCGCCCAGCGAGCCGCACAGGATGATGCCCTGCGCGCCGCAATCGATCTGGTGCTGGATCTGGCGCGTGTTGGCCGCCGCGTCGATCGCGCCGCTGGCGTCGAACTGGGTGGTCATGGCGGGGAAAACGCCCTGCCAGGGGCAGGGGCTGTGTCGGGAAGCGGTCTGTGTCGATGTCATGGTTGTCTCCTCAAAAAAGGTGTTCTGGATTGTATACAATATTCATTCCGAGTCCAGACAAGGATCTGCACCATGAGCGCGCGCACCGACATTCCCGTGTTTGACTGCATCGACGGCCACACCTGCGGCAACCCGGTGCGCCTGGTGGTCAGCGGCCATCCGCCGCTGCAGGGCGTCACGCAGAGCGAGCGCCGCCAGCACTTCATGGCCGAGTTTGATGCCATCCGCACCGGGCTGATGTACGAGCCACGCGGCCACGCGCAGATGTCGGGCGCCTTTCTCTACCCCAGCACGCGGCCGGACTGCGATGTGGCGGTGCTCTATATTGAAACCAGCGGCTGCCTGCCCATGTGCGGCCACGGCACCATCGGCGTCGTCACTTTCGCCATCGAGCGCGGTCTGGTCACGCCGCAGACGCCGGGCCTGATGCGCCTGGACACCCCCGCCGGCCGCGTGGACGCACACTACACGCTGGCACCCGGCAGCACGCCGCTGGCGCCGCGCGTGGCGCATGTGCGGCTGATCAACGTACCGTCCTTTCTGTATGCGCAGGATGTGGCCGTGCAGGTGCCGGGTCTGGGCGAACTGGTGGTGGACATTGCCTACGGGGGCAACTTTTACCCGATCGTCGAGACGCAGGCGGCCTTTCGCGACATGGCCGATTTCACGCCGGGGCAGCTTGTCACGTTGGGCCGGGCGCTGCGCGACGCGGTCAATGAACAGATCACCTGCATCCACCCGCTGGACGACAGCATCCGGGGCGTGCGTCATGTGCAGTGGACGGGCGCGCCGCGCCAGCCGGGCTCGCACGGTCGCAACGCGGTGCTGTATGGCCACAGCGCCCTGGACCGTTCGCCCTGCGGCACAGGCACCTCGGCGCGCCTAGCGCAGCGCTGGGCGCGCGGCCTGCTGCAGCCGGGCGACGAATATGTTCACGAATCCATCATCGGCAGCCAGTTTGTCGGCCGCATCGAAGCGCTGACACAGGTCGGCGCGCTGCCTGCCATCGTGCCGTCCATCCAGGGCTGGGCGGTCATCACCGGCACCAGCCGCATCACGCTGGATCCGCGCGATCCTTTTGTCCACGGTTTCGAGCTGGGGTGAGGCATGGCTGAACACATTGCCATCGTCGGCGCGGGCGTCATTGGCATCGCCTGCGCGCTGCAGTTGCGCCGCGCGGGTTTTGAGGTGACGGTGATCGACCCCGAAGTGCCGGGGGCGAACACGTCTTACGGCAACGCGGGCGCCATCGCCATTGCCGAAGTGTTGCCGCTGTCCACGCCGGACACCTGGAAGCGGGTGCCGAAAATGCTGCTCGACCCGCTGGGGCCGCTGGCCATCCAGTGGCGCTGCCTGCCGCGCCTGACGCCCTGGCTGCTGCGCTACCTGCTGGCCGGGCGGCCGCAGCGCGTGGCCGAGCTGTCGCAGGCATTGGCCGACCTGCTGGGCCAGGCGCGCGCCGACACCCAGGCCATGGCCGAAGCGGCGGGCGTCAGCCACCTGCTGCGCCACCACGGCGGCGTGGTGCTGTACGGCAGCGCCGCTGAAGCGCAGCGCGACGCCCCGGCCTGGGACCGTCGCCGCGAGCTGGGCGTCGAGAGCCAGCCCTGGTCCCCGGACCAGATGGCGCAGGCGCTGCCCATGGTTGACCCGGCCCTGAGCCACGGTCTTTTTGTGCCGCAGTGGTCGCATGTGGATGACCCCTGGCTGTACACGCGCGGCCTCTATGCAGCGGCGCAGGCCTTGGGCGTGCGCTTCGAGCAGGGTCTGGTCACCGGCTTTGCACCCAACGGCGAAACGCTGTCGGTACGCAGCGCGGTGCGCGGTGTGCAGTTGCGCAGCCAGGTCTGGATCGCCGCCGATCAGGTGCTGCTGGCTGCCGGGGCCTGGGCGGGCACGCTGGCCCGCCAGCTGGGCTGCCGCCTGCCACTGGAAAGCGAACGCGGTTACCACGTCGATCTACCCCACGCGGGCGTCGAGTTGCCGCATTTTCTGCAGTCGCACGCGGGCAGCTTCGTCATCTTGCCCAAGCGCGGCGATGGCCCGGGCGCCCTGCGTCTGGCGGGCACTGTTGAACTGGCCAGCCTGAGTGCGCCGCCCAACTGGGCCCGCGCGCGGGTGCTGATCGAGCAGGCGCAGCGGCTTTTCCCCGCGCTGCGCCAGCCGCAGGCGGTGGCGGGCGCCCGATTCTGGATGGGTCACCGGCCCTCGCTGCCCGACACGCTGCCGGTGGTTGGCACCGTGCCGCGCCACCCCAATGTGCATCTGGCGCTGGGCCATGGTCACCTGGGCCTGACGCTGGCCGCCACCACGGCGCGTATGATCGAAACACAGATACAGGGGCGACCGCCGCTGCCCGGTCAGCCGGCCTGCAGGCCCGGACGCTTTTCGGGGCTGTGACCGCAGTGCTGAAGCCCCGGCCTGAATTTTTTTGCAACGAAGAAGGAGACATCATGACAAAAACCCCGAAACACACCCGCACCGCCCTGCGCGCCACGGCGCTGGCGGCTGCCGGTCTGCTGGCCGCCCTGGTCAGCGCACCCGCCCTGGCCGACCAGACGGTCGTCATCGGTCTGTCCAGCCCGCTGTCGGGCGGCCAGGCCGATTTCGGCGGCGACAACCGCGATGGCGCCCAGATGGCCGTGGACGCGCTCAACGCCAAAGGCATCAGCGTGGGCGGGCAGACCATCAAGTTCAAACTGCAGGCTGAAGACGATTCAGCCGATCCCAAACAGGGCGTGGCGGTGGCGCAGAAACTGGTCGACGAAAAAGTCGGCTACGTGGTCGGCCCCTACAACTCGGGCGTGACCATCCCCGCGACCAAGGTCTACCGGCAGGGTGGGGCGGTGGTGGCCACCGTGTCGACCAATCCGGAAGTCACGGCTTCGGGCTACGACCGCATTTTCCGCACCACGCCCAGCGACAGCCAGATCGGCGCGCGCATGGCCGAATTCGCCGCGGCTGATCTCAAAATCAAGCGCGTCGCCGTGATCGACGACCGCACGAGTTATGGCCAGGGCATCGCAGGCGTGTTCGCCGAGGCGGCCAAAAAGCTCGGCATCCAGGTGGTCAGCACGCAGTACACCAACGACAAGGCCACCGATTTCACGGGCATTGTCACCTCGCTGCGCGGCGCCAAACCCGATGCGGTGTTTTATGGCGGCTATTCGGCGCAGGCCGGCCCCATGCTGCGCCAGATGAAAATGCTGGGTCTGGGCAGCGTGAAAATGCTGGGCGGCGACGCCATCTGCTCGACGCAGACATCTGACCTCGCGCAGGGCGCCATCTCGGACGCGGTTTACTGCGGTCAGGGTGGCACCATGCTGGACAAGGCCACTGCGGGCCAGTCCTTCATCGCGCAGTACAAGGCGCGCTACAAGCGCGATCCGCTGACCTATGCGGTGACCTTTTACGACTCGGTGATGATGTTCGCCAACGCCATGCAAAAGGCGGGTTCGACCGACCCGGCCAAGGTCGCCGCCTGGATCCACGCCAACCCCTACGCCGGAATCGCTGGCGAATACGCTTTCGATGCCAAAGGCAACCAGAACAAGGCCGGCATCACGGTCTACCAGTTCAAGGGTGCGGCGCCGGTGGCGATCAAGTCCATGTAATGGCCTCCCCGACGCGCGTGGTGCTCAGCCGCGCGCGTCGGGCGTTTTCGAGAGCAGCTCCAGAAACGGCTCGAACAGCTTCTGGTGCATGGGGGGCATCGGGGCCAGATCCAGCGAGACCGAGCGGGCCAGATAGCGCAGCCGCCAGATGATCTCGCGCGTGGTCATGTCCATCTCCAGCAGCATGCGCGTGTCGTGCCCTTCCAGGATCTGCTCGAACAGCATCACCGGATCGCTCATGCCCGTGGCATTCAGGGTGCTGTTCAGGCGCTGCAGACGCGCCCGGATGTGCGCCAGCAGGTCCGCGTTGACCGGATTTTCGCGAATGTCCTCCACCAGACGCTCGGCGTTGGCCATCAGGGTGGTCAGCGCCTTGAGCTTGGGCATCAGCTTCATGGGGTCGACATTGTCGGGGGCGGTGTTCTGCACATCGATGTGCGTCAGAAATGGCGTGAGCAGGCTGGCGACCCCATTGGCGAACTCGTCGCGCTCGAAGTGCAGGGCCATGTAGGCCCGTCGGCCGCTGTTGCCGCCGCTGCCCAGCACGCCGATCAGCGCTTCTGAAATTGCCAGAATGCTGCCCAGCTGCGACAGCGATGAGGTCTTGTGCGGGTAGCCACCGCCGTTGCTGCGTTCGTGATGCTCGGCCACGGCCTGGGTCACATCGGCGGGCAGCAGGGCGAAATCGGTCAGGATGTTGCGCGAGATCAGCGGGTGCAGCACCATCTGGCCCCAGCGCTCCAGCGTCAGCTCGCCCTTGCCACCGGCCGGGTCCGGCGCGATGTACAGATCGCCGATGTCGTGGAACATGGCTGCCGCGACGACCTTGCGCAGTTCAGTTTCAGGCAGTTTGGCCTGCATCGCGGTCATGCAGCTCATGGCGGCCACACCAATGTGGTGGTTGAGCGCGCCTTTGTGGGTCACGTCCAGGCAGGTCAGCAGCCACTCCAAGGTGGGATTAAGACGCAGCTCGCCGATCAGGGTGATGACGTCGTGGCGCATTTCCTGCGTGGGCAGCAGACGCTGCATCAGCTCATCCTGATCGATGTGGCTGCGCGCCCTTTCGCGCAGGCTGCTGTACAGGCCATTGCGCACGCGCAGGCAGCGCTCGAGTGGGTGATACAGCTCGCGGCCCTTGAAGCTGGCAGCCAGCTGCGAGGTCAGGCGCCTGCCGCGCTGCAGCAGCAGATGGCCCTTGGGATCGAAAACGTCTTCTTCGATCAAAACTTCACTGCTTTCGCAGAACACAGTCAGGTGCTGGAGCACGGCGCTGTGCCGGTCCGGATGATCCAGGGCGGCAAGTTCGGAAAATGGCATGAGCTTCCCCAATATTTTTGGCCCATTTTCTGTTCCGGCACGTGAGCCGATCGCCTGAATAAACCTTTTGCAGCCGGGTATTTGATGCGTTGCAGCGTGGCGGCTGGCGCCATGTGCGCAGAGTGTCACACCTGTGTCAAAAAAGAGTAGCAACAGGTTACGGATTTCACGGCTTTCGGGCACAATCGCGACGCTTGACCGTGCTGTGTGCAGCGTTGCACTTTGCGTTGGTCGTGCCGACACTACAGAAATCATCAGGGCCACGGCCCCAGGAGTCCATCATGGGATTGTCATTGCAGGCGCTGTCGTCGCGCTCTCCGTTTGCCGAGGTGGTGGGCGGACCGGATGGCAGCCACACCGTTTTCCATCTTTACGGCACCGATGTCTTCCTGCCCGATGGCGGGCATGTCTGGAGCCGTAACGCACTGTTTGACATTCACAGCGCCCAGGGCCCACTGGCCAGCTCCAAATCGCGGGTCGATCTGGAGCTGCAGCTGCGCGACGACCTTGGCGTGGTCCACGCCCTGTCCTGGACGCTGGATGTGTCGCGTCCCGAACAGGTCGCGCTGCCGGATGTGAGCGCCGCAGCCGCTGGCCCGGAGGCCACGCCGCTGCTCTCGCCGCTGGCCGATGACAGCCTGCCTGCCATGCCCCTGGCCGAGCCGCCTGCCACGCACGCCGACCACGCCCTGCTGCCCGTTTTTGCCGATGATGGCCAAGCCTGGCTGCCCGCCAGCGAGCGCCTCGATTCCTTTTACGCCGATTCGGCTTTCCTGCCCGACGTGTTCTCCTGGGGACTGCACGACCTGGGCGCGCCGGGTGCGCCGGCCGTCAGCGTGATCAGCGATTTCAACCCTGCGGCGCGTCAGGAAGGCGGCGACGTGCTGGAGTTCTCCGACCTGCTGCCCGGCGTGGGCGTCTCGGAACTGAGCGCTTACCTGCACTTTGAAAGCCGCGATGGCGGCAGCGTCATTCATGTCAGCCGCAGCGGTGCCTTTGCCGCTGGCGATGCCACCACCAGCCATCCCGCCGAGCTGAGCATTGTTCTGCCGCACGTGGACCTGACCCATGGTCAGGGCCTGAGCGACCAGCAGATCATTCAGGAGCTGTTCCGGTTCGGCAAACTGGTGACTGAACACACCTGACACACCGCCCAGTTCAGGCCCGAACCGGGCGTGGCTCTGATGCAACAAGCCTGCGGACTCTCTGGGTGTTCGCGGTGCTTTTTCACAGACGCTCACCATCTGGACAGGGCCTGACACAGAATGCCGAGACTTCGCTGTTCTGCCGTTACATTCCAGAACTGTCGAAAAAATTTACGTTGTAACTTTGCGCTGCTCGATACAATGCAGCAAATCTATTCCCTGCCCCTTAGGAGCTTCCATGGCTGCCATTCTGTCCAACGTCATTTCCAACTCTCCCGATGCATCGGTCGTCCGCAATCCGGATGGCTCTTTCACCGTAACTCATGCTTACGGCACGGACACTTTCAGCCCCAGCGGCGCCCAGGCTTTCACGCGCAATCCCCTGTTTGTGGCCTTGCCCTACAGCGAGTATGTGCAGACTTCCTACCCCTTCACCTTCGTGTTCCGCGACTCGCTGTCGGGTCAGCAGAAGCTGATCAACTGGACAATCAACATCAAGGGTGAGGATGATGCACCGGTTATTTCCGGCGTGACCACCGGCAATGTGGTGGAAGACGGCACGCTGATCGCCAGCGGCACCATCGTGGTCAATGATCCGGACCGCCTGAATGGCGTGGCTTATCAGAGCGGCACGCAGGCGGCCACCGTGGCGGGCCAGTACGGTTCGCTGACCATCACGGCCAGCGGGCAGTGGGTCTACTCGCTCGACAACAGGAACGCTGCTGTGCAGGCCCTGCCGGCCGGCGCCACCATGACCGACACGATCAAGGTCACCGCCCTGGATGGCAAGACGCAGATTCCGGTCATGGTCACCATCACCGGTGTCAATGATGTCGCCACGGTGACCAGCGCAACGGCCAGTCTGGTTGAAAAGGGCACGCCAGACACTGCCAGCGGCAAACTGGTCGTCACCGATGTGGATACGGGCGAAGCCATTCTGGGCAAGCTCAATGGCACGGCTTTCACCGGCTCGACCACACTCAAGGGCACTTACGGCACGTTGACCCTGGCCGCCGACGGCGCCTGGTCTTACAAACTCGACAACAGCGCCAGTGCAACCATCGCACTCAAGGGCGGTCAGCAGGTTACTGAGTCGTTCACCGTAACCAGCAAGGATGGCACGGGCACGGGCGCTATCACCATCAATGTCACCGGCACCAATGATGCGCCTGTCATTTCTGGCGCCGCTGCTGGGGCCGTCACCGAAAATAACGGCACCGGTCCTGTTACGACCACGGGCACACTGGTTATCACCGATCCTGACGCGGGCGAGTCCGGTACGCAGGCGGGCAATTACAACGGCACCTATGGCAAGCTCACGCTGGACGCGACGGGCCACTGGACGTACACCCTGACGCAGTCGCCGGACATCATCGCGCTGCTGACCGGCGACAAGAAGACGGATGTCATCAACGTCAAAACCACCGACGGCACTGTGGTGCCGGTGACCGTCACCATCAACGGTCTGAGCAGTCAGCTCAACATCAGCGCCGGCACGGGCAATGTGGCGGAAGACTCCGTCGCGACCGCCACGGGCACCCTGACGGGCAACACCGCCACC
>NZ_JAWDIE010000025.1:0-36947 GCF_037688875.1 Amphibiibacter pelophylacis
GGCCCACCCCATTCCGCCCATCGCGTTTGACGACGCCCTGCCCGTCAGCGCACACCGCCACGATCTGGCGGAAGCCATCCGCGCGCACCAGGTCGTCATCGTCTGCGGCGAGACCGGCTCGGGCAAGACCACGCAGCTGCCCAAGATCGCGCTGACGCTGGGGCGCGGGCGCGGCGCGGGCGGCCAGGGGCTGATCGGCCACACCCAGCCGCGCCGCATTGCCGCGACCAGCGTGGCCAAGCGCATCGCCGAGGAGCTCAAAACCCCGCTGGGCGAGGTCGTGGGCTACAAGATCCGTTTCGCTGACCGCCTGCAAAGCGGCGCCAGCGTCAAGCTGATGACCGACGGCGTGCTGCTGGCCGAAACGCAGTCCGACCCCGACCTGCGCGCCTACGACACGCTGATCATCGACGAAGCGCACGAGCGCAGCCTGAACATCGACTTCCTGCTGGGCTATCTGCGCCAGCTGCTGCCGCGCCGGCCCGATCTGAAAATCATCATCACATCGGCGACCATCGACGCCGACCGCTTTGCGCAGCACTTTGCGTCGCGGCGCGGCCCGGCGCCGGTCTTCCAGGTGTCGGGGCGGCTGTTTCCGGTCGAGCAGCGCTGGATGCCTTTCGAGGACAGCCGCGACTACAGCGTCAACCACGCCATTGCCGACGCGGTGGATGACCTGTGGCGCCAGGGGCCTGGCGACGTGCTGGTCTTCCTGCCCGGCGAGCGCGAGATTCGCGACGCCGCCGACCACCTGCGCGGCCATCATCCGCCGGGCGTGCAGATCCTGCCGCTGTTCTCGCGCCAGTCGCAGGCCGAGCAGGAACGGGTGTTTGAAGCCCACGGCGCGCCGCGCATCGTGCTGGCGACCAATGTGGCCGAAACCTCGCTGACGGTCCCCGGCATCCGCTACGTCGTCGATACGGGCCTGGCGCGCGTCAAGCGCTACAGCTACCGCAACAAGGTCGAGCAGCTGCACATCGAACCCGTCAGCCAGGCCGCAGCCAACCAGCGTGCCGGGCGCTGCGGGCGGGTGTCCAACGGCGTGTGCATCCGCCTGTATGACGAGGCCGATTTCGCGGCGCGTCCGGCCTTTTCCGACCCGGAGATTCTTCGTTCATCACTCGCCGGGGTGATCCTGCGCATGAAAAGCCTGCGCCTGGGCGATGTGCACGATTTTCCCTTTCTGGAACCGCCCCCGCGCAAGGCCATCGCCGACGGCCTCGACCTGCTGGCCGAGCTGGGCGCGCTGGACGATGACGGCCACCTGAGTGCCATCGGCCGCGATCTGGCCCGCCTGCCGCTGGACCCGCGCGTCGGGCGCATGCTGCTGGAAGCGCGTCAGCGCGAGGCGCTGGACGAGGTGCTGATCATTGCGTCGGCGCTTTCGGTGCAGGACGTGCGCGACCGCCCTCCCGAGCAGCAGCAGGCGGCGGACCAGAAACACAAGGTGTTTCTGGACGAGCGCTCGGAATTCCTGTCCACCGTCAGGCTGTGGCGCTGGCTGGACGCCAGCCGCAACCGCGAGGCGCCGGGAAGCGCCCCCGGTCAGCCGCCCGCCGCAGGCCACCGCCTGAGCCACCGCCAGTTCGACCAGCACCTGCGCGAGCATTTCATCAACCCGCGCCGCGTGCGCGAGTGGCGCGACACCCACCAGCAGCTGCGCACCGTGGTGCTGGAGCACCAGTGGCGCGTCAACACCCTGCCCGCCACCTACGAGCAGCTGCACCTGTCGCTGCTGGCCGGTCTGCTGGGCAATATCGGCTGCAAAAGCGACGAGGGCGAGGCTTACCTGGGCGCGCGCGGCATCCGCTTTTACCGCCACCCGGGCGCACAGCTGTCCAAAAAACCCGGCAAATGGCTGGTCGCCGCCGAGCTGGTCGATACCACGCGGCTCTACGGCCGGGGCCTCGCCGCCATCGAACCCGACTGGCTGGAGGGCTTGGCCGGGCACCTGATCAAGACCCAGATGCAGGAGCCGCACTGGGAGAAAAAAGCCGGTGAAGTCGTCGCCCTGCAGCGCGGCCTGCTCTACGGCCTGCAGGTTTACCACGGCCGCCGCGTGCGCTACGCCACCGTCGATCTGCCCAAGGCGCGCGAGATGTTCATCCGCCACGCCCTGGTCGATGGCGACTGGGACAGCAAACTGCCTTTCGTGCTGCACAACCGCAAGCTGATCGCCAGCGTGGAAAAGCTGGAGCACAAGGCGCGCCGCCAGGACGTGCTGGTCGATGACGAGCTGATCTTCGCCTTCTACGATCAGAATCTGCCCGATGACGTGTGCAGCGCACGCACGCTGGAGCGCTGGTACCGCCACGCCAGCCGCCAGAACCCCGAACTGCTCTGCCTGAACCGCGAGCAGCTGATGCGCCACGAAGCGGCCGGCATCACCACCGACAACTTCCCGCACGCCGTCCGTCTGGGCGGCATCGACTGCAGCGCCAGCTACCTGCACGAGCCCGGTCACGCCCGCGATGGCCTGACGGTGACGGTGCCGCTCTATGTGCTCAACCAGGTCAGCGCTGCGCGCTGCGACTGGCTGGTGCCCGGCATGCTGCACGCCAAGGTGCTGGCGCTGCTGAAGAATCTGCCGGGGCGCCCGCGCCACCGCCTGCAGCCGCTGGCCGAGTTCGCCACCGTGTTCAGCGAGACCGCCGCCTTCGGCGAGGGCGATCTTCTGGACGCGCTGGCCGCCGCCATCCGCCAGCAGATCCAGCTGGTGGTGTCGCGCAACGATTTCCGCGCCGACCAGCTCCCCGCTCATCACCTGATGCTGGTGCGCGTCATCGACGACAGCGGACGCCAGATGGGGCTGTCGCGCAACGTCAGCGCGCTGCAGGCCGAGCTGGGCGGCCAGGCGCGCACCGCCTTCCAGGCGCTGGCCCAGCTGCGCCTGGCGGCGACGCGGACGGCCCCGGAAACGGCAGCTAAACCGGCACCTGCGTCAGACGCAACCTCGGCTCCCGCGCCCGCAGGACGCAAGGCGACTGCGCCCGCCCCCGCCCCTTCGGCGTCCGCCCCGGCGGTCGACGCCAGCCAGGCCTATACCGCCTGGACCTTCGGCGAGCTGCCCGAGCTGATGGAGATCCGCCGCAAAGGCCAGACCCTGGTCGGCTTCCCCGCGCTGATCGACAAAGGCACGCAGGTGGAAATCGACGTGCTCGACGAGCCCGAAGCCGCACGCGCCCTGCACGCGCAAGGGCTGCGCCGACTGATCGCGCTGCAGATTCGCGACAGCCTGAAGTATCTGGACCGCAACCTGCCCGACTGGCACGCCACCGCCATGGCTTTTGTGCCGCTGGGTGACGCCGACCTGCTGCGCCAGCAGGTGCTGGATGTGGCCATCAGCCGTGCCTTTCTGGCGGGCGACTGGCCCACCGACGCCGCCAGCTTCGAGCGCTGCCTGACCGAGGGCCGCCCGCGCCTGACGCTGATCGCGCAGGAGGTGGCGCGCCTGACCGGGCAGATCGTCCAGACCTGGTCTGGCCTGCAGCGCCGTCTGAAGGACAGTAAGGCCGCGCCCGCGCTGGTCAGCGACATTCAGCAGCAGCTCCAGCGCCTGGTCGGCCCCGGTTTCGTGCGCCAGACGCCCTACAGCACGCTGCAGCACTTTCCACGCTACCTGCAGGCCATCGCGCTGCGCCTGGACAAATGGCGCGCCGACCCGGATCGCGATCTGGCGCGCATGACCGAGCTGCGCACGCTGGAAACCCCCTTCTGGAAGCGCCTGCACGAGCAGCACAGCCAGAGCGGCGGCAAAACCGACGAGCGCCTGAACGATTTCCGCTGGCTGCTTGAAGAGCTTCGCGTCAGCCTTTTTGCGCAGGAGCTGCGCACGCCCCAGCCCGTCAGCGTCAAGCGCCTGCAGAAGGCCTGGGGCCAGCTTCAATATTAACCCGCCGACCACGCTGACCGAACGGACCGCGCAGTCAGTGCGGACCGATCCCTCCACCGAAAGACGAAAGCCCGCAATGAACTTCGCCCAGCAACTCGCCGCCCTGCCCGCCTGCGATCACCTGTCCGCGCTCGTCCTGCGCGACGCCAGCGGCCAGGGCAGGCCGGATCGCTGCGCGTTTACGCGGCGCTGGCCGCACAGCACGGCAGCCGGATCACGCCCGCCGCCGCGCAGGCGGGCCTGGCGCTCTACGCCGAGCACACTGAAGACGCCCGACAGAATCCCGGCAAGCACCCCAACATCGACCGCCTGATCGCGCTGGTGGAGCGCCAGGAAACGCTGGGGGTGGAGGAAGTGCGGGAATAAAACCTTGGACCCGGAGGACAGCCGGGGCGGGGTCTCATGTCGCTGCCAGCGACACATTCCCACAACGTGTCGACAAAACAGCAAAACATCGACATGATGGAGGGCGTGTGTCGCCCAAACCCCTTTTTAGCGCCAAGGACAGCCCGATGATCTGCCAAGACTTCGGCTGGCGGGCAGATGTCGCCTACAACCAGCTCCCCCTGCTACCGCCAGTAGCCGATGTCGAGACCAAAACCGTGCTGCGCGCCTGCATCACGGCGCGTGCCGCGCTGGCGGAGCTCAAGCAGGCCGCAAAGCTGATTCCCAACCAGACCATGCTGATCAACACGATCCCGCTGCTGGAGGCCAAGGACAGCTCTGAGATCGAAAACATTGTCACCACCACCGACCAGCTATTCCGGCATGTGCACGGCGATGGATCGGCCGATCACGCCACCAAGGAGGCGCTGCGCTACCGCTCGGCCCTGCACCAAGGCTTCCTGTCGCTCAAAACCCGCCCTTTGTGCACCGCTACGGCAGTTGAAATATGCCGCACCCTGAAAGCCACCGATCTGGACATCCGGCGCACGCCCGGCACCCAGCTCGCCAACGACCGCACGGGCGAGGTGATCTACACGCCCCCCGAAGGCGAATCCCGGCTTCGCGACCTGCTGGCCAACTGGGAGAACTACCTCCACAACCAGCAGGACCTCGATCCGCTGATCCGTATGGCGGTCGGCCACTACCAGTTCGAGGCGATCCACCCGTTCATCGACGGCAATGGCCGCACCGGGCGGGTGCTCAACAGCCTGTTCCTGATCGAAACAGGCCTGCTGAACCTGCCCATTCTTTACCTCAGCCGCCACATCATCGCCCACAAGGCCGACTACTACCGGCTGCTGATCGGCGTGACGCGCGATCAGGACTGGACCGCCTGGGTGCTGTTCATGCTGGAGGCCGTGGCAGCCACCGCGCAATGGACAACCGAAAAAATCGGCGCCATCCGCCGTCTCGCTGAACACACCACCGAATACGTCCGCAACCAGCGGCCCAAAATCTACAGCCGGGAGCTGGTGGATGTGATTTTTGAGCAGCCCTACTGCCGCATCGCCAATCTGGCCGAAAAGGGCGTCGCACAGCGCCAGGCCGCATCGCGCTATCTCAAAGAGCTCGCCGCGCTGGGTGTGCTGAGCGAAGCGTCTGCGGGCAAGGAGAAGCTGTTCATCCACCCGAAACTGATGCAGCTTCTGACCCGGGACAGCAACGACTTCGTGCCCTACGACGCCAAGCCGTCCCTCACCCCCGCCCCACCAGCGGCATCCCGGCCGCCATCACGGTCATGAAGGGCACGGCGACGCCGGGCGGCAGGTGGGCCTGGTAGAGCACGGCGTCGACCACGGGCTGCAGGCCCATGGTGGCTTCGGGGCGGCGCTGGCCGTCGGGCTGGAGCATGCCGCGCGGCATGTCGGCGGTGAGTTCGGTCAGGGCGTTGCCGATGTCGATCTGGCCGCAGGTGATGCCGTGTGCGCGGCCTTCCAGCGCCAGTGATTTGCTCAGGCCGTTGATGGCGTGTTTGCTGGTGCTGTAGGCCACCGCGTGCGGGCGCGGCACCTGCGCCGAGACCGAACCGTTGTTGATGATGCGTCCGCCCGGCGGGCTCTGGCGCAGCATCTGCGCGTAAGCGGCCTGCGCGCAGAAGAAGGCACCGTCCAGGTTGACCGCCATCACCTCGCGCCAGGTCTGCGCTGTCACGTCCTGCAGCGGACCGCCGCCCGCGAACGTGCCCGCGTTGTTGAAGAGCAGATCCACCCGACCCCACTGCGCCACGATGGCGGTGAAGGCGTGCGCGACGGCATCGGCGTCGCTGACGTCCGTGGGCAGGCAGAGCGTGCGATCCGCGTGCGGGGCGCGGCGGGCCGTGTCCTGCAGCGGCGCAAGCCTGCGCCCCAGCAACGCCACGCACCAGCCCGCGCCCAGCAGGCCCAGCGCGACGGCGCGGCCGATGCCGGTTCCGGCGCCCGTCACCACGGCGATGCGGGGAGAAGAATCAGCGGAAGTCGTGTCCATGAAAGTCTCCTGCGCGGTATCCAGCCGGTCAGGCCTGGCGCCACAGCGCCACCGTGGCCAGGCCCAGCGCGGTCATGGCCAGCGAGCCACAGACGTGCGCCGCGATCGCTCCCATGGCCCAGGCCAGGCGGCCCTGCTGGATCAGCGTCGTGACTTCGGCCGAGAAGGTGGAAAACGTGGTCAGCCCGCCCAGAAAGCCGGTCATCACCAGCAGTTTCCACTCCGGCGGCAGACCGGGCCAGTGGCTGGCCACCGCCAGCGCCACGCCCATCAGATAGCCGCCCAGCAGGTTGGCCACCCAGGTGCCGGGCGGAACCGGCGCGAAAAGCGCGTTCAGCCACACGCCCAGGCCCCAGCGCAGGCAGGCGCCCAGCGAGGCACCGACGGAAATCATCAGCAAGGATCGGATCATGTCCATGTCCTTCAGAGCGTCCTGCGGCGCAGGCCGGCAGCCAGCACCAGCGCCAAAGCCAGCAGCACCAGCGGCGCGTGGCCCCACGCGGCCAACCAGCGCGCGTAGGGGGTGAGGCCCGTGCGGCCGGTGACGGTCACATCAAGCTGGCCGGGCTGATCGGGCGGCAGCGCGGCAGTGACGTGGCCGCGCTCGTCCACCGCCGCCGTGGCGCCGGTGTTGGTGGCGCGCACCAGCGGCCGCTGGAATTCCAGCGCGCGCATGCGCGAAAACTGCAGGTGCTGGGCCTGGATCAGGCGCGGGCCAAACCAGGCCAGGTTGCTCTGGTTGACCAGCACGGTAGCGTCGTCCGGCGTGCCGCGCACGCTGTCAGACACATCCTGCGCAAAAAGATCCTCGTAGCAGATCAGCGGGCGCACGCGCTGCCCGGCCACGCGCAGCACGGGGGCGCTTTTGGCGGGCGTCTGGTCGCTCATGGGGATGCCCAGCAGGCTGACGAACCAGTGAAAACCCGGCGGCACGAACTCGCCAAACGGCAGCAGGTGGCGCTTGCCATAAAGGTAAGGCCCCCCGGAAGAATCGCCCGGCGCATCCACGCCCAGCGGCGCAGAACCCTGGAACGGCGAAACAGCCAACGAAGCCGACCCCGCCGAATCAGGCCACTGCGCCGTCACTGCGACAGCGGTGTTGGTGTAGCCCCGCGCCTCGTCGCCCGTGAACACGCCCAGCAGCAGCGCGTGCCGGGGCTCGCCGCCCACACCATCCCGCTCGCGCAGCGGCTGGGCCAGCGCCTGCCACCAGGAAGCATCGAGCTGGCTGGCGATCAGCGGCACCGAGGTTTCGGGCGTCAGCAGCAGCTGCGGGCTCTGTCCCTGGGGCGCACCCAGCGCTTCGCGCACGATGCGCTGGTGCCAGGTCAAGGCCTGGCTGATTTCGGCGGGCTGGAACTTCACCAGCGGATCAATGGCCGTCTGAAAAAGGCGCACGCGAAGCGCGCCAGTCGGCGTTGTCCAGGCCTGCGGCAGCGTCAGCGACAGCAGCACAGGCAAAGCCGCCGTGCCCGCCCATGCCAGACGCTGAAGGGCTGCCCGCGCCAGCACCAGCTCGACCAGAGCCACCCCCGAAAGCGTGGCCGCAAAGCCCGTGCCGTAAGTGCCCAGCCACAGCGGCAGACCGGCGAACAGGCCCGTGGTGTGCGCGTAGCCCTGCGCGATCCACGGAAAACCCGTCAGCCAGGTGCCGCGCGCCACGTCGGCCAGCAGCATCATGGCTGACCAGGACAGGGCGTTCAGCACCGCCACGCCCGGCCCCCCCTCACGGCGCAGCCAGCGCGCCCAGAAGCCCAGCGCCAGCGCGACATACAGCGCCAGCCCCGCGCACAGCAGCAGCACCCCGCCCGCCGCCAGCGCAGGCGGCAGGTGGCCATAGGTGTTCAGGCTGATATAAAGCCACCACAGCCCGACGCTGAGCCAGCCCAGTCCAAACAGCCAACCCTGCAGCAGCACCTGGCCGGGACGGGCGTGGCGGTTCAGGGCGTACAGCCCGGCCATCAGCAGCGGCTGCAGCCCCCACAGTTCCAGCGGCGCGAAGGCGGCCACCAGCAGCGCACCGCCCAGCAGCGCCAGCGCAGCGGACAGGGCCGGGCGCAGCGTCAGGCCGAATCGCTCAACCATAAAAAGGAATCAGACCGCGCTGGCCGGGCGGTCGGGGGCCACGGGCACGGCCGTGCGCACGCGAAACCAGCGCACCGTGCCGCCGCGCGCCAGCATCACCTGAAAGGTGAGATAAGGCGCGGGAGAGCCGCTGGACGCCGTATCCAGCAGACGCCCTTCGCGGTCCACCGCCAGAATCTGTCCCTTGACGGGCAACTGGCCGTGCGCGTGCGTCAGGCAGCCCGCGATGGTGTCGAAATCGCTGTCGTCGATGGCGCTGCCAAAGGCCTTGTTGACCGCTTCGATGTCGGTGTCGCCCGAGACGCGCCAGCTGCCGTCGGCCATGGAGACGATGCTCTCGCGGTCTTCTTCGTCTTCCTCGTCGTACTCGTCCTCGATTTCACCGACGATTTCTTCCAGCACGTCTTCAATCGTGACCAGCCCGGCGGTGCTGCCGAACTCGTCCACCACGATGGCGATGTGGTTGCGCTCGGCACGGAACTCGCGCAGCAGCTCGGCCAGGTTTTTCGATTCGGGCACGAACATGGCCGGACGCAGCAGCGTGCGCAGATTCAGTTCAGGCGCGCGCTGCAGCATCAGCAGATCCTTGGCCAGCAGCACGCCGATGATGCGGTCGGTATCGTCCTCGTAGACGGGGAAGCGCGAGTGCCGCGTCTCCAGCACCAGCGACAGGATGGCGTCGTAGGACATGGCGATATCGACCAGATCCATGCGCTTGCGCGTCACCATGACGTCGGCCGCGCTGCGCTCGGCCAGACGCAGCACGCCCGACAGCATGGCGTGCGATTCGCGGTCGATGATGGCCTGGTCGGCCGCGGCGCCCAGTGCGGCCAGCAGCGCGGCGCGGTCGGCGATGGCGTCGGGCTCGCCGCTCCAGCGGCCCATCAGGCGTTCGAAAAAGCCCTTTTTGCCGCTCTGGGCGGCGTCCGGGGCACCAGCAGCGGGGGCGGAAGACCCGCCCGCAGGATGTTCTGACACGAGGTCTGCCTTCTTGCAACACAGTGACCGGGCAAGGATACCCGAATTCGGGCCTGGCCTTAGAATGCCGCACCGTCTGCCCTGCCCGTCCGGCGCGGGCGACGTTCCTGCAAGGAGATGCCATGACCACCCCCGCAACACCCGGCCAGAACAGCCCCGTGCCCGTCACCATCCTGACCGGCTTTCTGGGCAGCGGCAAGACCACGCTGCTCAAGCGCGTGCTGGGCGAGAGCCACGGCCACAAGATCGCCGTCATCGAGAACGAATTCGGCGAAGAGAACATCGACAACGAGATTCTGGTCGACACCCAGGAGCACATCCTGCAGCTGTCCAACGGCTGCGTGTGCTGCTCGATCCGCGAAGACCTGCGCGCCACCCTGAGCGATCTGGGCGAGCGCCGCCGCAAGGGCCTGCTGGATTTCAGCCGCGTCATCATCGAAACCACCGGCCTGGCCGACCCCGGCCCCGTGGCGCAGACTTTTTTCATGGACGACGAAATCGCGGGTCAGTATGTGCTGGACGCCATCCTGACCCTGGTCGATGCCAGGCACGCGCCCCAGCAGCTTGACGAGCGTCAGGAAGTGCGCCGCCAGATTGGCTTTGCCGACCAGATTTTCATCACCAAGGCCGACCTGGTCGAACCGGCCGCGCTGCACGCCCTGGGCGCGCGCATCTACCAAATGAACCCGCGCGCGCCGCAGCGTGCCGTGCATTTCGGCGAGGTGCCGCTGGCCGAAGTGCTGGATCTGCACGGTTTTCACCTGGACGCCAAGCTGGAGTTCGACCCCGAATTCCTGGGTGTCAAGGATGCGCCGCAGGCCGAAGGCCACGAAGACTGCGACCACGCGCACGGCCAGTGCAAGCACGATCATGACCACGATCACGGGCACGACCACGATCACGCCTGCCACGAGGACCACGTCCACACCGAGGCCTGCCATCACGGGCACGATCATGGCCACGGCCACGCGCACCACCACCACCATCACGATGACGACGTGAAATCCTTCGTTTTCCGCAGCGACAAGCCGCTGGACGCGGCCAAGCTGGAGGATTTCCTGGGCGGCGTGGTGCAGGTTTTCGGCCCCAACCTGCTGCGCTACAAAGGCGTGCTGCACATGAAGGGCACGTCGCGCAAGGTGATTTTCCAGGGCGTGCACCAGATGATGGGCAGCGATCTGGGCGCCCCCTGGAAAGCGGGCGAGGCCAAAACCAGCCGCATGGTCTTCATCGGCGTTGATCTGCCGCGCGAGATCCTGCTCAAAGGCCTGGAGAACTGCGTGGCCCGCTGACGGGCCGGGATTTCAACCCTTCAGGGCAGGGGGTTCTCCAGGGGCAAACCCCCAGCCTGCAACAGACCGCAGCGGACGCGCTTGCCCCTACAATCCACCCGCCCGGCATTCCTGCCGGGGGTTTAAGCAAGACGATGACCAAAACGACCCCCAAAAGCGGCAAGAGCAGTTCCCGGTCCGGCGCCGAAATGACCCAGGACGAGATCCTGGCCATGCCGGAAGACGACTACATGAACACCCAGCAGGTGGAGTTTTTCCGCCACCTGCTGGTTTCGACCCGCGACGACCTGCTGAGCAACGCGGGCCAGACCACCGAGAACCTGCGCGAGGAAACCTCTCTTGTGCCCGATCCGGCCGACCGCGCCACCATCGAGGAAGAGCACGCGCTGGAGCTGCGCACCCGCGACCGCGAGCGCAAACTGCTGCGCAAGATCACCCAGGCGCTGTCGCGGCTGGACAGCGGTGAGTACGGCTTCTGCGAGGAAACCGGCGAGCCCATCGGCCTGCGCCGCCTGCTGGCGCGCCCCACGGCCAGTCTCTCGCTGGAGGCCCAGCAGCGGCGCGAACTGAAGCAGAAAATGTTTGGTGACTGATTTTCGCCGCCGAATTCACGCCTTGGCCGCCTGAAAGCCGCGCTATGCTGGTCGCACCATGAGCACCCAGCCGCCCTCCGGGCATGACGCCTCTCCCCCCGGACTGCTGGGCACGCTGAAAGCCTGGTGGCGTCGCCGTGCCGAGACGGACGAGGCCAGCGTGCTGAGCAGCCTGCCCGGCGTAACGCCATCGTTGCTGCAGGACAGCGCTCAGAATCCGCCCAGCGGGCTGGGCAGTCTGCCCTCCCCCACGCTCTCGGCCGATCTGCCGCGCTGGGCGACCGAATCCGAGCTGGCGGGCAGCCGTCCGACCGGCGCGGTCAGTGATTCCGAGCGCGCGGCCCTGAAAGCCATGATCGAGCGCAAGCGGCGCAACGATTTCGTGCGCAAGCGCGAGTTCGATCTGCTGCGCCGCGCCCGCCGCGAAGGCCTGTCGCTGGAGCAGCTGCACGCGCTGGGCGCCAGCTCGCGCCTGGACGACGAAGACAGCCCGGACGAGCCCGTCAGCAACGACCCGCTGGTGCGCGACAAGATCCGCGTGCTGGAGGAGCAGATGGTGGGCCCCGCGCCTGCAGCCCGCCCTTTCAATCCCATCCTGCGCGGCACCCCGCCCGAGACGCCCGGCGCGCCCGACAGACCTGGCACGACGGATGCGCCCACGCTGCACGCCACGACGCCACCGCCCGAATCCAGCCCGGTCAGCCCCACCGCCCGGGCCAGACCGCTGGGTGAGGCCGGTCTGCTGTCCGATTCGGTCCTGTCCACCCACCTGCAACGCGATTACAACCCCGAAACCGTACCCGGCCAGATCAGCCATTTCGACCCCCGGGTGGATGGCCTCCGGGTCGAGAGGCGCCTGATGGCCAGCGGCGAAAGCCTCTGGGCCGATCCTGCGGGCGCGATGGCATCGCCCGGCAGCCTGCTGGCCGACGATCCGCCCGGCCAGGGGCCGCCCAGTGTGGCCACGGCGCTGGCACCGCCGCCCGACCAGCCGCTGCCCCAGGGCTGGATGCACAGCGAAAATCACTGGATCGATGCCACCGAACGCGCCGATCCGCGGCTGGATGAAGTCGTGCAGGCCTTCTCGCAAGGGCGGCTGGAAGCGGTCGAGCGGCAGCTCTCGGGCCTGACCCAGATGCTCAGCCAGCCCGGCCGCGACGACGGTCTGTGGCAGGCCTGGCTGGATTTCCTGCAGGTCACGCACCAGCGCCGCCGCTTCGAAGGCCAGGCCCAGCAGTACGCGCTGAACTTCAGCCGCCCGGTGCCCGACTGGCAGGACGAAGGCCTGCCCGGCGGCGAAAGCGAGATCCTGTCGCGCTTTCTGGCGCCCACGCACGTCGACTGGAGCTGCCCCGCCGTGCTGACCGGCGCCGACATGGCCGCTCTGGACCCGCGCAGCAGCGACTGGGGCAGCTGGGTGGTGCTGGACTGGTCGGCCCTGACCGATCTCGATCTGGAAGCCGCCACCAGCCTGGCGCGTCTGGTGCGGCTGTGGATCAACCGCTCGCTGGACATGCGCTGGCTGGGCGGCGAGCGCCTGCTGGCGCTGATCGTCCAGCAGGTCGAGGCCAGCCCCGTCACCCAGGGCTTCGCCTGGCGCCAGCTGCGCGCCGCCGTGCTCAACCTGCTGGACCGGCGAGACCCTTTCGAAGACGCCCTGAGCGCCTACGCCCGGGAGCGCGAAGGCCACGATCTGCCCGACCTGCGCAGCTGGACCGTGCCGATGGCGCGCGTGGCACTGATTTCGCAGGAGGATCTGGACAGCGCCCGGCGCGGCGGCCCTGCCCTGCGCGGAGCCCTGCGCGGGCCACTGACCGAATCGCTGGCCCGCCTGCAGCCGCCTGGCACCGGCCCCTGGCTGGTCGATGCCAGCGGCGTGGTCTGGATCGACGCGGCGGCGGCGCGCTCGCTGTGCGACTGGGCCCGCCGCCAGCACGCGGCCGGGTCCCCCGTACAGCTGCAGGGCATCAACCGCCTGGCGGCCTTTTTCCTGCAGGCCAACGGCCTGCACGAAGTGGCTTACATGCAACTGCGTAAAATCTGAGCCCTGTCCATCAACGCAGTCTGCAAAGGGTTTTCCCCATGAGCCAGGAGTCCTATCACGGCACCACCATCCTGAGCGTGCGCCGAGGCCGACATGTCGCCCTGGGCGGCGACGGCCAGGTCACGCTGGGCAGCATCGTCGTCAAGGCCAGCGCGCGCAAGGTGCGTACGCTGTACAAAGGCCAGGTGCTGGCCGGATTCGCCGGCGCCACCGCCGACGCTTTCACGCTGTTCGAGCGCTTCGAGGCCAAGCTGGAAAAGCACCAGGGGCATCTGGTGCGCGCCGCCATCGAACTCACCCGCGACTGGCGCACCGACCGCGTCCTGCGCCGCCTGGAGGCCATGCTGGCCGTGGCCGACCGCGAGGCCAGCCTGATCATCACCGGCAACGGCGACGTTCTGGAGCCCGAACAGGGCCTGGTCGCCATCGGTTCGGGGGGCAGCTACGCGCACAGCGCGGCGCGCGCGCTGCTGGAGAACACCGAGCTGTCGCCCGTGGACATCGTCAAGAAGTCGCTGTCCATTGCGGGCGACCTGTGCATCTACACCAACCACAACCACACCATCGAAGAGCTGACCCCATGAGCATGACGCCCAGAGAGATCGTCGGCGAGCTCGACACCCACATTGTTGGCCAGAAGGACGCCAAGCGCGCCGTGGCCATCGCCCTGCGCAACCGCTGGCGCCGCCAGCAGGTCGAAGACGGCCTGCGCAGCGAAATCACGCCCAAGAACATCCTCATGATGGGTCCGACCGGCGTGGGCAAAACCGAAATCGCCCGCCGTCTGGCGCGCCTGGCCGATGCGCCCTTCATCAAGGTCGAAGCGACCAAGTTCACCGAAGTCGGCTACGTCGGCAAGGATGTGGACACCATCATCCGCGATCTGGTCGATGTCGCCGTCAAGCAGGCCCGCGAAGCGGCCATGCAGCGCCACACCGCCCGCGCCGCCGACGCCGCCGAAGACCGCCTGCTGGACGCGCTGCTGCCCGGATCGCGCCCCGAGAGCAGCGACGCCAGCGTGATCGACGCCAGCCCCGAGAGCGACACGCGCCAGAAATTCCGCAAGCGCCTGCGCGAAGGCCAGCTCGACGACAAGCTGATCGAGCTTGATCTGACCGAGCCCAAGGCCAGTATGGAAATCATGACCCCGCCGGGTATGGAGGAAATGGCCGAGCAGCTCAAGGGCATGTTCGCCAGCCTGGGCAACGGCAAAAAGCGCACGCGCAAGCTGCGCATCGCCGAAGCGCTCAAGCTGCTGACCGAAGAGGAAGCGGCCAAAATGCTCAACGAGGACGAGGTGCGCAGCGCCGCCGTGCACAGCGCCGAGCAGAACGGCATCGTCTTCATCGACGAGATCGACAAGGTCGCCACGCGCAGCGAGGCCCAGGGCAGCGACGTGTCGCGCCAGGGCGTACAGCGCGACCTGCTGCCGCTGGTCGAAGGCACCACGGTCAGCACCAAATACGGCATGGTTCGCACCGACCACATGCTGTTCATCGCTTCCGGCGCCTTTCACCTGGCGCGTCCCAGCGACCTGATCCCCGAGCTGCAGGGCCGCTTTCCGATCCGGGTCGAGCTGAAATCGCTGTCGGTCGACGATTTCGAGGCCATCCTGACCAGCACCCAGGCCAGCCTGACGCGCCAGTATCAGGCGCTGCTGGCCACCGAAGGCGTGACGCTGGATTTCACCCCCGAAGGCATCCGCCGCCTGGCCGAGATCGCTTTCGAGGTCAACGAGCGCACCGAGAACATCGGCGCGCGCCGCCTCTCGACGGTGATGGAGCACCTGCTGGCCGAGATCAGCTTTGACGCCCCCAGCCGCAGCGGCGAAACCGTCACCATCGACGCCGCCACCGTCAACGCGAGCCTGGGCGAACTGGCCAAGGACGAGGATCTGTCGCGCTTTGTGCTGTAAGTGGCCGTGCCACGGCAGTCTGTGCCGTAAAAGCCTTCTGGCGCGACGCCACCTGGACGATCTCCACGGTGGCCTCGCCCAGCACGGCGGCGCTGAGCCGCCCGCCCCACACGCAGCCGGTGTCCAGGCCCAGCAGGCCGGGGCGCTGCAGCAGGCCCAGCGTGGACCAGTGCCCGAAGGCGATGCGCTCGCCCGCCGTGGCACGGCCTGGCGCATCAAACCAGGGCAGCAGGTGAGCGGGCTGCTGGCCGGGGATGTGGCCGTCGCCGGTGCTGAAATCGAGCGCGCCGTCAGGGCCGACAAAGCGCACCCGCGTCAGCGTGTTGATGATGCAGCGGTGGCGGTCGGCGCCGCGCAGGCTCTCATGCCAGACGCGCGGCTCGTTGCCAAACACCTGGCCCAGGTAATCGCGCCAGCCGGGGCTGGACAGCTCGGCCTGGACTTCGGCGGCCAGCCGCAGCGTCTGCGCCCGGCTCCAGGTGGGCAGCACGCCCGCGTGGACGGCCAGCCAGCCGCCCAGCTCCGTGGCCAGCGGGCGCGTGCGCAGCCAGTCCAGCAGGGCCGGGGCGTCGGGCGCGGCCAGCAGCGCGTCCAGGGTATCGCCTCGCCCGGCCGCGCGCACGCCGGCCGCGCGCGCCAGCAGGTGGATGTCGTGGTTGCCCAGCACGACCTGCAGCGCGTCGCCCAGCGCCATGGCCTGGCGCAGCACCGCCAGCGAATCTGGCCCGCGGTTAACCAGATCGCCCAGCAGCAGCATCTGGTGGCGCGAAGGCGAAAAGCCAAGGCGCGCCATCAGATCCGTCCATTCCGTGTGGCAGCCCTGAAGGTCGCCGACCAGCACCTGCATATGCACTCCCACCGGTCACAGGGACCGGGCCTGATTCTTTATAATCCCGTTTTGACTGGAGAAACCCATGCGCCTGCTCGGCAAAGCCCTCACGTTCGATGACGTGCTGCTGGTCCCCGCTTTTTCCAACGTCCTGCCCAAAGACACCTCGCTGACCACGCTGCTGAGCCGCAACATCGAGCTCAACCTGCCGCTGGTTTCGGCCGCCATGGACACCGTCACCGAAGCCCGCCTGGCGATCGCCATGGCGCAGGAAGGCGGCATGGGCATCGTGCACAAAAACCTCAGCATCGCGCAGCAGGCCGCCGAAGTGGCCAAGGTCAAGCGCTATGAATCGGGCATTTTACGGGACCCCATCACCATAGGCCCGGACATGCCGGTGCGCCAGGTGATTGCGCTGTCCGAGCAGCATGGCATTTCGGGCTTTCCGGTGATCGAGAACGGCCGCGTGGTGGGCATCGTCACGGGACGCGACCTGCGCTTTGAAACCCGCACCGACGTGCCCGTGCGCCAGATCATGACGCCGCGCGAGCGCCTGATCACCGTGAGCGAAAACGCCACCATCGAGGACGGCAAGAAGCTGATGCACGAGCACAAGCTCGAACGCGTGCTGGTCGTCAGCCGCGATTTCGAGCTGCGCGGCCTGATGACGGTGAAAGACATCACCAAGCAGACCAGCTTCCCGCGCGCCGCGCGCGACGTGCACGGCAAGCTGCGCTGCGGCGCCGCCGTGGGCGTGGGCGAGGGCACCGAAGAGCGCGTGGCCGCGCTGGTCAAGGCCGGGGTCGATGCGCTGGTGGTCGATACCGCCCACGGCCACAGCGCCGGAGTGATCGAGCGCGTGCGCTGGGTCAAGCAGAACTATCCGCACGTGGATGTCATCGGCGGCAACATCGCCACCGGCGACGCGGCCAAGGCCCTGCTGATGGCGGGCGCGGACGCGGTCAAGGTCGGCATCGGGCCGGGTTCGATCTGCACCACGCGCATCGTCGCGGGCGTGGGAGTGCCGCAGATCACCGCCGTGTCCGAAGTGGCCAAGGCGCTGCACGGCACGGGCGTGCCGCTGATCGCCGATGGCGGCATCCGCTACTCGGGCGACGTGGCCAAGGCGCTGGCGGCAGGCGCCAACACCGTCATGATGGGCGGCATGTTCGCCGGAACCGAAGAGGCGCCGGGCGAAGTCATCCTCTACCAGGGCCGCAGCTACAAGGCCTACCGTGGCATGGGCTCGATCGGCGCCATGAAGGCCGGGTCGGCCGACCGCTACTTCCAGGAAAACGACGAAGCCACCAGCCCCTCCGCCGAGAAGCTGGTGCCCGAGGGCATCGAAGGCCGCGTGCCTTACAAAGGCTCGGTGCTGAGCATCATTTTCCAGATGGCCGGGGGCATCCGCGCGGCCATGGGCTACTGCGGCTGCCGCAGCATCGCCGAGATGCACGACAACGCCGCTTTCGTCGAGATCACCACGGCCGGCATTCGCGAAAGCCATGTCCACGACGTGCAGATCACCAAGGAAGCCCCCAACTACCGCATGGAGTGATGGACGTCATGCCGTCCACCACTTCCCCCCGGGGCCGCGCTGCGGCCATGCCCTTCATTCTGGTGACCGTGCTGATCGACATGATTTCGATCGGCCTGATCGTGCCGGTGCTGCCCATCCTGGTCGGCACCTTCACCACCGACCCCACCGCGCAGACCTGGTGGTACGGCGTGGTGACGGGCGTTTTTGCGCTGGCCAACTTCTTTGGCTCGCCGGTGCTGGGCGCGCTGTCCGACGCTTACGGGCGCCGCCGCGTGCTGCTGCTGGGCTTCTGCGGCCTGGCGACCAGCTTTTTCGTCACCGGCCTGGCGACCGCGCTGTGGATGATCATCGCGGTGCGCGCCTTCAGCGGTGCCATGCAGAGCAACGCCGCCGTGGCCAACGCCTATGTGGCCGACATCACGCCGCCGCAGGACCGCGCCCGGCGCTTCGGGCTGCTGGGCGCGATGTTCGGCATCGGCTTCATCCTGGGCCCGGCGCTGGGCGGCTTTCTGGGCTCCATCCACCTGCACCTGCCATTTTTCGTGGCCGGAACGCTGTCGCTGATCAATCTGGCCTATGGCTGTTTCGTCCTGCCCGAATCGCTGCCGCCCGAACGGCGCCAGCCCTTCCAGTGGCGCAAGGTGCATCCGCTGGCCACGTTCTCGCGCCTGGTGAAGCTGGAAACCGTGCGGCCGCTGATTCTGGTGGCGGGCCTGGCAACGCTGGCGCAGTTTGCACTGCACACCTGCTGGGTGCTGTACACGCACTTCCGCTTCGGCTGGGGTCCGCGCGAGGTGGGCTATTCGCTGTTCACCGTCGGGCTGGTGTCGGCCATCGTCCAGGGCGTGCTGCTGCGCCATCTGCTCAAGCACTTTTCCACGCGCACGCTCGCCGTGGGCGGTCTGGCCGCCAGCTGCCTGACCTACCTGGCTTTTGGCCTGGCGACGCAAGGCTGGGAGATGTACCTGGCCATCGTCATCGGTGGCCTGGTCGGCGGCGGCGCGCAGGCGGCCATCACCAGCGTCATTTCCGGCGCGGTCAAGGCCAGCGAACAGGGCAGCACCATGGGCTCGATTTCCTCGCTGAACAGCCTGGCCGCCGTGATTGCACCGCTGATCGCCACGCCACTGCTGGCCACCGTGTCGCACCTGCCGCGCGACGCCTTCTGGCTGGGCCTGCCCTTTTTCTTCTGCGCCGCGCTGCAGGGCGTCAGCGCCTGGGTGGCCCACCGCTACTTTGCGCAGCACCCGCAGGCAGGCGCACCCGCCGCTGCCGCCACCCAGACGGCCCCCTGAGTGGGTTGCCTGCTGATAAAGTGAGAAACCCTGATTTGGGAGATTGTCTATGCTGCTGGATCAAATCCGCAGACTTAAACCCAGCCTCCAGCAGCTGGCGGCCCAGCATGGGGCAAAAAGACTGCGGGTTTTCGGGTCGGTCGCACGTGGCGAAGAAACGCCTGACAGCGATGTGGATTTCCTGGTGCAGCTTGCCCCGGGATACGATCTGTTCTCGCAGCGCATTTCACTCACTCAGGCGCTCAGCGGCCTGCTTCAGCGCAATGTTGATCTGGTTCCAGAGCACGAACTCAATCCCTTTATTCGGGACAAAGTTTTAACGGAAGCAATTGATCTGTGAGTAAATCATGGACGCCCTACGCACGTCATATTCTGGACGCTATTGCAAAAATCATACGCATCCAGGAACGCGGCACACTCGAAGACGAAGTGCTTTATGCCGCCAGTCTGCGTCATCTTCAGACCCTGTCCGAAGCAACGCAGAAACTGCCTGAATCGCTCAAAAAAGAGTATCCCGCTATTCCATGGCGTGAAATCAGTGGCTTCAGAAATATACTGGTTCACAATTATCTGGGGGATATTGACCCTCTGACGATACAGGGTGTGATCGATCTGCATCTCGGCCCTTTGGCCCAAGCTGTACAAGCCCTGCTAGACCAGCATCCGGATCCCGCCTCAACGAGCCATCCATCATGAAACACGACCACATCCTCATTCTCGATTTCGGCTCGCAGGTCACCCAGCTCATCGCGCGGCGCGTGCGCGAGGCGCATGTCTACTGCGAAGTCCACCCCTGCGATGTCAGCGACGACTGGCTGCGCGCCTACGCCCGCGATCACGCCCTGAAAGGCATCATTCTCTCCGGCAGCCACGCCAGCGTTTACGAGGTGGACGACCGCGCCCCGGACGCCGTCTGGGCGCTGGGCCTGCCGGTGCTGGGCATCTGCTACGGCATGCAGACCATGGCGCAGCAGCTGGGCGGTCAGGTCCAGGGCTCGAACAGCCGCGAGTTCGGCTACGCCGAAGTGCGCGCCCACGGTCACACAAAACTGCTGGACGGCCTGCAGGATTTCGCCACGCCTGAGGGCCACGGCATGCTGAAGGTCTGGATGAGCCACGGCGACAAGGTCACCGCGCTGCCGCCGGGCTTCAGGCTGATGGCCAGTACGCCCAGCTGCCCCATCGCCGGGATGGCCGACGAGGCTCGCGGCTACTACGGCGTGCAGTTCCACCCCGAAGTCACGCACACGCAGCAGGGCAAGGCGCTGCTGGAGCGCTTTGTGCTGGGCATCTGCGGCGCGCGCCCCGACTGGATCATGCAGGGCCACGTCGAAGAAGCTGTGGCAAAGATTCGCGACCAGGTCGGCGACGAAGAGGTGATTCTGGGCCTGTCGGGCGGCGTGGATTCCAGCGTCGCGGCGGCGCTGATCCACCGCGCGATTGGCGACCAGCTCACCTGCGTTTTCGTCGATCACGGCCTGCTGCGCCTGAACGAGGGCGACATGGTGATGGCGATGTTCGAAGGCCAGCTTCACGCCCGCGTCATCCGCGTGGACGCCAGCGATCTCTTCCTGGGCCAGCTCGCGGGCGTCACCGACCCCGAGCAGAAGCGCAAGATCATCGGCGGCCTGTTCGTGGACGTGTTCAAGGCCGAAGCGGCGAAACTCAAGGCCGGATCAGGGGGGCACAAGGGCGCCACCTTCCTGGCCCAGGGCACCATTTACCCGGACGTGATCGAATCGGGCGGCGCCAAGAGCAAGAAAGCCGTCACCATCAAGAGCCACCACAACGTCGGCGGCCTGCCCGAGCAGCTGGGCCTGAAGCTGCTGGAGCCCCTGCGCGACCTGTTCAAGGACGAGGTCCGCGAGCTGGGCGTGGCGCTGGACCTGCCGCACGACATGGTCTACCGCCACCCCTTCCCCGGCCCGGGCCTGGGCGTGCGCATCCTGGGCGAGGTGAAGAAGGATTACGCCGACCTGCTGCGCCGCGCCGACGCCATTTTCATCGAAGAGCTGCGCGCCCACATCGACCCGGCCAGCGGCAAAAGCTGGTACGACCTCACCAGCCAGGCCTTCACCGTTTTTCTGCCCGTGAAAAGCGTGGGCGTGATGGGCGATGGCCGCACCTACGACTACGTCGTGGCCCTGCGCGCCGTTCAGACCAGCGATTTCATGACCGCCGACTGGGCCGAACTGCCCTATGCGCTGCTGAAAAAAGTCTCCAGCCGCATCATCAACGAAGTGCGCGGCATCAACCGCGTGACGTATGACGTGAGCTCCAAACCGCCGGCGACGATTGAGTGGGAATGATCCCGCGTCTGGCAGTGACTGGCATCGTCAGGCACTGAAAAACATCTAAGCCCTAGATTTTGCTGGATTTTTTGTCTTTTGATGCGGCACTGACTGGCAACGTCTGGCACGTCTAAGCAGACTTTTTTCATGGCATCCTGAATGGTGCTATGTGTCTTCGATGCCATGAATGAGTCCGATACCATATCGTGAGGCCGCAAGAAATCATGGTATTGAAATCGCATAAGTCATTGTTTTATAACTTGTAAATGACTTCACGAGGGGCTGCTTAGAGCATGGTATCGGAGACCTATTGGGACCGAGAACATGCTGACTGATACCAAGCTGCGCAACCTGAAGCCGCAGGACAAGCTTTACAAGGTGAACGACCGCGATGGCCTCTATGTGGCCGTCACCCCGGCGGGGGCGATCTCCTTTCGCTACAACTACTCGATCAACGGCCGACAGGAGACCATCACCTTCGGACGCTATGGCGTCGGAGGGATCACGCTGGCCGAAGCTCGCGAGCAGCTGGCGGACGCCAAAAAGATGATCGCCAACGGCAAGTCGCCGGCGAAGGAGAAGGCGCGAGACAAGGCCCGCGTGAAAGATGCTGAGACTTTTGGCGCGTGGGCTGAGAAGTGGCTACGGGGGTATCAGATGGCCGACTCCACCCGTGACATGCGCCGGGCGGTCTATGAACGTGAGCTGAAGCCCAAGTTTGCCAACCAGAAACTGGCCGAAATCACGCATGAGGACTTGCGGGCGCTGACTGATGCCATCGTGGAACGGGGCGCGCCAGCCACAGCCGTACATGCCCGAGAGGTGTTGCTTCACGTTTACCGATGGGCCATCGAGCGTGGCCAGAAGGTCGATAACCCGGCCGATCTGGTTCGCCCCGCAAGCATCGCCAAGTTCGAGCCGCGCGACCGTGCGCTGGCGCCGGATGAAATTGCGCTGATGTACCAGTACATCGAGCGCATTGGGACCACACCTTCCATCCGTGCGGCTGCCAGGCTGCTGCTGCTGACAATGGTGCGCAAGAGCGAGCTGACCCATGCAACCTGGAGTGAAATCAACTTCAGCGAAGCGCTTTGGACGATTCCGAAGGAACGGATGAAGCGGCGCAATCCCCACCTGGTCTTTCTGTCCAGGCAGGCGCTGGATATTTTCATCGCCTTGAAAACCTTCGCGGGTGGTTCGGACTACGTGCTGCCGTCACGCTGCGACTCAGACTCGCCGATGAGCAGCGCCACGCTCAACCAGGTGCTCACGCTGACATACCGTCTGGCACAGAAAGAAGGGATGCCGCTCGACAAGTTCGGTCCGCATGACCTGCGGCGTACAGCGAGCACGCTTTTGCACGAGGCGGGCTACAACAGCGACTGGATCGAGAAGTGTCTGGCGCACGAACAGAAGGGCGTGCGAGCCGTCTACAACAAGGCCGAATACCGCGATCAGCGCCGGGCAATGCTGCAGGACTGGGCGGACATGATCGACGAGTGGACGGCCAAGAAGGGGCTTTAGCCGCTAAAACTGGCATGTCCCCTGCGGCAACAGCCCCGCCATGAAGCGCGTAGGGGGCAAGAAGGTGTTTTAGCTGCTAAAGATGAGCCCACCAATCGTCAGTAGCTCCCGCATGCGGCTAGACCGGGTAGACAAGACGACCACGGGACTATCCAAAAGCGCTTTAGCCGCTAAAAATTGTCCTCTACCAGCCACAAACCTAAGCCATTCAGCAAGTCTCAGCTGTCCTCACGGCTTTTAGCGGCTAAAAAGTACTTCATCAAAGTCAATTGTTGTCAGTGTGTTTCATCGAGCCGGAAGGCGTCCGGGATGGTCGCTAGCGCTTTTGAAATGGCTTGGCGACTGATTCCAAGAGCTTTGGCAACTTGTGATTGATTATGACCCAAAGCGGTCATTGTAAGAATAATCTTCTTGCGGTCAGTCAACCGATTATCAGCAATCCAGCGAGCCTGATTCCGCAGTTCATCCAGATCGGCCGGTATCTCCAAGAATTTTTGAGTTACTTGGCTATGGATGTAACAATCAACCGCTTGATTCCCCGATTGAGCTTGCAGTCTTTTTAAATTGGCATTTTGTCGTCCTAGGCGGAGCAGCTCGGTGTCAAAATGGTCGATCGATCTCATGGCACGCCGATAGGCGGGATTCTGAGTGCCATCCGAAAACACCGGCCTGTGCTCTGCGCAGTAGCGGTGACTCAACCGCAGTTTTTCTTGATCACCTTGAGGCCAATTTCCGTGTTTGATGAGCGAGGCTAATTCCGTCAAAGAGCCACAGAATCTACAAAACCCTTGAGGGCGCTGGGTGTTCAAAAGGCGTTGCTTATCACCAGGTGGCTTGGATCTTTTTGGTCTTTTGGCGCGACAGCAGAAAATCAGCTCTATCAATGACTCAACAGTTGCAATAAATTGCGTGTCATTGTGAGTCAACGTGGATTCAATCGCTAAGAACTGACGCAGACAATGGCGCTGCGATAACAGCATGACATCAAAACCGACCTCCCGGATCAGTCTGGTAGAAAAATTCAGATAGTTTTTGTACTTCGGCGGGAGGCTTTCGATATATTCATTGATGGCTGGATCAATCAAATTTCCCAGCAAGTCAAAAATAGAGTACCGCCGGGACGAGACGGAGTAAGGAGCCCAACGCTCCCTGAACTCTTTGATGGCATCCGCTACGCTGGGTGCGCAACCATTCCATATAGAGATGTAATGTCGCCCAAGGCGAGTTTTTATGTGATCTTCTGTTTCCATGTCAACTTAATTGTACAACTATCCTGCTGAAATAAAGTCAGGTGGCGGTTAGCGTTCTGGTTCACTGCTGAAAACTGCACATGCCAGACTTGCATCTCTCTCAATCAAGGGTGTCACGCTCGCGTTTAAAAAAATGAGCGTGCCCCCGACATACAAAGCGACAGAAAGCACCACGGAAAACCAAGCTGAGCGCCGCGATTTCGTTACCCTTGGTCTCCCGGATGTCCCGCCGAAGGGCGATCTTGCCAGCATGGAGCATCCACTATTTGCGCTTAGGGCTGGAGATAAGCGTGTGCGAAATTATGAGCGCAACGGATATACTGTCACAGTAAAGCCTGGCCCGGACGGTTGCGCCACGATCCACGACAAGGACTTGTGGCTTTACTGTGCAAGTCAACTCGTCGAGGCTAAAAATCGAGGGGCAGAAATATCTCGCACGGTACGCTTCACCATGCACGACTTCCTCAAAACCACCTATCGGGACACCAGTGGTCAAGCTTACAAGCGAGCTGGCGAGATGCTTGCTCGACTCACTGGGACTCGTGTCGAAACAAACATCGAAACAGGTGGGCGTCGGATTCGTGAGTTTTGGGGCTTGGTTGAGTCCGCAAAGATCATCGAATCACCTGATGACGGCCGCATGGCATCGATGGAAGTTACTTTGCCAGAATGGCTGTTCGGGGCTATTAATTCTGGAGAGATACTCACCCTCGCGTGCAGCTATTATCGAGTGCGCAAACCGATAGATCGGCGCATCTACGAGCTGGCGCGGAAGCACTGCGGCCGTCAACCAAGCTGGCGCGTGTCGCTTGCTGTTCTGTATCAAAAGAGTGGTAGCACTGATGCGCTGCGGAATTTCCGCGCTGCGATCCGCTCACTCGCCGAGTCCGGCGCTCTGCCCGACTTTCTCGTGGCGTTCGACAACAACCGCGACATGGTGACGTTCTGTCCCAATTCCTCTAACAGCCTCAGTGTTTAACCACGAGCATGCTGGCTGGAGGGAGTGCTCACAGTCGAAGGATTGGAGAGCGATCTGGCTGATCTGTGGCTCTGTTTAGAGCACGTGCTTTCACATGAATTTGACTTCAGGGCATCCGCTTCCTGTTGATAGCTTCGTGCTTTCACCTGCACCCCCTGTGGATCGACACGTGCTTTCAACTGCATCTGCATCGTGCCTTCACCTGCGTTCCTCTTCGTGCCTTCAGCTGCATGAGCATCCCATTATTCCTTGCGAAACAGAGACTTATATGCCCTGTAACACACGCGCGCGTTTAACTGTTTTAACTTGAATACATTTAACGTCGCGGGCCTGTGGATAACTCGATTCCTGCATCTCGTGCCTTCCGGCACTTCATCGCTGAAGACTTAACCGGGGCTCCTCGGCAGGGTCTCTACCGCTTTGCGGCGGCGTCCCCTCCGGCCTGTCTCGCGGACCCATGAGCGGTGAAATTGCATGGGGTACTGCATGAGCCGCGCAGAAGGCAGAAGTGACCATTCACGTTGCAATAACGTGCGTTAATTTTGGGGTGACGCTAACCGCATTGCGTAGCTTGCCCTTCAAACACGTTTGTTTTTTGTAAAGTATTGTATGTTGTAGTCCACTACAACATACAACAAGGAATCATGAGTCGGATGTCAACCTAATTGGATAATTAAGTTGCTGAATTTTCGATCTCTGCGAGTACTATCAGGCACTCATTGGTAGGTGAGTGAATGTTCAAGATGATGCAAGCAACAGATAAGCCACTACACTCGATTACAGAGGCGTCCAAGGGTAAGACCCTTATCAATCGCCGAAAACTGCTGGCGATGATTCCGCTGTCCGATCGCACGATTTTCAATCTGGAACTTCGAGGTGAATTTCCACGTCGATTTGCGCTGACCAGTCGCAACGTGGCTTGGGACTTGGCCGAGATTGAGGCATGGATAGAGGCGCGCAAGTCCTCAGGTGACCAAGCCCGTCGTCCCGGAGTCAGTATCAAGTGAAGGAAAGTCGACGATGTGTGAATTGGAAATGAATATTTTGCTTCTGCAATTCTTTCGCCTAAAAAGTTTTTGATTTGTTGATCAGATTTCTAGTATGAGGCAGCAATGAGTGACATTCTCGAAAAGATTGCACAGTGGGTAAAAGAAGGCGGTAACTCGCCTGATTCGACTAAGCGGGATGCGAGGGCCGAATTCATCGCTGTTCAGGCAGATGTGAAAGCCGCTATCGACGCGGGGTATGCCTACCGCACGATCTGGGAGCACATGAGGGAGACCAAGCGCCTTTCGTGCCGCTACGAGACCTTCCTTCGCTACGTGCGCAAGTTCATCCAGCCGATGCGATTTTCTCCCAAGCTGGGCCAGAAGGGCGCTCCAGAGACCGGGAGGCGCTGAGGTGGCTCAACGCAATCATATGAGGGCTACCGCGCTATTTTGGCGCTGCTGGTGCGCTGTAACTCATAGGTTATTGCGCAAAGCAGTTGCATTGCGGTGTATTTCGCGCAATAGCGCAATAGTTGCGCTGAAATTCCACCTGTCTCCTACGACAAATGCATGCGGAACAGCGGGCAGGATGGGTGAAGTAGGCCCACCCGCTGCGCGGTTGTCCCTCTTCACTGACCCTTATTCGCACCTGACGGCGCTCAATGGGTATCCTGCTCTGCGAGGCGTGTCGGCTACCGCCGCTGAATGGCATGCCGTGCGAAATGCTCATTTGGAAAGCTCGACGACTTTAGCGGCTAAATTTTGAAAGGACTTTTATGCGATTCAAGATAATGATTTCAACTGGCGTGGCTGGATTGGTTTTTTCTGCTTCCGTGCATGCTGGCATTCCAGTAATCGACGTGACAAATCTGGGGCAAACCACGATGACGGCGCTGGAATCGGTAGCGCAGACGCTCAAGCAGATTGAGCAGTACAGCACTCAGCTTCAGCAGTATGAAAACATGCTGCAAAACAGCCTGGCACCGGCCGCTTATATCTGGGATCAGGCGCAAAGCACGATCACCAACCTGCAACGCGCCACCGACACGTTGAACTATTACAAGACCCAGCTCGGCAGCTTGGACAACTATCTGGCCAAATTTCAGGACGTGAGTTACTACCGCAGTGCAGCGTGCTTCTCTCGGACAGGGTGCACATCGGCTCAGCGGGCCGCACTGGATGCCAATACAGCCACGGCTTCCGAGGCTTTGAAAAAGGCGCATGACGCGATGTTCAAGGGGCTCGACCAGCAGCAGCAGAATCTGAGCAACGACGCGGCCCAGCTCCGGCGGCTGCAATCGCAGGCCCAGGGTGCCACAGGCCAGATGCAGGCCATCGGCTTCGCCAACCAGTTGGCCAGCAGTCAGGCCAACCAGCTCCTGCAAATCCGATCCTTGCTGATCGCCCAGCAAAACGCGCTGGCCACGCGAGCCCAAGCCGACGCGGACAAGGAAGCCCGACAGGCCGCAGCGCGGGCCGTAGCCACCGAACGTCGCATTGAACGAACGCACAGCCCGACCAACTGGCTCACGCTCATTCGCTAAAGGGAGGAAGGACAAATGAACCGCCTACACCTGTCCGGGTTGGCCATCGTCTTCGTTGCCCTGCTGGCCGGGTGTGGCCAGCAGGAGCCCGATTGCAAGAACCCGCGCAACAAGGAAGAAAAGCAGCAGTGCGCTCACAAGAAGGCCACTGATCCCCGGATCACCCCGACCGAGAAGCCTAAGAACTGGCTGGAGTACCACAAGACATGAACAACAAACGACTGAGCACCGTTGCCGTCATCGGCATGGCCCTGATGCTGTATTCCTCTGGAGCCGCTGCGCAGCTCACCAGCAGCGGGATGCTTGACCAGGTGGTGGCGGCCTTCGCCACCCGCGCCGCGAGCTGGCAGACAGTCATCATGAACGCGGCCACCTGGCTGTTCTGGACGCTGGGCACCATCAGCCTCGCGTGGACTGGTGGGATTTTGATGCTACGCGGCGGTGGCATCCAAGACTTCTTCTCGGAGTTCGTCCGCTTCATCATGTTTTTTGGATTCTTCCTGTGGTTGCTCAGGCACGGGCCTGACTTTGCTTCGTCCATCATCCAGTCACTTCAGCTTCTTGGTGAGCGGGCCTCTGGTGTGTCATCCGTGACACCTTCGGGCATCGTGGACATTGGCTTCATGATCTGGCGGCAGGCCATCAGCAATCTGTCGTTACTGAGCCCTGTAGATAGCGTCGTCGGCCTGGCCTTAAGCTCGGCCATCATGATCCTGCTGGCTGCCGTGGCTGTGAATATGATGCTGCTGGTGGTGTCTGCGTGGATATTGATGTACGCGGGGATCTTCTTCCTGGGCTTCGGCGGGTCGCGCTGGACTTCAGACATGGCCATCAGCTACTACAAGACGGTGCTGGGTGTGAGGATGCAGCTTTTGACGATGGTGATCCTTGTTGGCATCGGCGTTGACCTGCTCGATACTTTTTACAGCAGGATGAACACCGGCACGCTCAACTTTGAAGAGCTGGGCGTGATGCTGGTTTTCTGTGTCACCTTGCTGATGCTGATTACCCGTGTACCGCCCCTCGTTGCCAGCATCGTTTCTGGTGGCGGAGTTGGCGCTATTGGCGGCAGCATGGGCGCCGGGAGTATTGTTGGTGCAGCGATGGCCAGTGCTGGCATGGCATCAGCCGCAGCCAGCATGGCGGGCGGAGCGCTGCTGGGTTCGGCACAAAGCATGACCGGTGGCGCATCAGCGATCAAGGCGGCCTTTGCGGCTGCGAATGCAGGTGGCGGTGAGAGCACAGGCACGATGGCGGCACCGATGGCCGGAGGAATAACATCGGGGGGCATGTCAGCGGGTGGTTACAGCGGGGACTTAAGCAGCACTCCGTTTGCGCGAGCAGCCGGACTCAATGAAGTCGGTCGTGCTGGAGGCCGCTCGATGGTCGGCGGCACGGCAACGCAGCATGGTTCTGTAGGCAAGGTGGGTGCTAAAGGCGGCAGTGATGCTGGACAAAAGGCCGTGGCCGATGGCCATACCGCTGGCAGCTCGATGGTCGGGCGCGTGGCCACCACCGCAGCCAAGGCGGGCAAGGTGGCTGCTGGAGCTGGCGCCAACCTGGCGGCAGGCATTGGCAGCGTGATGGCCGCCAAGGCCGATGAGATAGCCTCCAACTTCCAAGCCGGTGTCGAGCAGACCGTGGGGGGCAAAGTGGCTGTTGCCATCCGCCAATCAGCCGAGGCCGAGGCACCGAGCTTTGGCGGTGACGCGATTACTGCCGCCCCGGCTACTCAGGAAGACGAGGTGGCCGCCTTTGTGAACCGACCGTAGGTACGGGAATGAGCGTACTTGCCACAGACTGACCCATGGCATTGCCGATCCCCTGGAGCACCGCGCCCAGGGTGGCGCAGCATGCAGCCTTGCTGCCGCTGTCCGCACCGACCGCCAATGCGGTCGAGCAGAGCCGCACGGCAGATGTGCCCCTCATCAACGGGCTCCAAAGAACTAGTAGGGAGCGCGAGGAAGCCTGTCCAAGCGCCGTCCTATGGGACGTTGCCCACGGACGCAAGATAGGGTGCATCATCTCATTCCAACATGAGGCTCATTGGCCCGTGTACATGAAAGGATGAACCATGAGTAATGCAAAACCGAAGGTGCCCTCTTACCGTGACAAGGACATATCCGTCCGGCCTTTCCCCGCATTCGTGACCGTAGAGACGCCCGACCAAGTGGAGCGGCCAACGACGACCACGCTGGCTGTCCAAAGCGCACCACCGACGTTTGGATGCGACATGACGGTCAACCTGAACAGGGTGGCCTTTGATGAGTAGTACCGGCGCGAGTTCGGTGCCCGCCTGTCTTAAGGGCGCGGATTACGACTTCTGAGGTACGCCATAAGTTGGCGTTCATAAAACGGTAGTTATTCGGACAGTTTCACGTGCGGCCTTTATTGCCAGCCTATGCCCTACCGAGGTGTTCAAACGCTCGTCCACCTTTCTATGGTGTAAAAACGTATGGGAAAGTTGCGTTTGGACACCGCGACCGGGCTGAGAGGCGGAGCCGATGCTCTTCAGCTAATTTGGCAAAGGGCCTGGAATGAAACCACCCGCCCTCAGTCAGCGTGACCAGGCAGTGTCATCTGCCCGATGAATTCCTTCGGAGTGATCCGCGGCATACGGCCGGCGTGTGCTGCTGTGAAGTGACGCAAGCCGCCCCACAGGTCCTGATCGCCGATAAGGAAGCAGCGGTGCTTAGCGCGCGTGACGGCGACGTTAAGTAGGTTGGGTTTGTCCGACGCCCAACGGGCCGCTCCCGCCGTACGTTGGTCACAACCCAGAACCAGCCACACAATACTTTCTTCCTTGCCCTGAAAGGTGTGCACAGTACCGATCCGCTCTTTACACCAGTCGCGTAATTCTGTGATCTTGGGAGCTTGCGGGCCATGGCCTGCGGCCGAGGTCCAGGCTTCACGCCGGCCCAACTGCTCGGCCAATGCCGTCTTGACGCGCTTGAACGGCGAGATGATGTAGACGGGCGGCAGCGTGCCGGTACGCCTATACAGCGCCAACAGCGCCTGATGGACGAGTTCGACCTGGTTGGGTACGACCTGCTTGTCGCTCGTGGAACCAGGTGCCTGTACCCACGCACTGGAGCCAATGTCCAAGCTGTCCGATGGCGGCAGCCATCTCGCTGGATCCTTCGGGGCGAAGAAGATCATCTTCCCCTCGTAGGCGATCTCGTTAGCGATTGAGAACATGGGGTCGACGCAGCGGCGATGGACGCGCAGCGGACTGCCGATCCACAAGCTCTTGCCGCCAGATCCCACCCGTGCCCCCAGGCGGTTGGCCTCATCGGCTAGGACCTGGACGGAGGTCTTATCGGGCGAAACCTCCATGTCCTTAGGCAGAGAGCTTGTCTTCGCGAGCGCTTCGAGCAGTTTGATGGGAACCGTGAAGACCGGCTCAATCTGCAGCGGATCGCCGACGACCACCGCCCGCTGGGTGCGCAACAGCGCGCCGACCGCCGCCTGCGGCACAGCCTGGCCGGCCTCGTCGATGAACAGCCAGCCGATGGAGTTCGGGCCGAGATGTCGGAACTGGCGCGCGAACGAGGCGAAGGTGCTGGACACCACCGGCACGATCATGAACAGGCTGCGCCAGATCGCGAGAGCGTCCTTTGGGTCCTGCAGCCGCTTGCCATCAAGTAGGTGGCAGATTGCCACGACGTTTGATCCGAAACCGGCGCCTTTCTGCAAGACCTCCGCGAGCCAGGCCTCTTGCAGCTTCAATGCCGCCACAAAGAGAGTCGAGCGCTTCTCGTTGACCGCGTCGCTGTGCCACAACCCCTTGATCTGCCAGTCTTCGTCATCAAGCTCGGTCAAGCGCGCGGGATGAGCAGCCTGAGGGAACTCCCGCCTTAGATCCTGCAACTGCTTGACCTTGTTGGCCCATTCCTGCTTCCTCGTCTTCAACACGGTTTCTGCCTTGGCGACGGCAGTGATCGTGCGGCTGACCTGTTGCCGGGTCGACTCGCGTAGCGGCTCGGCCTCGTACTGTCGGCGGATCCAGGTTGCCTGCTTGCTGCTGTTCTCGGACAGCTCAGCAGCGTGCTCTCGCATGAGCTGGCGATTGGTGAGGCGGGCCCACCAACCCGGCCGACGCTCCTCGATCAGCGCCTTTTCGGTCTTGAGCAACTCGATCTGGCGCTTGCACAGCTTCCACTCGTCATCGTGCTGGGTGAACAACGAATCGGCCGCGGCATGGGCGCCGTGGGCGGCCTGGAGCTCTTGCGCAGCGACCTCGCAGAACGCCTCGACGGTCAAGCCTGTAAGTTCGCGCGAGAGCGCGGCGAAGCGGTCGAGTTGGGCTACCGACTGGCTGACTGCAGAGTCAGCCTCCACGAATAACCGTTTGGCTTCCGCGAAGGTTATACCCACGTACTTGGTCCGCCAATGCCAGAGAGACTGGTGACGAATCGGATCGAAGCCCTTGGGTGGCTTGTCTCCACGTTTGGGCCCAGCGGAGCTGATGCTGCGAACGAAGGTATCGCGATTGCGCTTGTTGCCGAGCGCGCAACTGATCAGCCCCCAGGCATCTTCGTCCGACTTTGGGTGGTCATACGTGCCCTTGCTGTTCCGTTCGAGCAGGTTGCGCGCAACGGGCTGCAGATAGCTGAAGGTCGCATCGCCCTCAGCGCTGCGCCATCCCTTTTCGCCGGACTTGGCCGGCTGGCCGAGCGACTTGTTCTTAGGCAGGTCGCGCGAGATATTCTCCACTGCGGCGTTGTTCGACGAGGCCACCACCATCTCGAAGCCGACCAGCTCGTCTTTCAGTACGGAGATGTAGCAGGGATCCTCTCCATTGAAGTTCACGCTCCGCTGACCAGCGAAGGCCGCCCCTGAGGTTGCGCAGCGCGATAACGCTCTGGCGCGCCGGACAATGTTCTCCGCGAAGACCTCGCGAAGCAGCGTGGTCTTGCCGGTTCCAGGGGGGCCGTTGACCGAGAAAATGCCGGATCCTTGCAGTTGTTTGAAGATGCTGTTGACCGCGAACTGCTGCATGAGACTCATCGCGTGAGACGGGTTGCCTGGCCAGTGGCCCCTGTTGAGGTGCTTCGGTCCCAATTGCTCCGAGATAAGGCGCTGTCCCTGTGGCTCGTACAGGTCTTCTCGCTTGGCTTGCGGCAGCGGCGTCAGATAGGCTTGCAGCGGCACGCTGGCGGTGCCGTCCCCAAGTGCTTGGATGGCCTTGGCAATGTCCCCGGCGAAGAAACTGTTGAGGATGCTGATCTCGGTCTCGCTCACCAGCTCGTCCTCGTCGTCTTCCTCCGAGTCGATCGCGGCCGCAGTTGACTTGCCCGGTGCAGCCGCGCCTTCCGGGTTCGGCTTGTCTTCGACGCTTTTCGCCCGGATTACTAAGATTGGGGCTGAGGTATTACGGCTCGCGATGTCATGACCGGACCAGGTGGCCAGGACCTTGAGCAACCGAAGTAGGTCCGCAGGACTACAGGGCGCCGTGTCCCTGTCCTGAGCAGGCGCTGTCACTCCCACGGAGGCGCGGAAGGTTTTCACATTGCGCTTGAGCGATTCCAGGTCCTGCTGGAAGACCTCGAAGTCCAGGCCATCGAGGCCCTGGTGCACGATCCTGCCCAGGGCCCACGGGACCGTTGAAACCGACAGGTCGTCAAGCAGCGGCGTTCCGTCGGCGCTCATCCTCAGACTGGCGCAGCAGGTGAGTCCTTCCAGCTCGCCGCGCTCGTCCTGTTCATAGGCTTCCAAATCGCTCAGGGTTTCGGCGACGACGCGACGCGTGACATCAGCGAGTTCGGCCTTGTCGAAAACGCCGAGGTACACATCGAATCCGCTGAGCCTACGCCCCTCTGGCACAGGCGCGGACCACAGAACCTGTGTAGACAGCCGTGCCAACTGGTCCACCGAGAACAGCCGGACACTCCATTCTGCGTCCTTAGCCTCCAGGACCTGGCGCTGAAGGTCGTAGGGAATGAAAAATTCGATCTTGTGCCAATAACTGAGAATCTGGTGGTGGCTGGCCTGTGGCGAGCCTTGTCGTTTTTCTTGCAATTAACCCTCCCTTTCATCTTTCTGTTGCTCTGCGTAGCGGTGTTGAGTGGTCTGCCGTGTGGCGCTGAGGGACACTGGTCACGTTCTACTCAATTCGCTGTGCAGCGAATATTGCCTTCTCGTCGAATATTCGGTATATTTCGCTTATTCGCTGAACAGGAAATAATGCCGATTATGACCGAATCGACCCATATGGAACATGTCCTGCTCGAACAGCTCTTGGATTCGCTCCGAGAGTTGCCGGACGTGCATGCTGAGCTGGCTCAGTCGGAATTGACTGTTCAGGCTACCGGTCGAGTCGACGCGAGGATTGATCTACACATTGCCGGTAGATCGATCGTCTTGCTGGTTGAGGCAAAGAAGTCCGTCTACCCCCGAGATGTGCGCCAGGCGTTGTGGCAGTTGAAGTCGGTCCAGCACGGGCACCACGCCGATGTGCAGCACCTGCTGATCGCCGAGTCGCTATCACCGGGGGCGAAAGAATTGCTCAGAGCCGAGCGCATTGGCTACTTCGACAGCGGCGGCAGCCTGTTCCTGCCGGCCTCCGGTGCCTACATCTACATCGACAAGCCGGCTCCGAAGACTTTAGAGAAGTCGGTGCGGTCGCTCTTCTCCGGGCGGCGCGCCCAGGTTTTGTACGCGCTTCTGGTCAATCACGAGGAATGGTTTGGTGTTACCGAAGTAGCCGAACGGGCGCAGGTGGCTCCATCCACGGCCTCGGACGTATTGAGTGAGTTGGAGCGGTTCGACTGGTTGGTGTCTCGTGGACAAGGGCCGAGCAAGGAGCGGCATCTGCGTGAACCAAGTGCGCTGCTCGATGCTTGGGCGAAGCAGCTCGTCACGCAGCGCGCGCCCGTGCTGCGCCGGTACTTCGTGCCCGGATTGAAATCTGATGCACTGATCGAACGGCTCGCCCAGATGTTCGATGCGCATCAGGTCGTTTACGCGGTGAGCTACGAAGCCGCTGCACAGCGCTATGCCCCCTTCTTGTCCGGCATCTCTCAGGTGCGAGTTCGACTGCTACCCAGCACAAGTGCCGAGATGGCAATGGCTGAGCTGGGTGCACGCGTCGTCAATGAAGGCGCAAACCTTGCGGTCATCGAGACGAAGTCGGCGGGGGAACTGCTGTTCCGGCAAAACATCGACAGCGTTTGGCTGGCCAGTCCGGTCCAGGTCTATCTCGACCTCTTGCGCGGTGAAGGCCGCGCCAAGGAAATGGCCGAGCACTTACGCAAGGAAAGGATTGGCTTCTAATGGCAAAACCTGCAACGTTTGATGGCTACAGCGACCAGTACACGGTGGACTGCGAACGCGTCCTCGTGACGCTGCTACGCGGACTCGGACCGTGGAAAGAGTCGGTCTACCTGATCGGGGGACTCACGCCGCGATATCTCGTTGCCGAGCGGCCTCCAGTAGTGCCAGCGCACGCAGGCACTCTCGACGTGGACATCGTGATCGACCTACAAATCCTGGCCGATACCGAGGCGTATCACACACTCGAAGACAACCTCAAGAAGATGGGGTTCGAGCGGGCCGAGAACAGCACCGGTACAAAGCTTTCCTGGCGTTGGCAGACCCGCACTGAACATGGCGCTTTGATATTGCTGGAACTGCTGGCGGATGCACCGGACATCGCTGGTGGCAAGGTGCAGCCCTTGCCGACCGAAGGCACGATCTCGGCACTGAATATCCCATATTCCTCCATTGTTTTTGACCTTCACCAAGTCACCGAGATTCAGGCTGAACTCCTCGGCGGCAACGGAATCGCGACGGAACAGATCAAGCATGCCAACCTCATCAGTTTTACATGCCTGAAGTCGTTCGCCTTCGATCAGCGCTTTGAACGCAAGGACGCACACGATCTGATCTATTGCATTGAACACGCAGCCGAAGGACTGGATGCCGTGGCTGCGGCTTTCCACAAGGAGCGCAACGGCAAGCACGGTGCGGTCGTCGAGGCCTCGCTGGCAATCCTGCGCAGCCGCTTCGCAAGCGACGAGAAAGCCGAAGGCTATCGCAAGGATGGTCCGGTGTCGGTCGCCAAGTTCGAGCTGGGCGAAGGTGACGAACCAGAGCAACGTGAGGCGAGGACGTTGCGGCAGCGGCAGGCCTGCGACGTGATTGAACAACTCCTTGCTCGGATCGAAAAAGAACTTTAAGGGAGTGTGAAACGTGGCGCATTTCAACGACTGGTGCCTCTCGGTAGATACACCGGTAGGGAACCATTTCTGCAGGGTAATGACCGCGCAGGGGGCGAACCTTCAGACTGCGATCCAGGCAACTGCGGCCATTGTGCCGACGCACTATGCATCGGAAGAGCAAGTCGCGCGAGCACTGGCACGGCTTGGCAAACAGGAAGCGGCTGCGCTAATTCAGGGCAAGCTTCCTACTACAAAGGCGATCCGTTCCGGAGATCTCGGAGAAATTTACGCTACTGAATGGATCGATGCGCATAGCGGAGGTTATCGCGCTCCGATCAAGCGGCTGCGATGGAAAGACCACCGCAATATGGCAATGCGCGGCGACGACGTTATCGGCATCCTTCAAGACCCTCAGACTCAACGTCTTCACTTTCTTAAGACCGAGGCAAAGAGCCGCGTCGCACTGACCGCCCAAGTCCTTACCGAGGCGAGGGCCGCTCTGGACAAGGATGGCGGCTTGCCATCCGCGCATGCGCTGTCCTTCATTTCGGCGCGCATGCTCGAATTGAACCAACTACCACTCGCTGACGCGATCGATGACGCATTGTTGAAGCATGGCATTCCGCCGCAGAACGTCCGCCATCTGCTTTTTGCCTTTTCAGGCAACGCGCCGGACGCGTTATTAGCAGCGTCTCTTCAGGCCTATCCTGGACCGATAACCCAGTGGGGTGTCGGCCTGCACGTAGATGGGCACGCCGCCTTCATCGGCGCAGTCTATGACCGAGTAATTACCAATGCCAACAACGCCTGAAGCAATCGCGGCTGACATAACGGAGGCGGCGACTGCCGGCTTCCGAGGCCGCCTCATCGCGCGCGGTCAGGCGCGAGCAATCATCTGGAGAGACGGGGTGCTCCCGCCAGATGCTCCGGCTTTCGCAGCCCAGCTTAGCCACGACCTGCATTCCTATGGCTATGCTCTTTTGGGGCTGGGTCTTCGTCTTCGAGAACTCGGCGGAGATGCAACCCAAGCCCGGACCGCCTTCGAGCAGGCAGCCACAGCCCTAGAAGCTGTGATTGCAAAGGGAAATCGCCAGGAGATCGATCGCGACTTCCACTTCATCATGGCGGCAGCGAGCTATCACCTCGCACATCTGTCCGCGCGTGCCTATTCGCTGCTGGCCCTCGTCGAAGCGGATAAAAATTTTGCGCCCATGGAGCGTGTCCTCGCCCTGTTGATGAGGCAGATTGACCTTGTCCCTGAAAAACGTATCCCTTGCTGAGTGGTCCAATCCAAGCAAGAGAGAACGAAATGACGAAAGCGAAGACAGGTACG
>NZ_JAWDIE010000026.1:0-34838 GCF_037688875.1 Amphibiibacter pelophylacis
CGCCAGGTCAAAGGCCGTGCCGTGGTCGGGGCTGGTGCGCAGGAAGGGCAGGCCCAGCGTGACGTTGACGCCCTGCTCCAGCCCCATATATTTGACCGGGATCAGGCCCTGGTCGTGGTACATGGCGATGACCACGTCGAACTCGCCGGGGTGCTCGGGCGGCGCGTGGCGGGCGCGCATGAAGACGGTGTCGCCCGCGTAAGGGCCGCTGGCGTCCACCCCGGCGGCGCGGGCGCGGGCGATGGCCGGGGCGATGATGTCCGTTTCCTCATGGCCGAACAGGCCGCCCTCGCCCGCGTGCGGGTTCAGGCCCGCGACGGCGATGCGCGGACGCGCCTGCCCCCACAGCGGCGCGCTGCGGTGCGCCTGCAGGATGGCGTCAAGCACGGCCTCTTCGGTGACCAGGGCGATGGCCTCGCGCAGCGCAACGTGGACAGTGACCAGCACCGTGCGCAGCGCCTCGTTGGCCAGCATCATGCGCACCGGCAGCGGCGGCAGGTGGCTGTCCGGCTGGGCGTAGCGCGCCAGCATCTCGGTGTGACCGGGGAAGTTCACCCCGGCGCGGGCCAGCGCCTCCTTGTGGATGGGCGCGGTGACCAGCGCCTGCGCCGTGCCGTCCAGGCAAAGCTGGACCCCGGCCGCAATCGCGCGGTGCGCCAGATCGCCCGCCGCGGCGCTGATCTGCCCCCAGGGGCAGGCCGCCAGCAGCGCATCCGGGTGCGGCCACGGGCCGGGCACCGTCCAGACAGGCACCTGATGCGGCGCCAGCCCTTCCAGCGCGGCAGCGCCTTCGCCGGGTGTCCAGTCCAGCAGGCGCAGCGCCGCCAGGGCGGCGTCGCCGGGGTGGGCCCCGCACAGCGCGTCCAGCGCCCGCTGCATCACGGCACGGTGGCCCAGCACCACGCCACGCGGCACCGCGCCCCGCGCCCACGCCTGCAGGATGGTTTCGGGGCCGATGCCGCAGGCGTCGCCCTGGGTGATGGCGATGAGGGGGGCGGTCATGCCAGGGCCTTCACTCGGGGGCGAAACACTGTCGTCATGCGCAACCCTGCGTCTTCCAGCCAAGCGAAGTAGGTGGGCCAGCGCTCGGAAGCATCCAGCGGCGAATCAGGGCGAATCTGACGGATGCGGCAGGCGTGACCATCCGGCAACTCCAGCCAGTCCAGGGTCACGCCAAGTTCGGATTCAATCGCCTCGCGTTGTGCCAGCAACTGGGCAAACATCTGTTTGGAGTTGCTGTGATCGATGTAAACCTCCATGCCGACCCGGTTTTCTCGGGTGTGCAGCGTGGCCACCAGGTGAATGCCCGACCGGCCCAGCGCGATGTTGGTCCAGTGCTGCGGCAGGGGTTTTTGCGTGCGCAGGCCCGACGATTTGGCCTGCAGCCACGCCGTCCAGTCGGTCCAGAACTGGAGCTGACGCTGTTTGGTGGGTGTCATGTTGACCGCCACCCGGGCATTCTGCTGGCCCGTCTTGGCCCAGTCATTGGGCCGCACGACCACATTGAAGCTGGGCGCCATGGGCGATTCGCCAATGCGCCAGAGCTCGATTTCGACCGCGAAAAAATCCAGCTCATCCGTGGTGTGCTGGTTGAGGAACTCCAGCGCGGCCACATGCTCGGTGCGGAAGGATTCAGCCACCCAGATGACCTTGCGGGCCCCCACCCCCGCCGCGTAGGTCAGGACCTGACCCAGGTGCGAGTGGTTGGTTTTCTCCAGCTGGTTTTCAATAATGACCTGACCCGCACTGTCCGAGGCCAGGATATCGACCTTGAAATCACTCACCGGGTGCTCGGTCCCGACCAGCTCCAGCTCGTCCAGGGCCAGGGCTTCGGCCAGCAGTGCCAGATTGCCGGTCTGCGCCAGCCAGGGGGTGAATTCCCCGGCCTCGTGCGCCCAGGCGCGGCGCAGGGGGATGCGCTCAAGTCGGCCCAAAGTTGGTTTCATCTTTGCTCCTGCCAGGGCCTTCACGCCGGATTCGGCACATCAATGAAGGTATGCCGCAGCCCCAGCTGCTGCGCGATATGGTCGCCCAGGGCCTGGACGCCGTCGCGTTCGGTGGCGTGGTGGCCGGCGGCGAGGTAGGCCACGCCGGTTTCGCGGGCGTAGTGCGCCTGGGGCTCGGAGATTTCTCCGGTGATGTAAGCGTCGGCTCCGGCGGCGATGGCGGCTTCGAAAAAGCCCTGGGCGCCGCCTGTGCACCAGGCGATGCGGCGCAGCGGGCGCCCGTCGCCCGGCACGACGGCGATGGCGCGGCGGCCGGGGTGATCCAGGCGGGTGTCGCAGCGGCGGGCCAGATCGTCCAGGGTCAGGGGCGATTCCGGCTGGCTCCACCAGCCCAGATCGTTCTCGCCAAAGCGGCCCTGATCCTGCGGCGCGGTGTGCGGCGTCCACAGACCCAGGCGCAGACCCAGGCGCGCGTTGTTGCCCAGCAGCGGGTGGGCGTCTAGCGGCAGGTGGTAGGCGAAGAGGTTGAGATCCGCCCCCAGCAGCGCCGCCAGGCGGGCTTTCATCCAGCCGGTGACGCGGCCGTCCTGCCCGCGCCAGAACAGGCCGTGGTGGACGATCAGCGCATCCGCGCCCGCCGCAAGGGCCGCTTCAACCATCGCCAGGCTGGCCGTCACGCCGGTGACGATGTGGCCGATCGTCCCGCGTCCCTCGACCTGCAGACCATTCGGGCCATAATCCCTGTACAGATGGGGGCTCAGCAGGGCGTCCAGACTGGCCTGCAGCTCCTGGCGGTTGACGGTGGCGGCCCCGGCAGCGGGGGCGTGACGGACGGTGGGGAGGATCAGGCTCATTTCAGGCTCATTCATGCGCAAACACTGGCTTTTATTCTCCCAGTTTGTCACGCTTTTGCTGGCACTGGTCTTTGTCATCGCGACCTTCAAGCCGTATTGGCTGGAGCGCTCGGTGGCCCCGCAGGCGCAGGTCCGCACCCCGGCGGGCGCCGCGCCGGACAGCCTGGCGCTGTCGGCGCGCGTGGCCAGCCCGGCCGTGGTGTCCATCACCGCCAGCCAGATCGACGAGAAATCGGCCGCAGCCAGCGACGAGTGGCAGCGCTTTTTCAACGATGGCGGTGACAGCGCCGAATCGGGCCTGGGCTCGGGTGTCATCGTGGACAGCAGCGGCGTCATCCTGACCAACAACCACGTCGTCGAGAACACCAACGACATCCAGGTCCAGCTGGCCGATGGCCGCCGCGCCCGCGCGCGCATCGTCGGCACCGACCCCGACACCGATCTGGCCGTGCTGCGCATTGATCTGGACAAGCTTCCCACCATCCAGTGGGGCCGCCCGAGCGAGCTGGCCGTGGGTGACACGGTGCTGGCCATCGGCAACCCCTTCGGTGTGGGGCTGACGGTCACGTCGGGCATCGTCAGCGCGCTGGGGCGCAATCACCTGGGGCTGTCCACCTTCGAGAACTTCATCCAGACGGATGCGGCCATCAACCCCGGCAACTCGGGCGGTGCGCTGGTCGATGGCCAGGGGCAGCTGGTGGGCATCAACACCGCGATCTATTCGCAGTCGGGCGGCAGCCTGGGGATAGGCTTTGCGATTTCGGCCGATACGGCGCGCCAGGTGCTGGACAGCATCGTCAAGACCGGCAAGGTCACACGCGGCTGGATGGGCGTCGAGCCCGTGGATCCCAGCGAAGTGATGGCCAAAAGCCTGAATCTGCCCTGGAAAAAGGGCGTGCTGATCGGGGGCGTGATGCGCGGCAGCCCGGCCGAGCAGGCGGGCATCCAGCCGGGCGATTTCCTGCAGCGCCTGGGCGATCAGGCCGTGACCGACACCACCTCGCTGCTGGACACGGTGGCCCGCATCAAGCCCGGCACCAGCGTGAGTGTGACGCTGCTGCGCGAAGGCCAATCGATCGAGCTGACCCTGACGGTGCGGGCCCGACCGGCGCAGCCCGAAGGCCGCCCGGATCCGCGGCAGAAAGCGCCTGATGGCCAGGCAGCCCCGGATGAACCCAGCGCCGAACCCGGCAGCGCTGAAGACGCCGGGCCCGAGGACAGCGCCCCGGACGACGGCGGTGAAAGCGACGGCCCGGGAACCGATATGCCGGTGCCGGAATCCACGTCCTGATTTCTCACCCTTTTCCCTTTTTCTGGCAGGAGACCTCCCATGCGCCGCTCTTCCCCTGAAACCGGTTCTTTCAACGAACAGGCCGAGATTGCCCTGCCCGAATCGGTGCAGCGCCGCCGCCAGGGCTGCTGTGACGCCCAGCGCAGCCAGCGCCGCCGCCTGAGCGCCGCGCTGGCCGGAGCGCCCGTCTACGCCCTGCTGGGCGGCTGCGCCGCGCCGCAGGTGGCGAAGGCGCAGGGTCAGGACCAGCCGCAGGATGCGGGCGGGGTGGGCGTGGGCGGCAATTCGGCTTTCACCGGCCTCGTGCCCGCCGAAGAGGTCGAAGCCGCCGCCGCGCAGGAGTTTGAAAAGCTCAAGCGCGACGCCGCTGCACAAAACGCGCTGGCCCCGGCCAGCCACCCGCAGATGCAGCGCCTGCGCTACATCGCGCAGCGCCTGATCCCGCAGGGCACGCAGTGGAACCCGCGCGCCAGCCAGTGGCGCTGGGAGGTGATCCTGGTTGGCTCGCCAGAGCTGAACGCCTTTTGCATGCCGGGCGGCAAAATCTGTTTCTTCCACGGCATCCTGAGCAAGCTGCGCCTGAGCGACGCCGAAGTCGCGACCATCATGGGCCACGAAATGGCGCACGCGCTGCGCGAGCATTCGCGCGAGCAGATGGGCAAGCAGGCCGCCACCAACGCGGGCATCAACCTGCTCAGCCAGGTGCTGGGCCTGGGCCAGGCGGGCAACACACTGCTGGGTCTGGGCGGGCAGCTGCTGTCGCTGCGCTTCAGCCGCGACGACGAGCGCGACGCCGATCTGGTCGGGCTGGAAGTCTCCAGCCGCTCGGGTTACGCGCCGCAGGCCGCTGTGCAGCTGTGGCAGAAAATGATCGCGGCTGGCAGCGGCGGCGGCGTGCCTTTCCTGTCCACGCACCCCTCGGGCCCGGACCGCATTCGCAGCCTGGAAGGCGCCATCCCCAAAGTCCAGGGCCTGTACAACCGGGCCGACAAACCCGCCCGCCAGTTCCCCGTCGCCACCTGACGCTATCCGACGCACGTGGCCCTGGGGCTTACCCTTGGTCAGCAGTTTGCTGTCTCGATTCAGCCGTTTTTTCTGGTTATGCTCGTCCTCACCTCAAGTGGGGCTTTTATTTGTCGCCCTGCTTCATCATTTTTTTTCCTTTTAAGGACAGTCATGACTGCCAAAAACACCCTGTTCCGTCTGAGCGCCGGTGCCGCGCTGACCGCCCTGAGCCTGATGGCCACCTGCCCGGCCATGGCGCAGGCCAAAGGCACGCTGGTCTACTGCTCGCCCGCCAGCCCGGAAGGCTTTGACAACGCGCAGTACACCGGCGGTGACACCTTCGACGCCTCGGGCCACGCCCTGTTCAACCGCCTGGTCGAGTTCGAAAACGGCAGCACCAAGGCCGTTCCTGGCCTGGCCGAGAAGTGGGACATTTCCGCCGACGGAAAAACCGTCACCTTCCATCTGCGCAAGGGCGTGAAGTTCCACACCACCGACTGGTTCAAGCCCAGCCGCGATTTCAACGCCGACGACGTCGTCTTCACCTTCGACCGCATGGTCAACAAGGACAACGCCTTCAACAAGGCCTACCCGGCGCAGTACCCCTACGCCTCGGACACCGGCCTGGACGCCAACATCACCAGCATCAAAAAGACCGACGACAGCACCGTGGTCTTCACGCTGAAGCAGCCCGATGCCGATTTCGTCATCAAGGTCGCCATGCCCTTTGCCAGTATCCAGTCGGCCGAGTATGCCGACCAGCTGGTGAAAGAAGGCAAGGCCAGCCAGATCAACCAGCAGCCCGTGGGCACCGGCCCCTTCCAGCTGGTGCGCTACCAGAAAGACGCCCAGATCCGCTACAAAGCCAATCCCAGCTACTGGGAAAAAGGCCTGCCCAAGGTGCAGAACCTGGTGTTCGCCATCACCACCGACCCGTCGGTGCGTTACCAGAAAATGCGCGCCAACGAGTGCCAGATCATGTCCTACCCCCGCCCCAGCGATCTGGCGGCCATGAAGACCGATTCCAGTCTCAAGGTGCTGACCGCGCCGGGCTTCAACATCGGCTATCTGGGCTACAACACCGAAAAACCCAACCTGAACAAGCGCGAAGTGCGCGAAGCGCTGGACATGGCCATCAACCGTGACGCCATCATCAAGGCCGTCTACCAGGGCCAGGGCGAAGCCGCCACCAACGCCATCCCGCCCTCGCTGTTCGGCTACAACAAGGGCCTGAAAAACGCGCCTTACAACCCCGAGAAAGCCAAAGAGCTGCTGGCCAAGGCCGGTCTGCCCAACGGCTTTGATCTGACGCTGTGGGCCATGCCGGTGCAGCGCCCCTACAACCCCAACGCCAAGGTGATGGCCGAGATGATCCAGGCCGACTGGGCCAAGATCGGTGTCAAGGCCAAGATCACCACCTACGAGTGGGGCGAGTACCTCAAGCGCATGAAGGCCGGCGAGCACGACGCGGGCCTGGTCGGCTGGACTGGCGACTACGCGAGCCCGGACAACTTCCTGGGCGTGCTGCTGACCTGCGAGGCCGTGGGCGGCTCCAACTACGCGCGCTACTGCAACAAAGACTTTGACGCGCTGGTGCTGAAGGCCCGCACGATCAACGATCAGGCCGAGCGCGCCAAGCTGTACAGCCAGGCGCAGGAAATCTTCAAGAAGGATCTGCCCTGGACGACGATCGCCCACTCTGTGACCAACCAGCCCATGCGCAAGGAAGTCAACGGCTTCAAGATCAGCCCGTTTGGTGATTACAGCTTCAAATCGGTTTCCGTGAACTGAGCGCCATGAGCCGCCGCCCCGCTCCGGCCTGCTGGCCGGGTCTGCGGGCGGCGCTTTTTGTGCTGTCCTGTTTTTTCGCACCCGGGATTTCGGTCTTCGGGTGTTTCAGTCATTGAGGCTCGCCCATGTGGTCCTTCATTGCGCGGCGCCTGGCGCTGATCGTGCCCAGCATTCTTGGGCTGACTCTGCTGACTTTCTCGCTGATCCGCCTGATTCCGGGCGACCCGGTCGAGGTGATGATGGGCGAGCGCTCGCTCAGCCCCGAACTCCACGCGGCCATGCTGCACCGTCTTGGGCTGGACCAGCCGCTGTGGAAGCAGTACGCCGACTATCTGGTGCAGCTCGCGCACGGCAATCTGGGGCAGTCGCTGGTCAGCCAGTCCAGCGTCTGGAGCGAGTTCAAAACCCTCTTCCCCGCCACGCTGGAACTCGCGCTGTCGGCCATGGTCATCGCCACGGTGCTGGGCCTGATTGCGGGCGTGCTGGCTGCGGTGAAGCGCGGCTCGCTGCTGGATCACGGCGTGATGGGCGTGTCGCTGACGGGCTATTCCATGCCGATTTTCTGGTGGGGCCTGCTGCTGATCATGCTGTTTTCGGTGACGCTGGGCTGGACGCCCGTGTCGGGCCGCCTAAGCACCGCTTTTGACGTGCCGCCCACCACCGGGTTCATGCTGATCGACGCCTGGCGCGCCGAAATCGCCGACCCCGAGATCAACGCCGGGGCCTTTATTGACGCGCTGCGCCACCTGATCCTGCCCAGCGTGGTGCTGGCAACCATCCCGCTGGCGGTGATCGCGCGGATGACGCGCTCCAGCATGCTCGAAGTGCTGCGCGAAGATTACGTGCGCACCGCCCGCGCCAAAGGGCTGTCGCCGCTGCGCGTGATCGCCGTTCACGCCCTGCGCAACGCCCTGATCCCGGTGCTGACCGTGATCGGCCTGCAGGTGGGCACGCTGCTGGGCGGCGCGGTGCTGACCGAGACGATTTTCTCCTGGCCCGGCGTGGGCAAATGGCTGATCGACGCCATCGGCCGCCGCGATTATCCCGTGGTGCAGAACGGCATCCTGCTGATCGCGCTGCTGGTCATCGCCACCAATTTCATCGTGGATGTGCTGTATGGCGTGGTCAACCCGCGCATCCGCCATCAGAACTGAGGAAGGCTGACATGACAACCGCACCCTCCGCCCTGACCCGTCCGGCCTCAGCGGCAACGCCACAGGCCGCGCCCGAACCGCCGCACCCACTCGTCGCCTTCGCCCGCGCCTTCGCGCACAACCGGGGTGCGCTGGTCGGTCTGGCCTTCATGGTCCTGGTGCTGCTGGCCGCTCTGTTCGCGCCCTGGGTGGCGCCGCACGACCCGCTGGCGCAGTACCGCGATCACCTGCTGCAGCGCCCTTTCTGGCAGGAGGGCGGCAGCCTGCAATTCCTGCTGGGCACGGACGAAACCGGCCGCGACGTGCTGTCGCGCCTGATTTACGGCGCGCGCCTGTCGCTGGTGGTGGGCGCGGCCTCGGTGCTGGTCGCCCTGATCCCGGGCATCGTGCTGGGCCTGCTGGCCGCGTTTTACCCGCGCGCGCTGGGCTCGGCCATCATGCGCCTGATGGATCTGATGATGGCCCTGCCCAGCCTGCTGCTGGCCGTGGCCATCATGGCCATCCTGGGCCCGGGCCTGATCAACGCCATTCTGGCGATTGCCATCGTCGCGCTGCCGGGCTATGTGCGCCTGACGCGCGCTTCGGCGCTGGCCGAGCTGGGCCGCGATTACGTCACCTCGTCGCGGGTGGCGGGCGCGGGCCTGGCGCGGCTGATGTTCGTCACCGTGCTGCCCAACTGCATGGCGCCGCTGATCGTGCACGCCACCATGAGCTTCTCGTCCGCCATTCTGGACATCGCCGCGCTGGGCTTTCTGGGTCTGGGCGTGCAGCCGCCCACGCCCGAATGGGGCACCATGCTGGCCGCCGCGCGCGACTACATCGAAAGCGCCTGGTGGGTCATCACCTTCCCCGGCCTGGCCATCCTGCTGTCGGTGCTGTCCATCAACCTGATGGGCGACGCCCTGCGCGACGCGCTGGACCCCAAACTGCAGCGCATCGGCTGAAGGAGAGTACCCCATGAGTCTGCTGCGCATCCGCAACCTGTGCGTCTCTTTTGGCAGCCGCAAAAACCCCTTCCGCGCCGTGGACGGCGTCTCGCTGGACCTTGAGGCCGGCGAGCTGCTGGGCATCGTCGGCGAATCGGGCTCAGGCAAATCAGTGACCATGATGGCCGTGATGGGCCTGCTGGACGAATCGGCTCACATCACCGCCGACGAGCTGCTGTTCGACGGCCAGCCCCTGCTGACGATGCCCGCGCGCCAGCGCCGCCGCATCATCGGCAAGGACATGGCGATGATCTTCCAGGACCCGATGACGGCGCTGAACCCCAGCTACACCGTCGGTTTCCAGATCATGGAATCGCTGCGCGTGCACGAGCGCCTGTCGGGCGCCGCGCTCAAGCGCCGGGCGCTGGAGCTGCTGGAGCTGGTCGAGATTCCCGCGCCCGAAAGCCGCCTGTCGACCTACCCGCACCAGCTGTCGGGCGGCATGAGCCAGCGTGTGATGATCGCCATGGCCGTGGCCTGCAACCCGCGCCTGCTGATCGCCGACGAACCAACCACCGCGCTGGATGTCACCATCCAGGCGCAGATCATGGCGCTGCTGCAGCGCCTGCAGACCGAGCGCGGCATGGCCATGATCATGATCACGCACGATCTGGCCGTGGTCAGCGAAGTGGCCCAGCGCGTGGCCGTGATGTACGCCGGACAGATCGCCGAAGTGGCGCCCGTGCCGGACATTTTCACCGAGCCCGCGCACCCTTACACGCACGCGCTGCTGCAGTCGCTGCCCGAGCGCAGCCTGGGCGAGCGCCTGCACACGCTGCCCGGCATCGTGCCTGGCCTGTACGACCGCCCGAACGGCTGCCTGCTGGCGCCGCGCTGCCCGCGCGTGGGCGAGCGCTGCCTGAGCCAGATTCCGGCGCTGGAGGCCCTGCCCGGCCAGGCCGTCCACCAGGTGCGCTGTTTTGATCCTCTTTTTGCGGGAGACCGGCCATGAGCACGGCGTCCACCCCTGCGTCCGCAGCAGGCACCGATGTGGTGCTGCGCGTGCGCGATCTCTGCCGCCACTACAGCGCCAAAGGCGGCCTGCTGCGCCCGGCCACGACGGTGCGCGCGCTCAATGGCGTCTCGTTCGAGCTGAAGCGCGGCCGCACCCTGGCCGTGGTCGGTGAATCGGGCTGCGGGAAATCCACCCTGGCGCGCCAGCTCACCCTGATCGAGCCGCCCACCAGCGGCGATATGGAGCTGGCGGGCGTGACGCTGTCCAGCGCCAGCGACGCCGAGAAAAAACGCCTGCGCACGCAGGTGCAGATCGTTTTCCAGAACCCCTACGGCTCGCTCAACCCGCGCCTGAAAATCGCCGAGCAGCTGGCCGAACCGCTGGTCATCAACACCCCGCTCAGCGCCCCCGAGCGCCGCGAGCGCGTGCGCGAAATGATGCGCGTCGTCGGCCTGCGCCCCGAGCACGACCAGCGCTATCCACACATGTTCTCGGGCGGACAGCGCCAGCGCATCGCGATTGCACGCGCCATGATGCTCAAGCCGCCGGTGCTGATCGCCGACGAGCCCACGTCGGCGCTGGACGTGTCGATCCAGGCGCAAGTGCTCAACCTGTTCATGGACCTGCAAAAAGAGCTGGGCACGGCCTATGTGTTCATCTCGCACAACCTGTCGGTGGTGCGCCACGTGGCTCACGACGTGATGGTGATGTATCTGGGCCAGACGGTGGAAACCGGCCCGCGCGACGTGCTATACGGCCAGCCGCAGCACCCCTATACGCGCGCGCTGCTGTCGGCCACGCCCAGCGTCAACGCCACCGAGCGGCGCGTGCGCATCGCCATCGAGGGCGAACTGCCCAGCCCGCTGAATCCGCCCAGCGGCTGCGCGTTCCACCCGCGCTGCCCGCTGGCCAACGCGCGCTGCAAAACCGAGCGCCCGGTGCTGATGCCCAGCAATGGCGCGCACGTGGCCTGCCACGCTGTGCAGGAAGGCCGCACTAGCGCCTGAACCGCATCGGGCGTCGCCCGGTGAGGCCTGAAGCCCGCGCTATGCTGATGGCCCTGGCCGCCGCATCCCCGGCAGCGCCTCCAACCGAAGAAGGATCTCCGTATGACCGCCTACCGTGCTCCTGTCGCTGACCTGATCTTCAACCTGCGCTACACCGCCGGGCTGCCCGACATGGCCGCCTGGCCCGGTCTGGCGGAAGCGGATATCGACACCGCCCAGGCGGTGCTCGAGGAATGCGCCCGGCTCAACGAGGACGTGCTGGCGCCGCTCAACGCCATCGGCGACCGACAGCCCGCGACGCTGTCTGGCGGCGCGGTCACCAGCACACCGGGCTTCAAAGAGGCCTTCCGCCAGTACGCTGAAGGCGGCTGGCAGGGCCTGTCGCACCCCGAGAGCGTGGGCGGCCAGGCGCTGCCCAAAAGCATCGCGACCGGCTGCATCGAGATCAACAACAGCGCCAACCTCAGCTTCGCGCTGTGCCCGCTGCTGACCGACGGCGCCATCGAGGCTCTGCTGACCGCTGGCAGCCCCGAGCTGCAGCAGCGCTACATCCCGCGCCTGATCAGCGGCGAGTGGACCGGCACCATGAACCTGACCGAGCCCCAGGCCGGGTCCGATCTGGCCCAGATCCGCACCCGCGCCGAACCGCAGCCCGACGGCACTTACCGCGTCTTCGGCACCAAAATCTACATCACCTGGGGCGAACACGACCTGGCCGCCAACATCGTCCACCTGGTGCTGGCCCGCCTGCCCGGCGCGCCCGAGGGCGTGAAGGGGATCTCGCTCTTTGTCGTGCCCAAGTTCCTGGTCAGCGACGACGGCGCGCTGGGCGAGCGCAATGACGTGTGGTGCGTGGGCCTGGAGCACAAGCTGGGCATCAAGGCCAGCCCGACCGCCGTGCTGCAGTTTGGCGACCACGGCGGTGCCGTCGGCCACCTGGTCGGCGAGCCCAACCGGGGCCTGCAGTACATGTTCATCATGATGAACGCCGCGCGCTTTGGCGTGGGCGTCCAGGGCATGGCGCTGGCCGAGCGCGCCAGCCAGGCCGCCGTGGCCTACGCCCGCGACCGCGTCCAGTCGCGCCCGGTGGACGGCAGCAGCGTCCAGCCCGTGACCATCATCCACCACCCCGACGTGCGCCGCATGCTGATGACCTGCCGCGCCCACACGCAGGGCGCCCGCGCGCTGGCGCTGGCCGCAGCCTCGCACCACGACGCGGCGCACCATCATCCGGATGCTGAACAGCGCACGCTCAATCAGGCTATTTACGAGTTCCTGGTGCCGCTGGTCAAGGGCTACAGCACCGAGATGAGCCAGACCGTGGCCTCGCTGGCCGTGCAGGTCTGCGGCGGCATGGGCTTCATCGAGGAAACGGGCCTGGCGCAGTACATCCGCGACGCCAAGATCCTGTCGATCTACGAAGGCACGACGGCCATCCAGGCCAACGACCTGGTCTCGCGCAAGACCCAGCGCGACGGCGCCGCCCTGGCGCTGTGGCTGGGCGAGCGCATGGGCGAAACCGCCGATGCGCTGGACGGCCACGCCAGCCAGTCCGGCGCCGCCGACGCCCTGCGCCTGGCGCGCGACGCGCTGACCGGAGCGGCACGCTTCATGGTCGAGCAGGCGGGCAACCCCAACGCCGCCTACGCGGGCAGCGTGCCTTATCTGCTGCTGGCCGGACAGGCGCTGTCAGGCTGGCTGCTGCTGCGCAGCGCGCTCGTCGCCGAAGCCGCTGGCGATGCCGACGCGCAGGAGCTGTCGGCCAAATGGATCACCGCCCGCTTCTACGCCGACCACATCCTACCGCAGTGCACCACGCTGGCCCACAGCGTGCTAGTCGGCCACGACAGTGTGCTGGCGCTGGCGCCGGAGGGGTTTTAAAGGAGAGCCAATATGGCAAAGGCAACTGGATTATTCAGTGCGCAAAAGTGCATTGCGGCGCCTGAACGCCCGTTCCAGAGCAGGACTGGGCTGCGCTGAAGCCAAAAGTGCCTGTGCAAAGCAATGCTGATCAGCCATGCTGGACAAACAGATGACATCGGCCTGCCCGCTGAAATGCGCCGCAGGGTCCGAATCAGCCGATGTCGCGGAATCTGCCGTGCTGCTGGCTGACCGTTTGTTGCTTGTAGTCACGGCGCTCACACCCAATCCCGCACCGGCAAAAAATCGCGCGTCAAAGCGGCTTCGGGGCTGCCGTCTTCGGGCTGCCAGCTGTAGCGCCAGGCGGCGCGGGGCGGCATGGACATCAGGATGGATTCGGTGCGGCCGCCCGACTGCAGGCCAAAGTGCGTGCCGCGGTCCCAGACCAGGTTGAACTCGGCGTAGCGGCCCCGGCGGATGGCCTGGAAATCGCGCTCGCGCTCGGCGTACGGGTGATCGCGCCGGCGCTGCACGATGGGCAGATAGGCGTCCAGAAAGGCGTCGCCCACGCTGCGCATCAGAGCCAGGCTGCCTTCGAAACCCAGCTCGCTGAAGTCATCGAAAAAGATGCCGCCGATGCCGCGCGCTTCGCCCCGGTGCGGCAGGTAGAAATACTGGTCGCACCAGGCCTTGAAGCGCGGATACAGTCCGGCGCCGAAGGGCGCCAGCGCGTCGCGGCAGACGGTGTGGAAGTGGCGCGCGTCCTCCTCCCACGGGTAGTAGGGCGTGAGATCCATGCCGCCGCCAAACCAGGCGACGGGCGCACCGGTCTTGGGCGTGGCGGCGATCATGCGCACGTTCATGTGCACGGTGGGCACGTAGGGGTTGCGCGGGTGGAAAACCAGCGAAACGCCCATGGCCTCGAAAGGCGCCCCGGCCAGCTGCGGGCGGTGCTCGGTGGCCGACGGCGGCAGGTGCGGCCCGCGCACCTGCGAGTACGCGACCCCGGCACGCTCGAACACGCCGCCCTCTTCCAGGATGCAGGTGCGGCCGTGGCCCTGCAGGCGATCCTGCGGGGACTTCTCCCAGGCGTCGGCTTTGAAGGGCTGACCGTCCAGCGCCGACACGGCGGTGGTGATGCGGTCCTGCAGGCCCTGCAGCCAGGTGCCCACGCGGGGAAAGGCGTCGGCGGGCGCGGTGTCGATGGCGGCGGACGATGGTGTTGGCGTAGAAGCTGTCATGGTGGATTTCCGGTCAGGCGCGCCAGCGCACTGGCGACTTGCCGCTGCGGTTCAGGCCCTCGCGGCGCGCATAGGCTTCGGCGACGACGGCGATGTCGGCCTCCAGATCGCCCGAGAAAATGACGGCGCGGTCGAAACCGATCTCGCGGTGGGCGTAATCGATGTAGGCCAGCACCACCGGCACCCCGCTGGCCAGCGCCAGGCGGTAAAAGCCGCTGCGCCACTGCGCGGTGGCTTTGCGCGTGCCTTCGGGGGTAATGACCAGCCACTGGAAGCGGTTTTCAGCCTTCGCGGTGCGCAGCGAATCGGCCATCTGCTCGACCAGCCCGGCCGGATTTTGGCGGTTGACCGGCAGGCCGCCCACCGCGCGCAGCAGCGGGCCGATCAGGGGCAGCCCGAACAGGCTGTGCTTGGCCCAGAAGTTCAGCGGCAGCCCCAGGCCCCATTTGTAGAGCACGCCCATGGGCACGTCCCAGTTGGAGGTGTGCGGGGCGATGATCATCAGGCCCTGGGCCGATGGCAGGCCGCCGGGATAATCGATTTTCCAGCCCAGCAGACGCAGCACCGACAGCGCAAAACGCGATCCTGAGGACGGCGCTGGCGTGGCGAAGCCGCTGGTCTGGACCTGCGGCGTGGCCGGGCGCCCGGGATGATCTGACGGGAGGCCCGTGTTGGCGGCATCGCTCATCGCCACGCCTCAGAAGCGCGAGGCGGGTACCGCTTCCGCCGCTTCCGGGCGGGCGCGCACGGCGCGGTGGGCGATGTCGCTGCGGAACTGCACACCCTCGAACTGGATGCGGCGCACGGCCTCATAAGCCGCCTGCTGCGCCAAGCGCACGTTGTCGCCCAGCGCGGTCACGCACAGCACGCGCCCGCCGCTGACCCGCACCTGCCCGTCGGCATCACGCTGCGTTCCGGCGTGAAACACCTGCACGGTGCCGTCAGCAAAAAGACGGTCCAGCCCCTCGACCGTCTGGCCGGTGACCGGCTGCTGCGGATAACCCGGCGCGGCCATGACCACGCCCACGGCGCAGCGGCGATCCCATTCCAGCGGGGCATCGGGCAGCTGGCCCTTGGCGGCCTGCAGCAGCACCTCGGCCAGATCGGATTTCAGCCGCATCAGAATGGGCTGGGTCTCCGGGTCGCCCATGCGGGTGTTGAATTCGAGCGTGCGCGGGTGGCCCTGGGCGTCGATCATCAGCCCGGCGTACAGAAAGCCGGTGAAGGGCACGCCCTCAGCGGCCATGGCGGCCAGCGTGGGCTTGATGATCTCTTTCATCACCCGCGCGTGGACGTTGGGCGTGACCACCGGCGCGGGCGAATACGCACCCATGCCCCCTGTGTTGGGGCCCTGGTCGTGATCGAGCAGACGCTTGTGGTCCTGGCTGGTCGCCAGACTGATCACATTGCGGCCGTCGGCCAGGACCATGAAACTGGCCTCTTCGCCCTCCAGAAATTCTTCGATGACCACGCGCGCTTCGCCCGCCGGGCTGCCCTGCCCCAGCGCCAGCATGTCGTCGATGGCGGCGTGGGCCTCGTCCAGCGTCATCGCCACGACCACGCCCTTGCCAGCCGCCAGGCCGTCGGCCTTGACGACGATGGGCACGCCTTCCGCGTCCACATAAGCGTGCGCGCCCACCGCTTCGGTGAAGGTGGCGTAGCGCGCGGTGGGAATGTGGTGGCGCGCCATGAAATCCTTGGCGAAGCGCTTGGACGTTTCCAGCCGCGCCGCCGACTGCGTCGGCCCGAAAATCGCCAGACCCGCGCGCCGGAAGGCGTCCACCACACCCGCCGCCAGCGCGGCTTCGGGGCCGACCACCGTCAGGGTGATGTTTTTTTCCTGCGCAAAAGCGACCAGCGCATCCACGTCGGTGGCAGCGATGTCCACGTTGCGCACATGCGCCTCGGTGACGGTGCCACCGTTGCCCGGCGCGACGTACACCTGCTCGACGCGCTCGCCCTGGGCCAGTTTCCAGGCCAGGGCGTGCTCGCGGCCGCCCGATCCGATGACCATCACTTTCACGGTTTTCTCCTCAGGGCAGATCGAGTTCAGCGTTGTGAAACACGTTCTGCACGTCGTCCAGGTCTTCGATCATGTCCAGCAGTTTCTGCATGCGCACGGCGTCGTCGCCAGCCAGCGCGATGCTGTTGTCCGCCCGCCAGGTCACTTCAGCCAGCTCGGGCACAAGGCCAGCGGCCACCAGCGCGGCCTGCACGGCTTCGAAATCGGCCGGAGCGGTCAGTACTTCGATGGCGCCATCATCGTCGCTGATGACATCTTCGGCGCCCGCTTCCAGAGCCACTTCCATCACCTGGTCTTCCGAGGTGCCGGGCGCGAACACAAACTGCCCGCAGTGGCGGAACTGGAAGGCCACCGAGCCGTCGGTGCCCAGATTGCCGCCGTTCTTGCTGAAGGCGTGGCGCACTTCGGCCACGGTGCGCACTTTGTTGTCCGTCATGGTGTCGACCATGATGGCAGCGCCGCCAATGCCGTAGCCTTCGTAACGGATTTCCTCGTAGGTCACGCCTTCGAGGTTGCCCGTGGCCTTGTCCACATTGCGTTTGATGTTGTCGGCCGGCATGTTCGCCGCCTTGGCCTTGTCGATGGCCAGGCGCAGACGCGGGTTCATGGCGATGTCGCCGCCGCCCGACCGCGCCGCGACGATGATCTCGCGCGTCAGCCGCGTCCAGACCCGACCGCGTTTTTCATCCTGCCGGCCCTTGCGGTGCTGGATGTTGGCCCACTTGGAATGACCCGCCATGCGACTTGACTCCTACCGGATAGACTATGGGACTGGCATTCTACCCTCCGCACGGAACTCCCCATGAGCACCACCGACACCGGCTTTCCCATCGCCCAGCACGGCGACATCCTCTGCAGCCTGCTGCCCGCCCTGGCCAACCGCCACGGCCTGATCACCGGGGCCACCGGCACCGGCAAAACCGTGACGCTGCAGGCCATGGCCGAGCAGTTCTCACGCGCTGGCGTGCCGGTTTTCATGGCCGACATCAAGGGCGATCTGACGGGCATCAGCCAGACGGGGCGCGTGCCCGACAAGCTCAAGCCCGTGCTGGCCGAGCGTGGCCTGCCTGAGCCCGAGCCACACCAGTGTCCGACCACGCTGTGGGATGTTTTTGGGGAACAGGGTCACCCCGTGCGCGCCACGGTGTCCGACATGGGCCCGCTGCTGATCGGGCGCATGCTGGATCTGAACGACACGCAGGAAGGCGTGCTGTCGCTGGTCTTCAAGATCGCCGACGACCAGGGCCTGGCGCTGCTGGATCTCAAGGATCTGCGCGCCATGCTGCAGCATGTGGGCGACAACCGCGCGGATTTCACCACGGAATACGGCAATATCTCGCCCGCGTCGGTAGGCGCCATCCAGCGCGGCCTGATGCAGATCGAGCAGCAGGGCGGCGACAAATTCTTCGGCGAGCCCATGCTCGACATCGGCGACCTGATGCAGACGGTGGACGGCCAGGGCGTGGTCAACATCCTGGCCGCCGACAAGCTGATGGCGTCGCCGCGCCTGTACTCCACCTTCCTGCTGTGGCTGCTGTCCGAGCTGTTCGAAATGCTGCCCGAAGTCGGTGATCTGGACCAGCCCAAGCTGGTCTTCTTCTTTGACGAGGCCCACCTGCTGTTTGCGGGCGCGCCGCGCGTGCTGGTTGAGCGCATCGAGCTGGTCGTGCGCCTGGTGCGCTCGAAAGGCGTGGGCGTGTATTTCGTCACCCAGAACCCCATCGACATCCCCGAAACCGTATTGGGCCAGCTGGGCAACCGTGTGCAGCACGCGCTGCGCGCCTTCACCCCGCGCGACCAGAAAGCCGTCAAATCGGCTGCCGACACCATGCGCCCCAACCCGGGTCTGGACATCGCCGCCGCCATCACCGAGCTCGGTGTCGGCGAGGCGCTGATCAGCTTCCTGGACGCCAAGGGCCGCCCCTGCCCCACCGAGCGCGTTTTTGTGCGCCTGCCCGGCAGCCAGCTGGGCCCCATCACGCCCCAGCAGCGCCAGGCGCTGCTGCAGGGCTCGCTGGTGGCGGGCGTGTACGACACGCCGGTGGATCGCGAATCGGCCTACGAAAAGCTCAAAGGCCGCGCCGCGCAGACCGCTGACGCGGCCCAGCAGGGCATGGGCTCGGCCGCAGGCAGCGTCGCCCGCGAGGCCGGCCGTGCCGCCACCCAGGGCGCCACGCAGGAAGCCAGCGGCGGACTGCTGGGCGGCCTGTCCGACCTGCTGTTTGGCTCCACCGGCCCGCGCGGCGGCAAACACGACGGCCTGGCCGAAATGGCCGCCAAGAGCGCCGTGCGCACCGTGGGCTCCACAGTCGGCCGCGAAATCGTGCGCGGGCTGCTGGGTTCGCTGCTGGGGGGATCCCGCAGGCGGTGATTCGATAGGTGCCACAGACTCACTGAGGCCAAATCTTGATCTTTCGTATCCTATGGGCTACATTCCACCATGCGCATCCAGATCACCGAGGTCTACCGCGATTGGATCAATGGGCTTAAAGACCGCACCTGCCGGGCACGAATCCAAGTGCGCGTCGACAGACTGGCTCATAGCAATCCGGGGCAGCATCGCGTTCTGACGGATGGCGTCTCTGAACTGAAAATCGACGTAGGGCCAGGCTACCGGGTTTACTACACCGAAAGGAATGGTGAACTCATCGTCCTTCTCGCCGGTGGTGACAAATCCAGTCAGCAACAGGACATCAAAGTCGCAATTGAGCTGGCCCGAAACCTTCAGGAGTCCCGAAATGGCCCAAGCTAATGCAAGCCCGAAGACAAAAACCCTGCCGTACGACGTCGCAGAGCAGCTTCGCACGCCCCAGGAAATGGCAGCATATCTGGATGCTTGGCTGGCTGAGGCCCCTGATGATGCCGCTGGCATTGCCAGAGCCCTCGGAGATATTGCACGCGCCAAAGGCATGACCCAAGTCGCACGCGATGCTGGCCTGAGCCGAGAAAGCCTATACAAAGCGCTCAGCGAAAACGGCAACCCGAGCTTCGCCACAGTCCTGAAAGTGGCGCGTGCAGTTGGGGTTCGTCTGCATGCTGCTGTGTCTTGATTTTTGCAGATATCAAATTGACCATGCTCAACCTTTCAACGCAAGCAAGGTACCAAGGCTGCGTCCTTGAGCTATCTCATCTTATCTGTTGAACCATGGGCTGCATGAATAAGGGGGCTCGCTCAATCCCGAAACGCAACACCGCCTTGATTCAAAGTGCCTCGTTTGCGCTCGGGCCGCAGGTCCTGGACCGTGCAGGTGAACAAGGCGGGGCCTGACAATCTCCCCATGATCGCCCTCCCCGCCCCCTTCACCGCCCTCACCCACTCCCACGACCTGCACCTTCTGCAGCCCGGGCAGGACGATGTGGCTGCGTGGTCCATCGACCAGCGCAAGCGCTGGCACGGCCAGCCGCTGGCGGTGCTGCTGCCGGGCGATACGGCGGCGCTGGCGGCTGCGGTGGCGCTGTGTGCGCAGCACGGCCTGCGCATGGTGGTCCAGGGCGGTAACACGGGGCTGGTGGGCGGCGGCGTGCCGGACGGGTCCGGGCAGGAAGTGGTGATCAGCCTGCGGCGCATGAACCGCATTCGCGCGGTGGACCCGCTCAACCTGTGCCTGATCGCCGAGGCGGGCTGCACGCTGGCGCAGGTGCAGGAGGCTGCGCAGGCGCACGGGCTGCTGTTTCCGCTCAGCCTGGCCAGCGAGGGCAGCTGCACCATCGGTGGCAACCTGGCCAGCAACGCGGGCGGCACGCAGGTGCTGCGCTATGGCAATGCGCGCGATCTGTGCCTGGGGCTGGAAGCCGTCAGCGCCAGCGGCCAGGTGCTGCACGGCCTGAAGACGCTGCGCAAGGACAACAGCGGCTACGACCTGCGCCAGCTCCTGCTGGGCAGCGAGGGCACGCTGGCGATTATTTCAGCGGCCAGCCTGAAACTGTTCGCCCGCCCGCAGCGCCTGCACACGGCGCTGGCGCTGTGCTCGGATCTGGATCAGGCCTGCGATCTTCTGATGGCGGCGCGCTCACGTCTGGGGCCGCTGCTGACGGCTTTCGAGGTGATGAACGCCACGGCGCGTGCCCTAGTGCGGCGGCACTTCCCCGCCATCCGCCAGCCCCTGGACGGCCCGTGGGCGGTGCTGCTGGAGTGGGAGCAGCACGGCATGGACGACGCCACCGGCCAGGCGCAGAACGAGGCCCTGTGGCAGGCGCTGCTGGCGGGCGGCCAGGCGCAGGACGTGGCGCTGGCGCAGAGCCAGGCGCAGGCACAGCAGATGTGGGCGCTGCGCGAGAGCATCTCCGCCGCGCAGGGCCGCGAGGGCCTGAACGTCAAGCACGACATCGCCCTGCCCATTTCCGCCATTCCGGCCTTCTGCCAGGGCACCGACGCCGCGCTGCTGGCGCGCTGGCCGGGCGTGCGTGGGGTCAACTTCGGCCATCTGGGTGACGGCAACCTGCATTACAACGTGCAGGCGCCCGAGGGCGAAGACCCGGCCGCTTTCCTGGCCACGCACGAGGCGGCGATCAACCGCGTGGTGTTCGATGCCGTTCAGGCGGCGGGCGGTACTTTCTCCGCCGAGCACGGCATAGGCTGGCTGAAAAAGGACGAACTGGCCCAGCGCGGCCAGCCCCTGCAGCTGGACTGGATGCGCCGCATCAAGGCCGCGCTGGACCCGCACAACCTGCTGGGACGCGGGCGGCTGCTGGACGTCTGAAGCGCATCAAGCGGCTCAACCCCCCTGCGGCAGATAGCCCTGGGCCAGCGTCTCGAAGGCCGCCCGTTGCGGGTCCAGCCCCGTCTCGTCCTGCAAGATGGCGGCCACGGCGGGCGCCATGGCCAGCGCCTGACGGGCGTCCAGAAAGAGCGCTCGCCAGCGCCGCGCCAGGACATCTTCCACCGCAATGGCGTATTCGGACCGCGCCGCAAAGCGCACCATGGCCTCGGTCAGGCCCAGGCCCAGTTTGCGGTCCGAGCCCGGGCAGGCCTGCACCTGCGCCTGTTCGCTGCCGTAAAGATGGCCGCCCGGCGCCTGCTGGATGGACACCGGCGGCTGGCCCGAACCAGGCTGCGGCGCACCGACCAGCGCGTGCGTGGCCGTATAACCGCCCGGGCGGCGTGGCAGCACGCGGGCGGCGAAGCAGGCGTCCAGCACCTGCTCGGCCATGGCGCGGTAGGTGGTCCACTTGCCGCCGGTGACGGTGATCAGGCCATTGGCGTCCGGCACGATGACGTGCTCGCGCGACAGGCTGCGCGTGCCCTGCCCCGCATCCGGCGCGGCGACCAGCGGGCGCAGGCCGACCCAGACGCTGCGGATGTCGGCGCGGGTCAGCGGGCGCTCCAGCACCTTGCCGGCTTCGGTCAGGATGAAATCCAGTTCGGCCTCGAAGGGCTGGGGCTCGCGCGGCAGATCCTGGCGCGGCGTGTCGGTGGTGCCCAGAATGAGCGAGCCCATCCAGGGGACAGCGAACAGCACGCGGCCATCGTCGGTGCGGGGCACCAGCAGCGCGTGATCGGCCGGCATGTGGCTGCGGTCGACCACCACGTGCACGCCCTGGCTGGGCGAGACCAGACGCGGCAGCGCCTGTGATCCCTGCGGCGAAGTTTGAGGCGCCATGCCACGCACGCCATCGACCCAGACGCCGGTGGCGTTGACGACGGCGCGGGCCTGAATCTGCGCCGTGGGCCCGCCCTCACCTCCCTCACCGCCCAAGCGGTCCTGCACGGTGAGCGTCCAGGGCTGATCGCCGCCTGCGCTGCGCCCGCCCGACAGCGCGGTGACGGCGGCGTAGTTCAGCACCAGTCCGCCGGCGCGGTCTATGGACCGGGCCAGCGCCAGCGCCAGGCGGGCGTCGTCAAACTGGCCGTCCCAGTAGCGCACGCCGCCTTTCAGCCCCGCGCGGCGCAGCCCGGGCAGCGCGGCGAGCGTCCCCTGCACGCCCAGCCAGGCCGTGGGGCCGAGGCCAGCACGCCCGGCCAGCGCGTCGTAGACCTTGAGCCCGATGCCGTAAAACGGCGTCTGCCAGCATCGGTAGGACGGCATCACAAAGGGCAGCGGCTGCGCCAGATGCGGCGCAATGCGCAGCACATTGCTGCGCTCGGCCAGCGCTTCGCGCACCAGCGCTACGTTGCCCTGCGCCAGATAGCGCACGCCGCCGTGCAGCAGCTTGGTCGAGCGCGACGAGGTGCCGCCGCCAAAATCGTGCGATTCCAGCAGCACCACCGAAAAGCCGCGCAGCGCCGCATCCAGCGCCACGCCGAGGCCCGTGGCGCCGCCGCCGATCACGGCCAGATCAACGGGGGTGGAAGGGTCAAGGCGGGACCAGAGGGTGGCGCGGGTCATGCAAGTCTCCTGCAGGGTTGGGACGCGTGTTCTTTCGTTTCGCTGGATTTTAGCGTGATCCAGAAAATTTCAGCGATTCATCGGTGAAAAATCATCTTTTTCTGTATTTTTAAGTTCTTATCTTTTCGTTTCGTGCAAATGACGACAGTGCTGCGGACTGGGGCGCCGGTGGCGTCAAGAAAAGTAAAGCTGACAGATTTCTGACGCTATCATCTTGGTCTGACCAAACATCCCCCCCCTTGGGGGATAGAACTTTCTGACCAGGATACCCATGCTGATTTCCCGCGCCCCGATGTACGCCGCTGTCCTGACGACCCTGCTGGCCGCCTGTGGCGGCGGCGGGAGCGCCGACAGCAGCACGACCACCACGCCTGCTGCGCCCACGCCGCCCGCCAGCACACCGCCGCAGACCAGCCCGGCGCCCGTGTCCCCCACGGCACCCGTGCTGACCGCCCTGCAGCTGGACGCCCCGACCCAGCCCGGCGCTACGCCGGTGGAACTGCTGGTCCAGGGCACGGTGCAGCTGGCCGTCACGGCCCAGTACAGTGACGGCAGCAGCGCTGATGTGACCGGCGCCGTGACCTGGCTGGGCGGCGATGCGGCGCTGGCGCGCTTCACTGCGCCCGGCGTGCTGGAAGGCCTCGCCGTGGGCCAGACCACGCTGACAGCGCAGATCGGCGGGCTGAGCAGCAACGCCGTCACGGTGGCGGTGGGTGCACCGCCGATCACAGCCGTGGCGCTGAACCCGGTGGTGCCCGTGAACGACCTGGTTCCCGGCGCGACCGTGCGCATCCAGGCGCTGGGCCAGCGCAGCAGCGGCGTTCAAGAAGACCTCTCCGGTCAGGTGCAGTGGACCAGCGACGCCCCGGACGTCGCCAGCGTGGACGCCGACGGCGTGGTGACCGTGCGCGCTGCCGGCACGGCGCGCATCCAGGCCCGGGCGGGCGCACTGGACAGTCCCGCGCTGATCCTGACCATCCGGCCGGTGGCTCCTGCTCCTGCTCCTGCTCCTGCTCCTGCTCCTGCTCCTGCTCCTGCTCCTGCTCCTGCTCCTGCTCCTGCTCCTGCTCCTGCTCCTGCTCCTGCTCCTGCTCCTGCTCCGGTGCCCGTGACGGCGGCGTACTCGCTCAGCCTGTCCACGACCGGGAACGCCGACAAGATCACCCAGAGCTCGATCAGCACGCAGGCTGCCGGTGACGGCGTGCAGACTTTTTCGGCCGCGTCCGGGGCGCAGGGCCAGGCTTACACCATCACCATCACGGCCGATGGGCTGAACGCCCGCCTGGCCCCCAGGTCGGCCGACGGTCGCTCGGACCGCATCGAAACGCACATCAGCGCGTTTTCGTCAGCGCACGTGGGCGATGCGCAGCAGGGCACCAGCGGCTTCATCGGCGCGATCCGGCGCGCCATCATCGATCTGGACGATGACAGCAAGGACGAAGAAGCGCAGGACCTGTTTGCCGGTCTGCGCCAGCCCACGGCCCCTGCAGCAGATGGCGTGTACCGCGGCCAGGTGCTTTACATCGATTCGCCCTACGATCACAACGCCCGTCCCGGCACGCTCGAAATCACCCTGAAAGACGGCCGGATCGCCACCCGTCTGGCGCTGACGCAGGGCAAGGTCGTGCTGGTCGATGCCAAAACGGCCCAGACGGCCGTGGACGGCGCCACCGCGTCCAGCCTGCTGGTGCTGGCGCCGGGCGGCACGGGGGATTACCTCAGCCAGGCCACGCTGAACCTGACCTTCCACGGCAGCAATGGCCAGTTCGCCACCGGCGTCATCGCGGGCCGCAACGATCCGCTCGTGCCCTGGGGCGGCGTTTTCACGCTCAAGCGGATCAACTGAGAAGCCGCTGGGCATGAACCGAGAAATAGTCCAGTTTTCCTGAGCTATTGAGGGCCTCGGGGCCCGGGCGGGCGCTTTGATTCCGACTGAATCCGTCGATAACAGAACATCCCCCACTGCACCCCGAGGCCCTATGTCCACCACACCCCACGTCACCCAGCAGGAGCTGCCTTTCCCCAAAGGCACGACGCTGATGTCCACCACGGACAGCAGCAGCTACCTGCAGTACGCCAACGAGAGCTTCGTCCAGGTCAGCGGCTACACCCGCGAGGAACTGATGGGCCAGGCGCACAACATCGTGCGCCACCCCGACATGCCCAAGGCGGCCTTTGCCGACATGTGGGCGACGATCAAGTCCGGCAAGGCATGGACGGGCATCGTCAAGAACCGCTGCAAGAACGGCAACCACTACTGGGTGCGCGCCAACGCCATCCACATGGTGCGCCAGGGCCAGCCGGTGGGCTACATCTCCGTGCGCACCGAACCCAGCCGCCAGGAGGTCCAGGCCGCCGAAACGCTGTACGCGCAGTGGCAGGCCGGACAGAACCAGGGCTGGGGCCTGCGCGAAGGCGTGCTGGTGCGCCGGGGGCTGCTGTCTTTCCTGACCTGGGGGCGCACGCTGTCCACCCCGGCACGCGCGACACTGGGCGCGCTGGCCGGGTCTGTCGTGACCGGCGGCGCGCTGCTGGGCGGCCTGGCGCTGGCGGGCGCCCTGCCCGCCCTGAGCCTGACCGCACTGGGCGCCGCAGCGGGCGCGGCGCTGGCGGGCACGGCGGTGGCCAGCCTGTGGCTGCGCCATCACATCACCGCGCCGCTGGACACGGTGCTGCAGCAGGCGCAGCGCGTCGCGGGCGGCGATCCGCAGAACGCCCCCGGCATGGACCGCATCGACGCCATCGGACACCTTCAGCGCTGCATCAACCAGTCCGGGCTGAACCTGAAAGCGCTGGTGGATGACATTGCCTCGCAGACCTCCGGCCTGACCGCCGTCAGCCGCGAAATCTCCAGCAGCAGCCACGACCTGTCGCAGCGCTCCGAGCGCCAGGCGTCCAACCTGCAGCAGACCGCCAGCGCCATGGACGAAATCACCGGCACCGTGCGCAGCAGCGGCGACAGCGCTTCGGCCGCCAGCCGCCTGGCCGAAGAAGCGCGCCAGATCACCGAAACCGGCGAAGAGGCCGTGCAGCAGGTGGTCCACACCATGCAGGACATCAGCGCCAGCAGCAAGCGCATCAACGACATCATCGGCGTCATTGACAGCATCGCCTTCCAGACCAACATCCTGGCGCTGAACGCCTCGGTCGAAGCCGCCCGCGCGGGCGAGCAGGGGCGCGGCTTTGCCGTCGTGGCCTCGGAAGTGCGCAACCTGGCGCAGCGCAGCGCGGGCGCGGCCAAGGAAATCAAGCAGCTCATCGTCACCTCGGTGCAGACCGTGGACAGCGGCAACACCAAGGTCGGCAACGCCGGACAGACCATGAGCAGCATCAAGACCCAGGTCAGCCGCGTCAGCGACCTGATCGCCCAGATCAGCACCGCCACGCAGGAGCAGTCGCAGGGCATTGATCTGGTCAACCAGTCTGTCGTCGATCTGGACAACATGACGCAGCAGAACGTCGCTCTGGTGGAAGAAAGCGCCGCCGTGGCCCAGCAGCTTCACCACCAGGCCAGCGTGCTGCAAAGCGCCATCGCCGTGTTCGGCGGTCAGGTCCAGGCCAGCGCGCCCGCAGCGCCCGCCCGCCAGGCCACGCCGCAGCACACCGCCCAGCGCGCGATCCAGAACGCCAGCCGCAGCGCCAGCCAGAGCAAACCCGCCAGCCCGGCGAGGGCGACAGCGCGGAGTCATTGAGGGGTTCCGTCGGACGTGGGGTCAGCTCCCGCTTCAGTCGCGGGCTGACCCACTCACTTCCCGATACAGAACCTTCCAAAAATCGCACCCAGCAGATCCTCGCTGCTGAACTGGCCGGTGATCTGGCCCAGTTCGTCGTGGGCCAGGCGCAGCTCTTCGGCGATCAGATCCAGCAGGGGTGCGGGGTGGCTCAGGTGGTCCAGCGCGGCGGCGATGTGCGTCTGGGCGCGGCCCAGAGCCTCGACGTGGCGGGCGCGGGCGCTGAACAGGCCTTCGCTGCCGCCGCCCTGCCAGCCCACCGCTGCCAGCAGCGCCTGGCGCAGCGCGTCGAGGCCGTCGCCGCTGCGGGCCGAAAGACGCAGCGTCTGCGTCACGGCCAGCGGCGTGTCCGACGGCTCGGACGGCGATACGGGCGTTTGAAAAGCATCCAGCTTGTTCCACACCTGAAGCACGGGGATGCGCCCGGCCCCACCCGGTGCGGACAGCGCCTGCGCCAGCTCGCCCGCCAGCGCGGCGTCGGCGGTGGCATAAGCCGGGTCGGCGGCAAGGGAGAGGTCGCGCAGCCACAGCAGCACGTCGGCCTGCGCGATGGCCTGCCAGGAGCGTTCAATGCCGATGCGCTCGACCTCGTCCTGCGTGTCGCGCAGACCGGCGGTGTCGATGATGTGCAGCGGCACGCCGTCGATCTGCAGCGTCTGGCTGACGCGGTCACGCGTCGTGCCCGGCACGGCGGTGACGATGGCCAGTTCGGCCCCGGCCAGCGCGTTGAGCAGCGAACTCTTGCCCACATTGGGCTGTCCGGCCAGCACCACGCTGACGCCCTCGCGCAGGATGGCGCCCTGGCACGTCTGCGCCTGCACCGCCGCCAGCTGCGCGGCGAGGGCCTCAACCAGGGTGCGAATGCCGTACTGCTCGATGAAGTCGATGTCTTCCTCGGGGAAATCCAGCGTCGCCTCGACCAGGGTGCGAGCGTGGACCACCTGCCCCGTCAGGCTCCCGATCTCCACCGAAAACGCGCCCGCCAGCGAGCGGCTGGCGCTGCGCGCAGCCGCCTCGGTGCTGGCGGCGATCAGGTCGGCCACGGCTTCGGCCTGCGCCAGATCGAGCTTGCCGTTCAGAAAAGCGCGGCGCGTGAACTCGCCAGCCTGCGCCAGACGCAGGCGCTCGCAGGCGGGCACTGCCGCAGCGACCTCGAAGCAGCGCGCCAGCAGCAGCTGCAGCACCACCGGACCGCCGTGGGCCTGAAGCTCCAGCACGTCTTCGCCGGTGTACGAATTGGGCCCGGGAAAATGGATCGCCAGCCCGGTGTCGATGGCGCTGCCGTCGCGGGCGGGCAGCGGCAGCAGCGTGGCCATGCGCGGCACCAGATCGCGGCCCAGCCAGGCCTGAATGAAACCGCGCAAGTCGGGCCCGGACAGGCGCACGATGCCCACCGCCCCCGGCCCCGCAGCGGTGGCGACGGCGGCAATCGGGTCTTCCCAGCGGGCGAGTTCTGCGGGTGTCATGGGCGGGCCATTCAGGGAAAGTGGGTCAGGGCGCTATTGTCACTGAGTCGCCATCCACGTCGATAACATGTGGCCCTTGGCGATGATGCCTGCGCTGGACACCTCAAACCAAACTTCCAACCGTATCATGATCACATCAGAAGTCGTGGATTACATCAGTCGCAGTGTGCTGTGCTGGCTGGCTACCGTCGATGAAACGGGTCAACCAAACGTCTCACCGAAAGAGATCTTTGCTGCCTTTGACGCTGAGCACATCGTCATAGCAAACATTGCATCGCCAAAGAGTGAACGCAACATCGAGATCAATTCGCGTGTCTGCATCAGCTTCGTCGATATCTTTGTTCAAAAGGGTTTCAAGGCCATCGGCGTCGCTCGGAATGTCAAAAGGTCAGACGCCGACTTCTCCAGGTGGTCTGCGCCGCTTGAAGCCATGGCGGGTCCTAAATTTCCTGTTCGCTCTGTCTTCGTGGTGCAGGTCATTTCAGTTGAGCCCATCGTCGCTCCGAGTTATCGCCTCTATGCCGCTGAAACAACAGAGAAATCACAGGTGGCGTCTGCCTTGCAAACGTATGGCGTCAACAAGAGTGGCGATGTCTGACTCAGTATGCCAGGGGCCCCGACAGGTCACTCGAATGCTGGACACCAACATCCAGGTTCGGCGCTGCCCAGCTTCAAACCGCCTCTTTCGGCTTACGCCAGTACATCAGTAGCACCACTGCCGCCGTCACTGTCATCAGCAGCAGGCTGATCGCGTTGAGGATGGGCGTGGCGCCCTGGCGCATCTGGCCGTACATCCAGATGGTCAGCGGGCTGTCGCCGCCAGCCAGCATCAGCGTGGTGTTGAAGTTCTCGAAGCTGAGCAGGAAAGCCACTGCGCCGCTGCCCAGCACCGCCGGGCGCAGGTGCGGCCAGGTGATGGTGCGCCACACCCCCAGGCGCGTCGCGCCCAGGTTGAGAGCCGCCTCTTCCAGCGTGATGTCGAAGCGGCGCAGGCGCGCGCTGATGGTGAGCGTGGCGATGCTGACGATGTAGGAAAACTGCCCTGCCACCACCAGCGGCAGGCCGGGACGCAGCCAGTCCAGCTCCAGGCCGAAGCGGGCGTCGGCCCAGTTGGCGATCTGGCTGGCCAGCGCCAGGATGGAAATCCCCAGGATCACGCCCGGGATCACCAGCGGCAGCAGCATCACCGTGGCCAGCAGCGCCTTGCCCCGGAACTGTGCGCGCTCCAGCACCACGGCGTTGACCGTGCCCACTGCCATCACCAGCGCCGACACCCAGACCGCCACCCAGACGCTGTTGCCCAGCGCGTCGTGCAGATCGGGGTTGAAGAGCACGCCCAGGCGATCCGCCGCGTGGCCGATGAACCAGTCCAGCGTGAAACCACGCCAGGGCGGCAGCGGATACGGCGCGTCGTTGAAGGCGAACACCGCCACCACCGCTAGCGGCAGCAGCAGAAACAGGAAAAACAGCGCCACATAGGCCGTGCGGGCGCGGCGCCAGATCGGGGGGTCGGGGAGGCCGGGAATCATGCGATTCTCCTCAGGTCTGGCGCATGGCGCTGGCCAGACGCTGGCCGGTCAGGCGCAGCCCCAGCCACACGAGCAGGCTGGACAGCAGCAGCAGCAGGAAAGCAAAGGCCGAGCCCTGCTCCCAGTTGAAGCGGGTGATGAACTGGGTGTAGATCTGGTCGGTGAACCACATGGAATCCTTGCCGCCCAGCACCACCGGCGTCAGGTAGTTGCCCAGCGTCAGCATGAAAACCATCAGGCAGCCGGCCGCGATGCCCGGCGCCGCGTGCGGAATGATGATGCGCCGCAGGATGTTCGCCCGCCCCGCGCCCAGGTCGTAAGCGGCTTCGATCAGGCTGTTGTCCAGGGTGTCCAGCACGTTGATCAGGGGCACCAGCATGAAGAGCAGCGAACCATACACCAGGCCGACCAGGATGGTGGCGTCGCTGTACAGCAGATCCAGATCCGGCCCGGCCAGGCCCAGCGTGTGCAGCAGCGTGGGCAGGATGCCGCCCTGGCGCAGCAGAATGATCCAGCCCAGCGTGCGCACCAGTTCGCTCGCCCAGAACGGGATCAGGATGGCCGCGAACAGCCAGGACCGTGTGCGCCCACGCGCCACCTTGGCGATGGTCCAGGCCACCGGAAAAGCCAGCACCAGCGCCAGCGCCGTCGCCAGCAGCGACATCGTGGCCGTGCGCACAAAGGTGTTCCAGTAGAGCGGTTCGCCAAAAAAAGTGGCGTACTGCGTGCTGCTCCAGACCGGGTCGCCGCCGCCGGAGCTGTCGTGGAAGGACAGCAGCAGCAGGTTGACGTGCGGCAGCACAATCAGCAGGCCCAGCCAGAGCAGCGCCGGGGCCAGCAGCAGGCCCAGCGCCAGGCGGCCCGCCGCCAAGGGCGGCTTGTCATCAGCCAGGGGCGGCTTGTCAGCAGCAGCGCTCATGCCGCAAACACCTGCATCTGCGCCGGGTCCAGCGCCAGCCAGGCCGGGGCACCCACCGACCAGTCGCGGTCCAGGCTGTGCTGGGCCAGCGTCACCTGCCAGGCGAGGCCGCCTTCAAAACGCACCATCAGCATCGAACTGGCGCCATCGAACAGCAAAGACTGCACCGTGACGGGCCAGCGCGGCAGGCCGTCGGGCAGATCGGCCGATTGCGCCGCCAGCGAAATCTGCTCCGGTCGCACAAACACCTGCGCTGCCCCTGCGGGCGTGGAATGCGCCGACACGCTGTTCAGGGGAATCGTCGGGCCACCGTCCAGCTGCAGCTCGTCGCTGGCGCTGCTGCGCACGATGCGGCCGCTGGCGCGGTTGCTGTGGCCGACAAAACCGGCCACGAAGGCGCTGGCCGGTTCGCGGTAAAGCTGGCGCGGCGTACCGACCTGCTCGAAGCGGCCGTGGTTCATCACCGCGACCTGGTCGGACATGACCAGCGCCTCGCTCTGGTCGTGGGTGATGTAGACGAAGGTGGTGCCGAAATCGGCCTGGATCTGTTTCAGCTCCAGCTTCATGTGCTCGCGCAGCTTCAGGTCCAGCGCGCCCAGCGGCTCGTCCAGCAGCAGCAGCGTGGGCTCCAGCACCAGCGCGCGGGCAATCGCCACGCGCTGCTTCTGGCCGCCCGACATCTGGTCGATGCGCTTGTCCGCCGTGCCTGGCAGGCCCACGCGCTCCAGCATGGCGGCGGCTTTGGCCTGGCGCTCGCGCCGGGACAGGCCGCGCTGCGCCAGGCCATAAGCCACGTTATCGCCCACCGACATCATGGGAAACAGCGCCAGGTGCTGGAACACCATGTTCACCGGACGGCGGTTGGGCGCCACGCCCTGCATGGAGCGCCCGGCGATCACGATGTCGCCCGCATCGGGCTGGACAAAGCCCGCGATCATGCGCAGCAGCGTCGTCTTGCCGCAGCCCGACGGCCCCAGGATGGAGAAAAACTGCCCGCGCACCACGTCAAAACTCAGCTGGTCCACCGCATGGAAGCTGCCGTAGTGGCGGCTGACGCTGCGCACGGAAAGATCAATATCAGAAGCCGCCGCAGCGGCCTTTACAGCAGAAGCACTCATGCGCAGGCGTTCAGCGCGCGGCCTTGATGCGGTCCAGCACCCGGCCGTCGATGGCTTCCAGACCCGCCGGAATCGCCGGATACCACTTGATGTTGTCCATGGCGGCGGGCGGGAAAGATTCGGCCAGCTGCGCCTTCATCTTCTCGGGCATGTACTTTTCGGCGTCCTTGACCGCCGTGAAGCTGCCCGCCGACTGCGCCAGCTGCGCGGCAATCTGGGGCTGGGTCACGAAATTGATCCATTTGTAGGCGGCATCGACGTTTTTGGCCTTGGCCGGGATGGCAAAGGTATCGACCCAGCCCAGCGCGCCGGAGGCGGGCGCGACAAAGCGGATGTCCGGGCTTTCGGCATTGAGCTTCCAGGCGCCCGCGTCCCACATCTGCGCGCCCACCACGGCGCCGCTGCGCACGTCGGACAGCAGCTGGTCCTTGTTCTCCCAGAAATATTTCAGCACCGGCTTGCACGCAGCCAGCTTGTCGCCCGCGGCAGTCATGATGGCCTCGTATTCCTTGGGATTGGCGTAGGCCTTGAACGGGTCCTTGCCCATGGCGAAGGCCTGCGCGATCAGGCTGGGTCGCACCAGACGCACCGCTGTCTTGCCGGTGTATCTGGCATCGCACAGATCGCCGTAATCCTTGATCGCCGGGGCCAGCTTGCTGTTGACGACCAGGCCGTCGGTGCCCCAGAACAGCGGAAGGCCGTAGACCTTGCCATTCAGCCCGGTGACGGCCTGCGTCGCCTTGAGCATGGACGGCGTGAACTGCGCCGTCTTGACCTTGGACAGATCGATGGGCTGGTAGATGCGGAACTGCTGCACCGGCCCGGTGATGCGGTCCTGGCTGGGGTTGGCCAGGTCAAAGCCCGCGCCGCCGGTGGCGCGCAGCTTGGAGATCATCTCTTCGTTGTTGGACAGCGTCACTTCGACGTCGATGCCCGTCTCTTTTTTGAACTGCTCGATCACGGCGCGCGGGGCGTAATCGGCCCAGGTCAGCAGGCGCAGCGTCTCGGCGTGGGCCGATAGCGACAGGCTGGACAGCAGCAGCGCGGCCGCCAGTGGGGTGTGTTTCAGACGCAGCATGGAAAACTCCTGGGCAAAAGTGACGGTGGGCAGGGGATACAAGCGATCACAGAGAACATCAAACCTGGCGAAGAGTATGGCCCGGCCGTATGTCAGTGCCGTGTCCGGCCGCTAAAATGTCAGGGATATTACCAATCCGCCCACAGGACACCGACATGGCACTGTTTTCCCGCATCGACATGGCCCCGCGCGACCCCATTCTGGGTCTGAACGAGCAGTTCAACGCCGACAGCCACCCCAGCAAGGTCAACCTGGGTGTGGGCGTGTACTTTGACGAAAACGGCAAGCTGCCGCTGCTGAAGTGCGTGCAGAGCGCTGAAGAAAAGCTGATGTCCACGCCCAAGGCGCGCGGTTATCTGCCCATCGACGGCATCGCCGCCTACGACCAGGGCGTCAAAAACCTGGTCTTCGGCGAGAGCAGCGAAGCCGTGACCCGCGGCCGCGTGGCCACCGTCCAGGCTCTGGGCGGCACGGGTGGCCTGAAGATCGGCGCCGATTTCCTGCACGCCATGAACCCGGCGGCCAAGGTGCTGATCTCCGACCCCAGCTGGGAAAACCACCGCGCCCTGTTCGGCCGCGCCGGGTTCACCGTTGAGAGCTACCCCTACTTTGACGCCGCCCGCGCCGGCATCAACTTCGAAGGCATGATCGCCGCTCTGACCGCCGCCGAGCCCGGCACCATCGTTGTGCTGCACGCCTGCTGCCACAACCCGACCGGTTACGACCTGACGCCCGCGCAGTGGGATCAGGTCATCGCCGCCGTGAAAGAGCGCCAGCTGGTCGCCTTCCTGGACATGGCCTACCAGGGCTTTGCCGAAGGCCTGGCGCAGGACGGCGCGGTCATCGCGCGCTTTGTCGCGGCGGGGCTGTCTTTCTTTGTGTCCACATCGTTTTCCAAGAGCTTCAGCCTCTACGGCGAGCGCGTGGGTGCGCTCAGCGTGCTGTGTTCGGACAAGGATGAGGCCGCGCGCGTGCTCAGCCAGCTGAAAGTGACGATCCGCACCAACTACTCCAACCCGCCGACGCATGGCGCCGCCGTGGTCGCCGCCGTGCTGGGCGACGCGGCGCTGCGCGCGCAGTGGGACGAAGAGCTGGGCGCCATGCGCGTGCGCATCAAGGCCATGCGCCAGGCGCTGGTCGAGGGCCTGAAAGCCGCTGGCGTCACGCGCGACATGTCCTTCATCACCACCCAGGCCGGCATGTTCAGCTACTCGGGCCTGAGCAAGGAGCAGATGGTGCGCCTGCGCTCCGAATTCGGCGTCTACGGCACCGACACCGGCCGCATGTGCGTGGCGGCGCTCAACCCCGGCAACATCGGCCACGTCTGCGCGTCCATCGCGAAGGTGCTGGCATGACGGCTGGGGTGGCGATCTCGCCCATTCCCGAGCTGCTGGACGAGCTGGCCGCAGGCCGCATGATCGTCCTGCTGGACGAGGAAGACCGCGAGAACGAGGGCGATCTGCTGATGGCCGCCGACAAGGTCACGCCCGAAGCGATCAACTTCATGGCCCGGTATGGCCGGGGCCTGATCTGCCTGACCCTGACGCGCGAGCACTGCCAGCGCCTCAAGCTGCCGCCCATGGCCGCGCAGAACGGCACGGTCTACGCCACCGCCTTCACCGTCTCGATCGAGGCCGCGCGCGGCGTGACCACCGGCATTTCGGCCGCCGACCGCGCCCACACCATCGCCACCGCCGTGGCCCCGGACGCCCGCGCCGAAGACCTGGTCCAGCCCGGCCATGTCTTTCCGCTGCAGGCGCAGGACGGCGGCGTGCTGGTGCGCGCCGGTCACACCGAGGCCGGCTGCGACATGACGCGCATGGCCGGCTGCAGCCCCACCGCCGTCATCTGCGAAATCATGAATGACGACGGCAGCATGGCCCGCCTGCCCGACCTGCAGCAGTTTGCTGCCACGCACGGCCTCAAGCTGGGCACCATCGCCGATCTCATCGCCTACCGCAGCCGCGCCGAGACGCTGATCACCCCGCTGGAAGCGCGGCCCATGGTCACGCCCTGGGGCGAGTTCACCGCCCAGGGCTTTCGCGACAGCACCGGCGGCGTTCATCTGGCGCTGAGCGTGGGCACCTGGGCGGAGGACGACGAAGTCTGGGTGCGCGTGCACGAACCGCTCAACGCGCTGGACCTGCTGGACGATGCCTCGTGCAGCCACTCCTGGCCGCTGGGTGTGGCGCTGCGCACGCTGCGCGAGCGCGGCCGGGGCCTGGCGGTGCTGCTCAACGCCGCAGGCCACCGCGAAAGCCTGCTGCGCCGCCTGGACCCCACCGGCAGCCCGCCCGCACCGCAACGCGATGGTCTGGCCGAGCTGCGCCTGTACGGCATCGGCGCGCAGATCATCAAAGCGCACGGCGTGCGCCGCATGAAACTGATGGCCCACCCCGCCCGTCTGCCCAGCATGCGCGGCTTTGATCTCGAAGTGACCGGCTTCGCCAGCCCGGACCTGCCGCCTATACACATCTCCGAGCCCACGAGACCGCACTGGGACTCGTACGCCGTCGTCTTCTGGAAAAAAAAAACAAACAAGTGAGCGCGAATTGACG
>NZ_JAWDIE010000027.1:0-27547 GCF_037688875.1 Amphibiibacter pelophylacis
CTATTCCACATGCTGCGGGGGCTATAATGCTCAGCTTCGGGGCGTAGCGCAGCCTGGTAGCGCATCTGGTTTGGGACCAGAGGGTCGCGAGTTCGAATCCCGCCGCCCCGACCAATCAAGCCAAAAGACTCACAGATTCAGGTCTGTGGGTCTTTTTGTTTTTGAGCAGCGTCATTATCCCGGTTTGACGCGGATCAGGCGGCACGACCGGTCACCACCGCCTGATCCGGCCATCGCCAGGCTGGCCCAGCCCCATCAGCGGATCTCGGCCAGCAGCGTGCGGAACTGCGGGTGCTGGCAGTCGCGCAGCCACTCGAAAATCACCATTTCCCGCGTGACCAGGTGCACGCCGGCTTCGCGCAGCCGCTGCAATGCCGCGCTGCGGTCCTCGCTGCGGCGCGATCCGCAGGCGTCCTGCACCACCCACAGCGTCAGGCCCGGGTCTTCGCGCAGGGACAGCACGGTCTGCAGCAGACAGACGTGGGTCTCGCAGCCCGCCAGCACGATATGGCGGCGCTGCGGCTGGCGCTGCAGTTCGGGGCGCAGCTCAGCCGCCGCCGAAAACGCCATTTTGGAGAGCATCACGTCGCACAGCGCCGCCAGCGCGGGGTCGTTGGGCCCCAGGCGAGCGGGATTCTGCTCGGTGCCCAGCACCGGCACCTGCAAAAGACGCGCGGCGCGGGCCAGGCGCAGGGCGCTGTCCAGCGCGGCAGCGCCGCCGTCCATCACCGGCATCAGCCGGGTCTGGTAATCGATCAGCACAAACTGGCTGGTGGCGGCATCGATCAGCATGGGGGCTCCTGGGGCAATCAGCAGGGGTCTGCGGCCTAGAATGCCATTTTTGCGGCCCCAATGCCATGCCTGATTCCACCGACCTGCTCTCCCTGACCCACCTGCACACCGCGCTTGATCTGGCCGAGCGGGCCATCGGCCTGTCCGACCCCAACCCGCGCGTGGGCTGCGTGCTGACGGCGCCGGACGGCCGCGTGATCGGCCAGGGCCACACGCAGGCGGCGGGCGGCCCGCACGCCGAAGTCATGGCGCTGCGCGACGCCGCCCAGCACGGCGAGCCCACCGCAGGCAGCACCGCCTGGGTGACGCTGGAGCCCTGCAGCCACCACGGCCGCACCCCGCCCTGCTGCGACGCGCTGATCGCTGCCGGTTGCGCGCGCGGGGTCGCCCTGATGCGCGACCCCAATCCCCTGGTCGCCGGACAGGGCCTGGCGCGACTGCGCGCCGCCGGGCTAACGGTGCTGGCGCTGGACGAAGCCCCGGACGATGAAGCCCGTGCCCTGCTGGCGCGCGCCCACGATCTCAACATCGGCTTCTTCGCGCGCATGACGCGAGGCCGCCCCTGGCTGCGCCTGAAACTGGCCAGCTCGATGGACGGCCGCAGCGCCCTGCCCGACGGCCAAAGTCAGTGGATCACCGGCCCCGAAGCGCGGCACGACGGCCACGGCTGGCGGCGCCGCGCCAGCGCCTTGGTCACAGGCATCGGCACGGTGCTGGCCGACGACCCGACCTTCACCGTGCGCGGCTGGCCCTGCGAGCGCCCACCGCTGCGCGTGGTGCTGGACCGCCATCTGCGCACGCCGCCCACGCACCGCATCGCGCAGATCGGGAAAGCCGACCCGGCCACGCCCGGCACGCAGGTTTACGCCCACGCCGCCACGCTGGCCGATTCGGCCGGGCGCGAGCGCCAGATGCGCCTGGAGCAGCAGGGCGTCAGCGTGCTCGCCTGGCCGGGAACTCAGGCGCATGACCCGGCCAGCGCGGCACGCCTGGACGATCTGGCCGAATCCTGGTCAGAGCTGGGCTGGAACGAGGTCCACATCGAGGCCGGATCGCGTCTGGCGGGCGCCTTCTGGCAGGCCGGTCTGATCGACGAAGTGCTGCATTACCTGGCGCCCAGCTACCTGGGGCCGGGTCAGCCGGTGCTGAATCTGCCCGATTTGCCCGCATTGCCCGCCCTGCCTCTGGCCTGGCGCGTGGCACAGGCGCTGCCGCTGGGGCAGGATACGCTCCTGCGCCTGCGGCGCGTCTGAAAGATCCCATGACTGATACCGACGATTCCCCCCTGCCGGACACCGGCCCTTCCCGCGCGATCCTGCTGACCATGGCCCTGGCCACGGGCATGTCGGTGGCCGGGCTGTATTACGCCCAGCCCCTGCTGCACCAGATGGCGCTGGAATTTGGCGTCAGCACGGCCAGCGCCAGCCTGCTGGTGACGCTGTCGCAACTGGGCTATGCCGTGGGCCTGCTGCTGATCGTGCCGCTGGGCGACATGCTGGAGCGGCGCGGCCTGGTCGTCGCCATGACGCTGCTGTCGGTGCTGACGCTGCTGGCCACCGCGCTGGCGCCGCACTTTGCCGTGCTGGCGGTGGGCATCGCGCTGACCGGCATCCTCGCCGTGGTGGCGCAGGTGCTGGTCGCCTTTGCCGCCAGCCTGGCGCCCGACGCCATCCGGGGCAAAGTGGTCGGCACCATCATGACCGGGCTGATGCTGGGCATTTTGCTGGCGCGCACCGCTTCGGGCCTGATCACGGCCGCGACGGGCAGCTGGCGCAGTATTTTTGCCGTGGCGGCGCTGGGCATGCTGGGCCTCGCGGTGCTGCTGTGGCGCCTGCTGCCGCGCCGCGCGCCGCTGCACAGCAGCAGTTACGGGGGCCTGATCGCCTCGGTGCTGCGCCTGGTGCTGGGCGATCCGGTGGTGCGCAGCCGGGCGCTGATCGGATCGCTGTCCTTTGGCATGTTCGCCGCCTTCTGGACCACGCTGACCTTTTTGCTAGCCGGGCCCGCCTACGGCTACAGCGAGGGCGTGATCGGCCTGTTTGGCCTGGTCGGCGCCGCCGGGGCGCTGTCCGCCAACCTGAGCGGCCGCCTGACCGACCGCATCGCCCCGCACCGCCTGGTGCTGGGCACGCTGGGCCTGTTCACCGCGAGCTGGGCCCTGCTGGCTGCCGCCCCCATGTCGCTGACGGCGCTGGTGCTGGGGGTGATTTTTCTGGATGTGGCCGCCGCCGCCACCAACATCTGCAACCAGGGCGTCATCTATCAGCGCCCCGCCGCCGAGCGCAGCCGCCTGACGGCGGGTTACATGTGCTGCGCTTTTCTGGGTGGCGCGGTGGGCTCGGTGGCGGGCGCCTGGGCCTGGACGCACGGCGGCTGGGGCGGCGTCGTCGGCCTGGGTCTGGTCATGGGCCTGACGGCGCTGGCGGTCGCGGGCACCAGCCTGCGTCTGGTCGAAAACCGCACTGCAGCAGGATAATTTCTGGCTTTGGAGGATTGATCCGCCATGGGACTGAACACCTTTTCGCCCGTCATCGCGGGCACCATGGGCTGGGGGCGCTGGGGCAAGCGCCTGGACACGGCGCAGATGGCGCAGCGCATCCGCGCCGCCGTTGATCTGGGCATCACCACCTTCGACCACGCTGACATTTACGGTGATCACAGCACCGAGGCCGAATTCGGCGCCGCCCTGCGCGCCAGCGGTGTGCCGCGCGGCCAGGTGCAGCTGATCAGCAAATGCGGCATCCGCCTGCCCGGACCCTCCAACGCCATCAAGCATTACGACCACAGCCGCGAGCACATCGTGGCCAGCGTCGAGCGCTCGCTGCAGCACCTGGGCACCGACCACCTGGACCTGCTTTTGCTGCACCGCCCCAGCCCGCTGATGGACGCCGACGAAGTCGCCGCCACTGTGCAGGATCTGATCTGGATGGGCAAGATCCGCGCCTTTGGCGTGTCCAACTTCGCGCCCGCCACGCTGCAGCGCCTGCACGCGCGCACGCCGCTGGCGGTCAACCAGATCGAATGTTCACTGGCGCATTGCGCGCCGCTGCTGGACGGCCAGCTCGACACCCACCAGCACTTGGGCATCGCCACGCAGGCCTGGGCGCCTCTGGGCGGCCTGCTGACGCGCCAGGACGAGGCCGCAACCCGCGTGCGCACCGTGCTGAACCGCCTGGCCCCGCGCTATGGCGCTGCGCCCGAAGACCTGCTGCTGGCCTGGCTGGCGCGCCACCCGGCCGGCATCCGCCCCGTGCTGGGCACGACCGAGCCCGAGCGCCTGCGCGCCGCACTGCATGCCATGACGCTGCGCCTGGACACGCCCGACTGGTTCGAGCTGCTGCAGGCCAGTCAGGGTAACGAAGTCCCCTGAAGCGCCGCGCTTCTGAGGCCATCTTCCCTCTTCACACACTGATTTCACAGGACCCCACATGTTCACCGGCATCATCACCGCACTGGGCGACATCACCCACGCACAGCCCTTGGGCGACAGCGCACAGAACAGCGCACCCGGCAGCGGCTGGGGCCAGCGCCTGACCGTGTCCTGCCCGGCCGGGTTTCTGGACGACGTGGCGCTGGGCGACAGCATCGCGCTCAACGGCGCCTGCATGACGGTGACGCAGTTTGATGCGGCCGCACCCAGCTTCCAGGTCGAGGTCTCGGCGGAGAGCCTGTCCAAAACCACCGGCCTGGACCGCAGCGGCCCGGTCAACCTGGAAAAAGCCCTGCAGGCCCAAGACCGCATGGGCGGCCACATGGTCACCGGCCACGTCGACGGTCTGGGCCGCATCGTGGCGCTGGACCCGGTGGGCGAATCGGTGCTGATGCGCATCGCCGTCCCGCCCGAGCTGGGCCGCTACATGGCCGCCAAGGGGTCGGTCACGGTGCACGGCGTCAGCCTGACGGTGAACCGCGTCGAGGACGTGCCCGCCAGCGATCTGCCCTGCCACTTCGACATCAACCTGATCCCGCACACCTGGGCGCACACGGTGTTCCGCTTTCTGAGCGTCGGCAGCACGGTGCATATCGAAATCGATCTGATGGCGCGCTATGCCGCTCGCCTGGCGCAGACCGATCTGCCGCAGGTTCAGGGCGACGACCACGAGCCGCTCATTTACCGCCACATCAAAACCGGCCGCCTTTACGCCTGGATTGCGCAGGCCAAGAACTGCACCAATGGCGACCAGGACGGCGTGGCCATGGCGGTTTACCGCTCGGTGGACGAGGACAAAATCTTCACCCGCGTGCTGGACGAGTTCCTGACGCGGTTTGAGCCGCTCTGAAACTCAAGCCGCCTGCAGCCGCACGACCTTCTCCTCCCGGATCGGCAGGTTGATCAGTGCAGCGGCGCTGGCCAGGGCGATGTCGGCCCACCACATCAGGTGGTAGTCGCCCATGCGCTCCAGCGCCAGGCCGCCCAGCCACGCGCCCAGGAAGCCGCCGATCTGGTGGCTGAGCAGCGTCAGGCCAAATAGCGTGGCCAGGTAGCGCGGCCCAAAGAGCTTGGCAACAATCCCGGCCGTCGGCGGCACCGTCGCCAGCCAGGTCAGGCCCAGGCCTGCAGCAAACAGGTAAAACGACAGCTCGGTCTTGGGCGCGGCCAGGTAGACCAGGATCAGCCCCGCGCGCGACGCGTACATCCAGAACAGCACGAACTTGCTGCGTACGCGCTGCACCGCCCAGCCCGCCAGCAGGCTGCCAACCACATTGGCCAGGCCGATGATGGCCAGCGACCAGCTCGCCACCTGCGGCGGCAGGCCGCACAGGTGGACTTCGCCCGGAAGGTGCGTCACCAGAAACGCGATGTGAAAGCCGCAGGTGAAAAACCCGGCGTGCAGGAGCCAGTAGCTGCGGTCGCCCAGCGCCTGGCGCACGGCGGCGCGCAGGCCCATCTGCGGGGCGGCCGGGCGGGCTGCATCGGCACCCGCAGCCGCTGAAGCCGTCTGGGGCGCCTTGCGGTTGCGCAGCGGACCGATCAGCGGCAGCGCCGCCAGCGTGGCCACGGCCAGGCCCCACAGCGCGCCTGTCCAGCCGACCAGCGCGATCAGGCCCTGCGTCAGCGGCGCAAAAACAAACTGCCCGAACGAGCCCCCCGCGTTGATCACGCCCGACGCCATGCCGCGCTGGCTGGCGGGCAGCTTCTGCGCCGCAGCGCCGATCAGCACCGAGAAACTGCCCGCACCGCTGCCCGCCGCCATCAGCACACCCAGCGCAAAGGTCAGGCCCCAGGACGATTGCAGCGCGGTGGTCATCACCAGCCCCAGCGCCATCAGCAGCACACCGCCCGCCAGCACCGGCGCCGGGCCCCAGCGGTCGGCCACCGCGCCCGCCACCGGCTGCACCGCGCCCCAGACAAACTGCCCCACCGCCAGCGCGAAACTGATGCTGACAATGCCAAGGCCGGTCGCCGTGTCCAGCGGCGCGACAAACAGGCCCATGGACTGGCGCACGCCCATGGTCACCATCAGGATGGCCGCTGCGGCCAGGGTGATGTGCCACCAGGTTCGGCGGGGCAGGCTGTCTGGGGCGGGAGAAGGTGCGCTCATGGCATCAGCCTTTGGGGTTCGAAGAAGTGGCCGGCTGCGCCAGCGGTTTTTGCAGCAGGGCCAGCGCCGCGCCCGCCCACAGCGTCAGCGCCGAGAACAGCAGACCCAGGCGCAGGCCACCCGCGCCGTCCGACACCATGCCGGTCAGCGTGGGGCCGATCACCTGACCGGCCGCGAAAATCAGGGTGAAGGCGCCAATGCCCGCCATCCAGGCGCCGGGCGCCAGGTTGTGGCGCACCAGCGCCGTGGTCGAGGCCACCACCGACAGAAAAACCGCGCCAAACGCGATGCCCGACAGCAGCATCACCGGCCAGACCTGGGTCAGCACCGGCAGCAGCGTCGCCACGCCCAGCAGGGCGTTGAGCACCGCCATGGGCTGCCCGCCCTTCCAGCGGTCCAGCAGACCCGCCCACAGGCGGCCCGAACCCACCACCGCCAGCCCCAGCAGGGCGAAGAAAAAGCTGGTCTGCGCACCGCTGGCTCCTTCCTGGCGCAGCAGCGCAATCACAAACGTCATGTAGCCGATGTAGCCCATGCCAAAGCACAGATAGCCCGCCAGCGCCGGGACGAAATCGCGCCAGCGGAACACCGCCACGCGATCCAGCCCGGCCTGCTGCGCGCTCTGGCGCGGCGCCAGCGCCTGCCAGCGGCGCAGCCAGCGCACGCCCGCCCAAAGCCCAAGGCTGGCCAGCAGACAGGCCACGCCCAGCGCCGCCCAGGCCCAGCGCCAGCTGTGCGCCACGCCCTGCGCCGCCTCCAGCACCGGCGGCACCAGGCCGCTGGACAGCGCAATGCCCCAGCCCACGCCGCCATAAACCAGACCCAGCAGCAGGCCGCTGCGCGAGGGCGACAGCGCACCCAGCTGCGCGGCCAGCAGACCGCCGGTCATGAAGATGACGGCGCTGACCACGCCCGCCAGCAGGCGCTGGGCCAGCAGCAGCGGCGTGTCGGTCAGGACCGCGCCCAGCGCCATCACGGCGCTGGCCAGCAGCGCGCAGCCCAGCAGTGCCTGGTCGGCGGTGCAACGGCGCAGCAGCCGGGGCGTCAGCAGCGCACCCAGCAGATAGCCCAGCGCATTGGCGGTGTTCATGGCCCCGGCGACGGTGTAGCTCCAGCCCAGGTCGGCGCGCATGGGCGGCAGCAGCAGGCTGTAGGCGAAGCGGGTGATGCCCAGCGACACCGCCGCACCCAGCGACAGCGTCATGGCCAGCAGCACCAGCGCCGCGCCCGAGGGCGCGAAATTCGAAGCGGGCGCAACCGGCCCCTGCTGGCGATACGACTGGTCTGCGCTTGGCATGTCACCCCACATCTGTCTGAAAAAGGACCGGGCCTGTGGCCCACGCGCCATTATGGGCGGACGCAGACGCCCGGTTTTGCACCGCCCGGGGCTTCTGCCCCTACACTGCGGGTTTTCACCCATTGGCGTGCCCACGCGCCCGAAGGCCATGCAACGGTTTCACTTCCCCATCGTCATCATTGATGAAGATTTCCGCTCGGAAAACGCCTCGGGTCTGGGCATACGCGCGCTGGCCGACGCCATCGAAAAAGAAGGCATCCAGGTGCTGGGTGTGACCAGCTACGGCAACCTGTCTCACTTTGCGCAGCAGCAAAGCCGCGCCAGCGCCTTCATCCTGTCCATCGACGACGAGGAATTCAGCCCCGACGAGGACAGCGAGGCCGTGACCAACCTGCGCGGCTTCATTGAAGAGATCCGCTTCAAGAACGCCGACATCCCCATCTACGTCTACGGCGAAACGCGCACCAGCCAGCATCTGCCCAACGACATCCTGCGCGAGCTGCACGGCTTCATCCACATGTTCGAGGACACGCCCGAGTTCGTGGCGCGCCACATCATCCGCGAAGCCAAAAGCTACCTCGACGGCCTGGCGCCGCCCTTTTTCCGCGCCCTGATGCACTACGCGCAGGACGGTTCCTACAGCTGGCACTGCCCCGGACACTCGGGCGGCGTGGCCTTTCTGAAGAGCCCCGTGGGCCACATGTTCCACCAGTTCTTTGGCGAGAACATGCTGCGCGCCGACGTCTGCAACGCGGTGGAAGAGCTGGGCCAGCTGCTGGACCACACCGGCCCGGTCGCCGCGTCCGAGAAAAACGCCGCGCGCATTTTCAACGCCGACCACTGCTACTTCGTGACCAACGGCACCAGCACCAGCAACAAGATGGTCTGGCACCACACCGTGGCGCCCGACGACGTGGTGGTGGTGGACCGCAACTGCCACAAATCCATCCTGCACGCCATCATCATGACGGGAGCCATCCCTGTCTTCATGACGCCGACACGCAACCACTTCGGCATCATCGGCCCGATCCCGGCCAGCGAGTTCGCGCCCGAGACCATCAAGGCCAAAATGGCCGCCAACCCGCTGCTGGCGGGGGTGGACACCACGAAAATCACGCCGCGCATCATGACGGTGACGCAATCGACCTACGACGGCGTGCTGTACGACACCGAGTTCATCAAGGGCCAGCTCGACGGCTGGATCGACACCCTGCACTTTGACGAGGCCTGGCTGCCGCACGCGGCCTTCCACCCGTTCTATGGCAATTTCCACTCGATGGGCAAGAAGCGCGCCCGCCCGAAGCAGGCGCTGGTGTACGCCACGCAGAGCACGCACAAGCTGCTGGCCGGCATCAGCCAGGCCAGCCAGGTGCTGGTGCAGGATTCGCAGACGCGCAAGCTGGACCGCCACCTCTTCAACGAGGCCTACCTGATGCACACCAGCACCTCGCCGCAGTACGCCATCATCGCCTCGTGCGACGTGGCCGCCGCGATGATGGAGCCCCCAGGCGGCCGCGCGCTGGTCGAGGAAAGCATCAGCGAAGCGCTGGATTTCCGCCGCGCCATGCGCAAGGTCGAAGCCGCTTATGGCGAGGACTGGTGGTTCACCGTCTGGGGCCCCGAAGAGCTGCCGGGGGACGGCATCGGCCGCGCGGCCAGCTGGATGCTCAAGGCCGAGGACGACTGGCACGGCTTTGGCGCGGTGGCGCCAGGCTTCAACATGCTGGACCCGATCAAATCGACCATCGTCACCCCGGGTCTGAAGCTGTCGGGCGAGTTCGCGCCCACCGGCATCCCCGCCGCCATCGTGACCAAATTCCTGGCCGAGCACGGCGTGGTCGTCGAAAAGACGGGGCTGTACAGCTTCTTCATCATGTTCACCATCGGCATCACCAAGGGCCGCTGGAACACGCTGCTGACCGCGCTGCAGCAGTTCAAGGACGATTACGACAAGAACGCGCCGCTGTGGCGCATCCTGCCCGAGTTCGTGGCCGCCCACCCGCGCTACGAGCGCATGGGCCTGCGCGACCTGTGCCAGTCCATCCACGAGGCCTACGCGCGCGCCGACGTCGCCCGCCTGACCACCGAGATGTATCTGTCCGACCTGCGCCCGGCCATGAAGCCCAGCGAGGCCTACGCCCACATCGCGCACCGCAAGACCGATCGCGTCGAGATCGATCACCTGGAAGGCCGCATCACCACCGCGCTGCTCACGCCCTACCCACCGGGCATTCCGCTGCTGATTCCGGGCGAAGTGTTCAACCGCCGCATCGTCGATTACCTCTTCTTTGCGCGCGACTTCAACCAGCGCTTCCCGGGCTTTCACACCGACGTGCACGGCCTCGTGGCCGAAACCGAGGACGACGGCAGCACACGCTACTACGTGGACTGCGTGCGGGAAGACACCAAGGCCTGATCGCGGGGGCTGCGGCTATGATGCGGCGCATCCGTGTCAACGCTAACATGACCTCAAGACCATGACCCCGAACTTTCCCCGCCTGCTGGGCGACGTGGGCGGCACCAACGCCCGTTTTGCCTGGCAGGACAGCCCCGGCGCCTCCATCAGCCACGCCGCCATCCTGCCCGGCCAGGATTTCCCCACCTTGCTGGACGCCATCCGCCACTACCTGGCGCAGCAGCAGCTGCCCCAGCCGGCCGAGTGCTGCATCGGCATCGCCAACCCGATTCACGGCGATATCGTGCGCATGACCAATCACACCTGGGCCTTCTCGATCAGCGAGATGCAGCAGCACCTGGGGCTGCAGCGCCTGCTGGTCATCAATGATTTCACGGCGCTGGCGCTGTCCCTGCCCTCGCTGCCCGAAGCCGACCGCATCCAGATCGGCGGTACGCTGCCCAAGCCCGGCGGCGCCATCGCCCTGCTGGGCGCGGGCACGGGCCTGGGCGTTTCGGGCCTGGTGCACAGCCTGGACGGCCACTGGACGCCGCTCCAGGGCGAAGGCGGACACGTCACGCTGGCCGCCTGCGACGAGCGCGAATCCGCCGTTATCGCCCAGCTCAAGACGCGCTTTGACCACGTCTCAGCCGAGCGCGTGCTGTCGGGCTCGGGCCTGGTCAACCTGTACACCAGCCTGTGCCAGCTCGATGGCGTCACGCCACAGCCCGAGCGCAGCGCCGCCGACATCAGCGCCTGCGCAGTTGCGGCCGGGTCGGTGCTGGCCCGCCCGGACGAGCCGCACGAGCGCCTGTCCATCGAGGCCATGGATCTTTTCTGCCGCTTCCTGGGCACCACCGCGGGCAACCTGGCGCTGACGCTGGGCGCTGTGGGCGGTGTGTACATCGGTGGCGGCATCGCGCCGCGCCTGGGCGATGTCTTCACCACCTCGCGCTTTCGCGAGCGCTTCCGGGGCAAAGGCCGCTTCATCAGCTATCTGGACCCGATCCCGGTTTACCTCATCACCGCCAAATCGTCGCCCGCCCTGCTGGGCGCGGCGCAGGCGCTGGAGGGCTGAGCCATGCGCGTCGCGCTGATCGCGCACAACGGCCGCAAAGACGCCATGGTGCGTCTGGCGGGCGAGTTTTCGGCCTTTCTGTCCACCTGCACGCTGATGGCCACGGGGACCACCGGCGGTCGGCTGATCGCCGAAGTCGGCCTGGCGGTGGAATGCCTGCTCAGCGGGCCGCTGGGCGGCGATCTGCAGATCGGGGCGCGGCTGGCCGAAGGCGAGGTTGATCTGGTGATTTTCCTGCGCGATCCCATGACGCCGCAGCCGCACGAGCCCGACATCAACGCCCTGGTGCGCGCCTGCGACGTGCACGACGTGCCCTGCGCCACCAACCTGGCCAGCGCACGCCTGCTGCTGCACACCCTGGCCGAAGCCGCCGCCGTCTGAAACCCGCTGGAAACCGGCCTGAAGCCGCTTACTTGCGCCCCCGCCCCAGCCAGCGGTCCACCGCGCGCTGCAGCAGGTTGAAGGCCATATCGACCGAAATGGCCAGCAGGCCGACCAGCAGCGCGCCCTGCAGCACGTAGGCGTTGTTGAAGCCGGACAGGCCCACGATGATGGGCGTGCCCAGCGTCTGCGTGCCGACCGCCGAAGCAATTGCCGCAGTGCCGATGTTGATGGTGACCGACACGCGCACCCCCGCCAGGATGACGGGCAGCGCCATGGGCAGTTCGATCTGCGCCAGACGCTCGCCCGCGCGCATCCCCAGCCCCCGCGCGGCGTCCAGCACCGAACGCGGTACGCCATCCAGCCCGGCCATGGTGGCCTGCAGCACCGGGAAAATGCCGTACAGCGTCAGGGCCAGCAGCGCGGGCGCAAAGCCAAAACCGATCAGCGGCGCAGCCACGGCCAGCACGGCCACGGGCGGCACCGTTTGCGTCAGGGCCACCAGCGTCCCGGCCAGCGGCCGGAAGCGCTGGCCCAGCGGCCGCGTCACGGCCACGCCTATGCCCAGGCCCAGCACGACCGAAGCCCCGCTGGACGCCAGGACCAGGCCGACGTGCGCCAGCCACAGGTTCCAGAACGATTCCAGCGGGTAAACCGGCCGCACCAGCTGCGGAAACATCGCCTGAAACAGCGGCGCCAGCGCGTTCATGCCCGACAGCCCGAGGATCATCAGCAGCGTCACCGCCGTCAGCGGCCAGGCGCGGCGCAGGCCAGCCAGAGCGGTATTCATGCCGCGTGGTCCGTGCGCAGGCCCAGCACGTCCAGCGCGTGCAGCTGGCCCACGGCCTGGCCTGCCGCGTCGCACACGCGCAGCCACTCGCAACGCGAGGCCAGCAGCAGCGACAGCGCCTGGCGCAGCGTGGCGCTGTCGGCAATGTCCACGCTGTCCGGCGGCAGATCGCCCACCGGACGCATCACCGCGCTCACCGGGCGCAGCGCCAGATGGCGCAGGCCCAGGTCGTCGCGGCCCAGGAAATCGCGCACCGCGTCGCTGGCCGGCTGGCTCAGGATGTCCTGCGGCGAGCCCTGCTGCAGGATGCGCCCCTGATCCAGCAGGATCAGGTGGTCGGCCAGGAAGAGCGCCTCGTCGATGTCGTGCGTGATCAGCAGAATGGTTTTGCCCAGGCGCTGGTGCAGACGGCGCACCTCGTGCTGCAGGCTGGCGCGCGTCACTGGATCGAGCGCGCCGAAGGGCTCGTCCATCAGCAGGATTTCGGGGTCAGCCGCCATGGCGCGGGCCACGCCCACGCGCTGCTGCTGCCCGCCCGAGAGCTGGTGCGGGTGGCGGCTGCGGTACTGCGCAGGCGGCAGATCCAGCATCTCCAGCAGCTCGTCCACGCGCGCGCGGATGCGCTCGGGCGGCCAGCCCAGCAGGCGCGGCACGGTAGCGATGTTGCGCGCCACCGTCCAGTGCGGGAACAGGCCGTTGGACTGGATGGCGTACCCCATGCGGCGGCGCAGATCCTCGACCCCGAAGCTGCGGATGTCGCGGCCCTGGAAGCGAATCTCGCCGCCGTCGCGCTCCTCCAGTCGGTTGACCATTTTGAGCAGCGTCGATTTGCCCGAGCCCGAAGCGCCGATCACCACGGTGATCCGGCCTTGCTCCAGGCGCAGCGACAGATCGGGGATGACGGTGCGCCCGCTGTAGCGTTTGACGACGTGTTCGAACTCGATCATGTATTGACTCCTGACGGCGCACGCGGCGCCGCCGATCCTGGCACGCGGGCCAGGCCCTCCAGCACAGACATCAGGGCGTTGATCAGGGCGGCCAGTGCCACCACGGGCAGAACGCCCAGCAGGACCAGATCCAGCGCGCTGGCCGACAGGCCCCGGAACACCAGCGCCCCAAAGCCGCCCGCCCCGATCAGCGCGGCCACCACCGTCAGTCCCACGGCCTGCACCGCCGTCACCCGCAGCCCGGACAGCAGCACCGGCAGCGCCAGGCGCACCTGCACCTGCCAGCGCACCTGCGAGGGCGTCATGCCCATGCCGCGCGCGGCGGTCAGCACGGCGGGGGGAACCTGTTCCAGCCCCGCGACCGTGGCGCGCACCATGGGCAGCAGCGAATAAGCCACCAGCGCCAGCACCGCCGGGGCCACGCCGATGCCCTTGATGCCCAGTGTGGCCAGCAGCGGCACGGCCTGCGACAGCGCGGACAGCGGCGTCATGAGCAAACCAAACAGCGCAATCGAAGGCACTGTCTGGACCAGCCCCAGCGTACCGAGGCAGATGCGGCCAAAGCGCGGACGCGCCACCGAGCGCAGGCCCAGGCCCAGCGCCAGCGGCGCGGTCAGCCCCAGCGTCAGCGCCAGCAGGCCCAGATGCTCGCCCAGCGCCGTGCCCAGCAGGGCGGCGTTGACGCGGTATTCCTGCCACAGCGACAGCCGATCCATCGGGCCCCAGACAACCACCGCCGCCAGCGGCAGCCACAGAACAATCGCGCCTGCGGTGGGCAGCAGCTCCGCCCAGCGGCCGGGCCGCGGGCCCTGCGCCTGCAGCGTGCGCAGCGCCTGCGCGCCATACAGCCACAGCAGCAGCAATAGCCCCCAGAATCCGCCCGCCAGTACCACGCGGCCGCTGCCGCGCTCCGCCCACAGCGACGCCGCATAGCGGCCCGCCAGCGCGGCCAGCAGCGCCATCGCCACGGCAGACAGCAGCAAGCCGAGCAGCGCCCCCCAGCGGCCCTCACCGCCACGCCAGGCCAGCAGCCCCAGAACGATCAGCGCCAGCGTCAGCAGGGCGAAAAACCCTCCCACGCCCGGCGTGCCCGCCAGCTGCGCCAGCGGCACACCCGCCGGAGTCAGGATGCGGTTGGGCGACACGCCCAGCACCGGCCAGACCGCCGGGCACAGCGCCATCAGCACCCAGAGCAGCATCAGCACCGGGTGAACCCCGGGGCGCGTCGTCACCGCTACAGCCTTCACCGGATCACAGGAAGCCTTTGGACTTCAGGTATTCCGACACCACGGCGCTGGCTTCGCGCCCCTCGACCCCGACCGCGCCGTTGAGCTTTTGCAGCGTCTGCGTGTCCAGCGTGGCAAACACCGGCTCCAGGATGCCGGGGATTTTCGGGTAGGCGTCCAGCACAGCCTTGCGGATGACGGGCGCCGGGGCGTACACCGGCTGCGCGCCCTGGGGGTCGGCCAACACCTCCAGACCCACAGCCGAGACGGCACCGTCGGTGGCGTAAACCGTCGCGGCGTTCACGCCCGAGGTCTGCTCGGCGGCGGCCTTGATGAAGACCGCCGTGTCGTTGCCCGGAAAGGCCAGGATGTTGTCCTGCTTGAGCTTGAAACCGTAGGTGGCCTCGAAAGCCGGCAGCGCGTCGCTGCGCTCGACAAACTCGGCACCGGCCGCGATTTTGAAGGGCATGCCCTTGTCCAGCGCCGCCTTCAGGTCGGCCAGACTGTGCACCTTCTCGCGGTCCGCCAGATCCCGGCGCAGCGCAATCGCCCAGGTGTTGTTGGCGGGCGCGGGCTTGAGCCAGACCAGGCCGTTGGCCGCGTCCAGGCGGCGCACCAGCTCGTAACCCTGCTCCAGGTTGCGCCAGGCGGGGTTTTTCTCGTCGCCCACCATGAAGGCGCCGTTGCCGGTGTATTCGGGGTAGAGATCGATCTCGCCCGCCAGCAGCGCCTCGCGCACCACCTTGGTCGCGCCCATCTGGATGCGGGCGGTGACGGGAATGCCGTGGTGCTCCAGCAGCATCACCAGCATGTGGCCCAGCAGGGCCCCTTCACCGTCGATTTTGGACGCCACGCGCACCGGGCTGCCGCTGGCCGCCGGTGCGGCGCTGGCGGCGGGGGTGGCTGAAGGCGCCGCACTGTCACTCGATGCGGCAGGCGCAGCGGCGTCGCCGCCCGATTTGCCGCAGGCTGCCAGCAGGGCGCTGCTGCCCAAAAGCGCCAGCAGGGTGCGGCGCTGCGTATTGATGGGACATGTCATGGTGAAATCCTGTGGGGCCAGACAGCACGGGAAATCACCCCGGCCGGTTCAGAGAAACAGGCCAAAGCCCGCTTTTGGACCATATCACGGGAGCGGCCATTTCCGCCTGCAGGGCGGAGCATTCCCCTTCGGGCCGTGCTTCAGGCACAAAAAAACCGCTCCGGAGAGCGGTTTTTCCCGGTGCGGCAGGCGCGATCAGCGCTTGCTGAACTGCTTGGCGCGGCGGGCGCCACGCAGACCGACCTTTTTACGCTCGACTTCACGCGCATCGCGGGTGACGAAGCCGGCAGCGCTCAGGCTGGGCTTGAGCGCGGCGTCGTAATCGATCAGGGCGCGGGTGATGCCGTGGCGGACGGCACCGGCCTGGCCGGATTCACCACCGCCGTGGACATTGACCTGCACGTCGAAAGCCTCGACGTTCTCGGTCAGCACCAGCGGCTGCTTGACGACCATGATCGAGGTCTGACGGCCGAAGTACTCGTCGATCTGGCGACCGTTGACGGTAATCAGGCCCGTGCCCTTTTTGATGAACACGCGGGCGACCGACGATTTGCGACGGCCCGTGCCGTAATTCCAGTTTCCAATCATGCTGGGCTCCTTAGATGTCCAACGGCTTGGGCTGCTGCGCGGTGTGGGGATGTTCCCCGCCGGCGTAGACCTTCAGCTTCTTGATCATGGCATAGCCCAGTGGGCCCTTGGGCAACATGCCCTTGACCGCTTTTTCGAGGGCACGGCCGGGGTGCTTGGCCTGCATGTCCTTGAAACGGGTGCCGTAGATACCGCCGGGGAATCCGGAGTGACGGTAGTAGACCTTGTCGTGGGCCTTGTTGCCTGTGACACGGAGTTTGTCTGCGTTGACGACAACAATGAAGTCACCGGTATCGACGTGAGGCGTATAGATGGCCTTGTGTTTGCCGCGCAGGCGACGTGCCACTTCGCTGGCAACACGTCCCAGGACCTTGTCGGTCACGTCAATCACAAACCACTCGTGCGTCACCTCGGCGGGTTTTGCGCTGAAGGTTTTCATGGGTTTTCTGTGGATCAAAACAATGGCAAAACGCGCCGCAGGAGGAAGATTCCGCCGGCCCCCTCGGTGCTGCTTATGCTTCGGCAGCCTCTCGGGTGTTGCGCGCCATGGTGGTCTGTCGGGCGGACCCGGCGTGCAGCCATGATTTCCCGGCCATCGCAGGAAACCGCAGATTGTAGCAGGCCAGGCGGTCTATGTCCGTGATTTTTCGGCGCAAGCGCAGTTCAAATGTCAGCCCAGACGCTCGCGCAGCATCGCATTGGCCTGCGTCGGGTTGGCTTTGCCCTTGCTCGCCTTCATCACCTGTCCGACCAGGGCGTTGAAGGCCTTGTCCTTGCCGGATCGGTACTCCTGAACCAGCTTGTCATTGTCCGCCAGCACCGCGTCCACGATGGACTGCAGGGCGCCGCTGTCGTTCATCTGGCGCAGGCCTTTGGCTTCGATGACGGCGTCCACGCTGTCACCCTCGCCGCTCCACAGCGCGTCAAACACCTGGCGCGCCGCGTTGTTCGAGATGGTGCCGTCCTGGATGCGGGTGATCAAAGCCGCCAGCGTCTGCGGCGTGACGGGCGCGTCGGCCAGGGTGCGGTCCTGCGCGTTCAGGCGCTTGGCCACTTCGCCCATCAGCCAGTTGGCTGCGGCGCGGGCCGCGCCTTGCGCGTGAGCGGGCGAGAGCAGGCGGGCGGCATCGCGGGTGGCCTCGTAAAAGCGGGCCAGCGCCAGGTTCTGCGTCATGGCAGCGGCCGCGTCGCCGGGCAGGCCGTCCTCGCGGGCAAAGCGCTGCGCCATGTCGCCAGGCAGTTCGGGCATGGCGGCGCGCACGCGCTCGATCCAGTCGGACGCGATGACCAGCGGCGGCAGGTCGGGGTCGGGGAAGTAGCGGTAATCGTGCGCATCTTCCTTGCTGCGCATGGCGCGGGTTTCGCCGGTGTCGGGGTCGAAAAGCACCGTGGCCTGCTGGATGGCGTGGCCGTCTTCCAGACTGTCGATCTGCCAGTTGATCTCGTAATCGATGGCCTGCTGCAGGAAGCGGAAGCTGTTGAGGTTTTTGATCTCGCGGCGCGTGCCCAGCGGCCCGCCGGGGCGGCGCACCGAGACGTTGGCGTCGCAGCGGAAGCTGCCTTCCTGCATGTTGCCGTCGCAGATGTCCAGCCAGGTCACCAGCGTGTGCATGGCGCGCGCGTAGGCCACGGCCTGGCGGCTGGAGCGCATTTCGGGCTCGGAGACGATCTCCAGCAGCGGCGTGCCCGCGCGGTTCAGATCGATGCCGGTGCAAGGTCGCCCCTGATCGTCGCTGAACTGGCCGTGGATGGATTTGCCCGCGTCCTCTTCCAGGTGAGCGCGCGTCAGCGGCACAAGGAAAGTCTGACCGTCCACATCGATGAACAGGCGTCCGCCCTGCACCACCGGCAGCTCGAACTGGCTGATCTGGTAGCCCTTGGGCAGGTCGGGGTAAAAGTAGTTCTTGCGCGCAAACACCGACACCGGCGCCACCGCGGCGTTGATGGCCAGGCCGAAGCGGATGGCGTGCTCGACCGCCTGACGGTTGAGCACCGGCAGCGTGCCGGGTAGCGCCAGGCTCAGGGCGCAGGCGTGGGCGTTGGGCGCCGCGCCGTAAGCCGCCGAAGCGCCGGAGAAAATCTTGCTGTGCGTGCGCAGCTGGGTGTGGATCTCCAGCCCGATCACGACCTCGTAACCGCGCACCAGCGGCGCCTGGCTCGACGCCAGCGGGAATTCGGCCGCTGGTGTTGTGGTCGTTGTGATCGTTGTGTGCAGTGCGGCGCTCATGCGGCACTCCCTTCAAAACCGGCGGGCGCCAGGCGGTGCCAGCCCGTGTGTTGCTGCAGCAGGTGCGCCGCGTGCAGCAGCGCGCCCTCCTGCCAGTAGTTCGCCATCAGCTGCAGGCCGACGGGCAGGCCGGACTGCGCCCCCAGGCCCGCAGGCAGGCTCAGGCCGGGCAGGCCCGCCAGGCTGGCCGGCAGGGTGAAAATGTCGGCCAGATAGTCCTGCAGCGGATCGCTGTCCACCGCCTCGCCCGTGTGCAGGGCGCGCGCCACCGTGGGACTGACCGGCCCGGCGATCAGATCGCACTGCGCAAAAGCGGCCTGGAAATCATCAACGATCATGCGGCGCAGCTTTTGCGCCTGCAGGTAGTAGGCGTCGTAATAACCGTGGCTGAGCACGTAAGTGCCCATCATGATGCGGCGTTTGACCTCTTCGCCAAAGCCCTCGGTGCGCGAGCGCGTGTACAGCTCGGCCAGATCGCGCGGGCTGTCGGCGCGGTGGCCGTAGCGCACGCCGTCGAAACGGCTGAGGTTGGAGCTGGCCTCGGCCGGGGCGATGATGTAGTAGACCGGAATCGCCAGCGGCGTGCGCGGCAGGGCGATATCAACCAGCTCGGCGCCCAGGCGCTGCAACTCGGCCAGCGCGGCCTGCGTGGCGGCCAGCACTTCGGGCTGCACACCGTCGCCGAAAAACTCTTTGGGCAGACCGATGCGCAGGCCACCCAGCGGCTGCTGCGCTGTGCCACGCGGGGCCAGCGCGTGCACGGGCTGGGCCAGTTCGGCCAGCCAGTCGGGCACGGGCAGCGGCGCGCTGGTGGCATCGCGCTCATCAAAGCCGCTCATGGCCTGCAGGAGCGCGGCGCAGTCCCAGGCCGTCTGCGCCATCGGCCCCGCCTGGTCCAGGCTGGAGGCAAACGCCACCATGCCCCAGCGCGGGCAGCGCCCGTAAGTCGGCTTGATGCCGGTGATGCCGCACAGCGCAGCCGGCTGGCGGATCGAGCCGCCTGTGTCGGTGCCGGTGGTGGCCGCCAGCAGACGCGCCGCCACGGCCACCGCCGAACCGCCCGACGACCCGCCGGGGATCAGCGGCTGTCCGGGCGCGCTCCAGGGGTTGATGGCTGGGCGGAAAGCCGAATGCTCGTTGCTGCCGCCCATGGCGAACTCGTCGCAGTTGAGCTTGCCCACGCTCACTGCACCGGCCTGCGCCAGACGCTCGACCACGCTGGCGTCAAAAGGGCTGAGATAGCCGTCCAGCATCTTCGATCCGGCCGTGCTGGGCATGCCCCGGGTGACAAAAATGTCCTTGTGCGCCAACGGGATGCCGTCCAGCACGCCGCGCGCAGCGCCGCTGGCGCGCCGCGCATCGCTGGCCCGGGCGGCAGTCAGCGCCGCTTCGGCATCCACGTGCAGGAAAGCGCCCAGATCGTCGTGCGCCGCGATGCGCGCCAGGGCCGCCTGGCACAGCTCGACCGCACTGGTCTGGCCGGACGCCAGCGCCTGGTGCTGGTCCTGCACCGAGGTCAGCAGGCCCGCGGATGAGTCAGAAGAGAAAGAAGTCATGGGGGATTCCTTGGGGCTCATTCGATCACGGGCGGGACGAGGATCAGGCCCTCGCTGCGCGCCGGGGCGTTGCGCAGGTGGGCGGCCAGCTGCGTCTCGCCGTGGGGCGCCACGGTGATCGCGTCGTCGCGCAGGCGCAGGTCGGCCGACTGGCCCGCCAGAGGCAGGCTGGCCGCCAGCGGCGTGGACAGCGGCGCAACGCCAGTGGTGTCCACCTGCTGCATCTGTTCCACGATGGCAAAAAAGGCGTTCATCTGGTCCTGAAGGCGCTGGGACGCCTCAGGTGTGAACTGCAGCCGGGCCAGTTGCGCCAAACGCGACACATCGTCCCTGTCCAGAAGCGAGGCACTCATAAATCTCTCCGCAAAGCACAAAACGGCGGGTCAAAGCCAACGCCAATGGGTTATTATCTCAGGCTAATTTGCCTGTTGGCGGACTGGTTCATCAATGGGCTTCAAGCGCCTTGTTCCAGCCCCGCAGCCTGATCTGGCCTTCACAGCCAACACCCTGTTTTATCACCGGTTTTCGCCCTATGTTTGGATCTTTCCGCCGTTATCTTTCCACCGACCTGGCCATAGACCTGGGCACCGCGAACACACTGATTTACGTGCGCGGCAAGGGCATTGTTCTGGACGAGCCTTCAGTGGTTTCCATCCGCCACGAGGGCGGTCCCAACGGCAAGAAAACCATCCAGGCGGTGGGCCGTGAAGCCAAGGCCATGCTGGGCCGCGTGCCAGGCAACGTCGAAGCCATCCGTCCGATGAAAGACGGCGTGATCGCCGATTTCACCGTGACCGAGCAGATGCTCAAGCAGTTCATCAAGATGGTGCATCCGCGCTCGGTGCTGCGTCCCAGCCCGCGCATCATCATCTGTGTGCCCTGCGGCTCCACCCAGGTCGAGCGCCGCGCCATCCGCGAATCGGCTCTTGGCGCGGGCGCCTCCGAGGTCTACCTGATCGAAGAACCCATGGCCGCCGCGATTGGCGCCGGTCTGCCGGTGTCCGAAGCGTCGGGCTCCATGGTGGTTGACATCGGCGGCGGTACGACCGAAGTCGGCGTGATCTCGCTGGGCGGCATGGTCTACAAAGGCTCGGTGCGCGTCGGCGGCGACAAGTTCGACGAAGCCATCATCAACTACATCCGCCGCAACTACGGCATGCTGATCGGCGAACCCACCGCCGAGGCCATCAAAAAGCAGATCGGCTCGGCCTTCCCTGGCCCCGAAGTGAAAGAGATGGAAGTCAAGGGTCGCAACCTGTCGGAAGGTGTGCCGCGCAGCTTCACGATTTCCAGCAACGAGATCCTCGAATCGCTGACCGACCCGCTCAACCAGATTGTCTCCGCCGTCAAGAACGCGCTGGAGCAGACGCCGCCCGAGCTGGGTGCCGACATCGCCGAACGCGGCATGATGCTGACCGGCGGTGGCGCCCACCTGAGCGACCTGGACCGCCTGCTGGCCGAAGAGACCGGCCTGCCGGTGCTGGTCGCCGAAGAGCCGCTGACCTGCGTGGTGCGCGGCTGCGGCATCGCCCTGGAGCGCATGGAGCGCCTCGGGTCCATTTTCACATCGGAATAAGCTGGCGCCTGCGGGGCGCCTGCGCTCCGCCCACCAGGCCTGTCACCGGGTCCCGCCTTGGATACCCTGCACTCCAGCCCCCCGCCTTTTTTCCGCCGTGGCGCCTCGCCGCTGAGCAAGCTGATTTTCTTCATCGCCTGCTCGCTGGCGCTGATGGTGGCCGACCTGCGCTTTGGCGTGATGCAGCCGCTGCGCTCGCTCGTGGCCACGACCATCCTGCCGGTGCAGCTCGCCCTGAAAAAGCCGGTCGACATCTGGTCGAACTCCACCGAGTACGTCCAGGGCCTGAACCGCGTGGTCAGCGAGGAATCGCAGCTGCGCACCGAACTGGCGCGCATGGCCGAGCAGAGCAACCGCATGGAGCAGATCCTGCGCGAGAACGACCGCCTGCGCGCGCTGCTCGAGCTGCGCCCCAACCTGCCCATCACCAGCCGCGCGGCCGAAGTCATGTATGACGCGCCCGACCTGTTCTCGCACCGCCTGGTCATCGACAAGGGCCAGCTCCAGGGCGTGAAGATCGGTTCGCCTGTCATCACCGAAAGCGGCCTGATCGGCCAGGTCTCGCAGGTCTATCCGCTGACCAGCGAGGTCACGCTGGAGGTCGATGTCTCGGCCACCACGCCGGTGGTCAACGCCCGCACCCAGCAGCGCGCCGTGCTGTACGGTACGGGCGATCTGGCGCGCCTGGATCTGCGCTACCTGCCCAGCAACGCCGACGTCCAGGTGGGCGACCCCTGGGTCACGGGCGGGCTGGACGGCGTTTTCCCAGCCGGGCTGAAGGTCGGGACCGTGATCAGCATCGACCGGCGCGAGAACGCGGGTTTCGCCCGTATCGTGGTCAAGCCCTACGCCAACCTGGACGGCGTGCGCCACGTGCTGGTGCTGGACCCGCGCCAGCCCCTGATCAACGCCCCCGCCGTCCAGCCGCCGCCGCCGGGCGCGCATTCGGTCGCGCAGGACGTGCTGATGGGCCGCCCCGGCACGCCCGGCTCAGCCACCAGCATCGACCAGCCCTGATCCATGGCCCGCAACGAACTGCTCCTGCCCGCCAGCCCCCTGTTCATCTGGGTGTCGCTGGTACTCGCTCTGGTCGCCAACCTGGTGCCGCTGGGCCGCCAGCCGGCCGTGCCCGACCTGTTTGGCATCGTCTTTTTCTTCTGGTGCCTGCACCAGCCGCGGTATGTGGGCGTGGCGCTGGGTTTTGTCGCCGGGATCGTGCTGGACGTGAACGCGGGCTCCATCCTGGGCCAGCACAGCCTGTGCTACGCGCTGCTGGCTTACCTGGCCAGCCTGGTGGACAAGCGCCTGCCGCTGTTTGGCCTGGCGCTGCAGAGCGTCCAGGTGCTGCCGCTGTTTTTCATCGCCCATGTGCTGGTTGGCGGGGTGAGGCTGGTTTCGGGCGGCACACCGCCGGGCTGGAGCTTTCTGCTGGCGCCGCTCTTCCAGGCCCTGCTGTGGCCGCTGGTGAGCTGGCTGCTGCTGATGCCACAGCGCCGCCCTCCCGACCGCGACAAGAACCGTCCGCTATGAAGACCTTCTCCCGGGCCCACCGCCGGGCCACCCATGTTTGATTTCAAGGCCGGAGACGCCGAAGGGCGCATGCACCGCACGCGGGTGTGGGCGGCGCTGGCTTTTGTCCTGTTTGGCCTGGGCCTGCTGGGCTGGCGCATGTACGTGCTGCAGGTGCAGCGCTACGAGGCCTTCCAGCTCAAGGCCGAATCCAACCGCCTGACGCTGGTGCCGATTCCGCCCACGCGTGGCCAGATCGTGGACCGCAACGGTGTCGTCCTGGCCACCAATTTCTCGGCGCAGACGCTGGAGGTGGTCCCTGCGCAGGTCGAGAATCTGGAGCAGACCATCGCCGACCTGGGCCGCATCATCACCATCACGCCACGCGACATCACGCGCTTCCAGCGCCTGCGCCGCGACAGCCGCAACTTCGAGCCGGTGATGCTGCGCTCGCGCCTGACGGACGACGAGGTCGCACGCTTTGCCGCGCAGAAGTTCCGCTTTCCGGGCGTCACGGTGCAGGCGCGGCTGTTCCGCCAGTACCCCATGGGCCAGGTCGGCGCGCACGTGATCGGCTACATCGGCCGCATCAGCCAGCGCGACGAAAAGGTGATGGAGGACAGCTGGACGCCCGAAGACCAGGCCAACTACCGCGGCACCGACCACATCGGCAAGAAAGGCATCGAGCAGAGCTACGAGAAAGTCCTGCACGGCCAGACCGGCTTCGAGGAAATCGAAACCACCGCCTCGGGCTACGCCGTGCGCAAGCTGCGCAGCCAGCCGCCGGTGCAGGGCGAGAAGGTGACGCTGTCCATCGACATCCGCCTGCAGGAAATGATCGAGCGCATGTTCGGCAGCCGCCGGGGCGCGGCCGTGGTGCTGGACCCGCGCAACGGCGAGGTGCTGGCGCTGGTCAGCAACCCGTCGTTCGACCCGAACCTGTTTGTGGATGGCATCGATTACGACAACTGGAACCGGCTGAACACCTCGCTGGACAAGCCGTTGCTCAACCGCGCCATCCAGGGCCTGTACCCGCCGGGTTCGACCTACAAGCCCTTCATGGCCATGGCCGCGCTGATCACCGGCAAACGCACGCCCAACACCACCATCATGGACCGGGGCGTGTTCGTCTTTGGCAACCACCGCTTCCGCAGCGTGGAAAGCCACGGCCTGGGCGCGGTCAACATGACACGCGCCATCATCAAATCCAGCAACGTCTACTTTTACTCGCTGGCCAACGAGATGGGCGTCGATCTGATCCACGACCAGCTCTCGCGCTTTGGCTTTGGCCAGCGCAGCGGCATCGACCTGCGCGGCGAGCTGAAGGGCGTGCTGCCTTCGACCGAATGGAAGCGACGCACCTACCGCCGCCCCGAACAGCAGCGCTGGTTCGCCGGGGAAACCATTTCGCTGGGCATCGGCCAGGGCTACAACAGCTTCACACCACTGCAGGTCGCCAACGCCGCGGCCATTCTGGCCTCAGGCGGGCTGCACCACGAGCCGCGCATCGGGCTGTCGCTGACTGACCCGTCCACCGGACGCACGCAGGCCATCACCAGCCCGGCGGTCGATCTGAAACTGCCGGCTTACGGCGTCAAGCTGATCAGCCAGGCCATGTATGGCGTGACACAGACCGGCACGTCGACCCAGGTCTTCCGGGGCGCACCCTACCGCAGCGCGGGCAAGACCGGCACGGCGCAGGCCGCTGACGTGGGCAAGAACGAGAAATACAACGCCGCGCGCGTGGCCGAGCGCAAGCGCGATCACGCCTGGTACATGGCCTTCGCGCCGCTGGAAGCCCCGCGTGTGGCGGTGGCCGTCATCGTCGAGAACGCGGGCTTTGGCGCGCTGTCGGCTGCGCCGATTGCACGGCGCATTTTCGACTACGTGCTGCTGGGCCGTTACCCCAATGCCGCCGATATGGCCGCCACACAACGCGGCCGCAGCGGTGCCAGCGGGGGCTACATCCCGGCGGATTCCGTGCCACTGCCGCAGGAAACGCAGCTGGCCTCGATGCCGGTCGTCACCACCGCCTCGGGCGATGTCGCCCTGAGCGACGCCCCTGACCAGGCACCGGTGCCCGTGGCACCCGACACACCCGGGCCCTTCCTGCCGCTGAGCCACGCCCTGCCGCCCCACCCCGGCGTACCGGGCGCCAGCGGCAAGGCCGCGCACAGGGCCACGGACAAAACAGCGCCCCATACGCCCAAACCGCCTGTCGCCGCAGGCCGACCCGGAGCCCGGCCATGAGCAGCGCCCTGCCCTCAAACCGCCACTGGGCGGACCGCCTGCGCCACACGCTGATCGGCTTTGATTTCTGGCTGATGCTGGCGCTGATTGTGCTGTGCACGGTCGGTCTGACCATCATGTATTCGGCCGGTTACGACAACGGCGAGCGCTTTGGTCAGCAGAGCCGCAACATGGTGCTGGGCGCCATCCTGATGCTGGCGATCGCGCAGGTGCCGCCCGCGCGGCTGATGCAGTGCGCGCTGCCGCTCTACGCCCTTGGCGTGCTGCTGCTGCTGCTGGTCATGGTGCCGGGGCTGGGCATTTCGCGCAAAGGCGCGCTGCGCTGGCTCAATGTCGGCTTCACCAGCATCCAGCCCAGCGAGCTGCTCAAGATCGCCATGCCGCTGATGCTGGCCTTCTGGTTCCACAAGCGCGAGGGCGCGAAAACCCTCTTCGATTACGGCATCGCCAGTGCGCTGCTGCTGGTGCCGGTGGCGCTGGTGCTCAAGCAGCCCGATCTGGGCACCGCGCTGCTCATCCTGGCGTCCGGCCTGTATGTGATGTTCTTTGCCGGGCTGTCCTGGAAGCTGATCATCCCGGTGATCCTGCTGGCGGGGGTGGGCATCACGGCGCTCATTCTGGCCGGAGATGACATCTGCAAACCCGGCGTCGACTGGGTGGTGCTGCACGATTACCAGAAGAACCGCGTCTGCACCCTGCTCGACCCCAACAACGACCCGCTGGGGCGCGGCTTTCACACCCTGCAGGGCATGATCGCCATCGGCTCAGGCGGGCTGCACGGCAAGGGCTTCATGCAGGGCACGCAGACCCACCTGCACTTCATCCCCGAGCGCACCAGCGATTTCATATTCGCGGCCTTCAGCGAAGAGTTTGGTTTCACCGGCGTGATGGTGCTGCTGGTGATCTACCTGTGCATCGTGGCGCGCTGCCTGTACATCGCTGCCGTGGCGCCCACGCTGTTCTCGCGCCTGCTGGGCGGGGCGCTGGGCCTGGTCTTCTTCACCTACGCCTTCGTCAACATGGGCATGGTCAGCGGCATCCTGCCCGTGGTGGGCGTGCCGCTGCCCATGGTGAGTTATGGCGGCACTGCCATGGTGACGCTGGGCATGGGCATGGGCATGCTGATGTCGATTTCCACCAGCCGGCGCCGCTTCGACAGCTGAAGCGCAGACGCCCGGCCCAGCGCGCTTTCAGCAGATGATGCTGGGCAGCTCATCCACAGTGCTGCAAGGCACAGTGGTGGTCTGCGCATCAAAGCGTGGGGCCGACACGCCGGTCGCAAGCCCGTCGGCCACGACGCAGTTGCGGCCCTGCTTTTTGGCCTCGTACAGTGCCGCATCGACGCGGTTGAGCAGCCCCAGGTAGTTTTCGTCAAAGCGCGCTTCGGCCACACCGAAGCTGGACGTCACCGCAACCCCCTTGGGCCAGGCAGCGGTGCTGATGCCCATGCGCAGGCGCTCGGCCATGGCGTTGAGCGTCAGCAGCGAGGCGCCGGGCACGAGAATCATGAACTCCTCGCCGCCCCAGCGCGCCACACGCTGGTCAGGGCGCAGCTGGCCTTCCAGAATGGCCGCCATTTTGACCAGCACATCGTCGCCCACCGAGTGCCCGTGGCTGTCGTTGATGCGCTTGAAATGATCCACATCCAGCATGATCAGCCCCATCGTCGGTCCGCCCTGCGCCAGACGGTCCAGCAGCGCCTGGATGTCCTCCTGAATGCGCCGCCGGTTGAGCAAACCCGTCAGGCCGTCGGTTTCGGCCGCCCGGCGCAACGCCGTGGCCACGGCCTCGGTCTGGATGTGGCGGGTGCGCAGCGCCGAAAACGCGATCAGCACCGCCATGTAGACCGGCTGCGACAGCAGCGAGGTGATGACCAGGCGCCCCACATTGGTGCGCACGAGGTCCGGCAGCAGGATGAACACCGGCACGCAGGCCGCTGCGATGTTGGCGATGAACAGGAGCACGCACCAGCGTATCGCCTTGCGCGTCTCGAACAGGAAAAACACGATCATGAAGGGCAGCGGCATCCACAGCACGATGGGCGCAATGAAATAGATCTCACGTCCCAGCGGCTGCACCTGCAGCCCCAGAAAGAGCAGCACCGGCAGCAGCACGGCCAGCGAGCCCACGGCCACCTGGATCCACAGCTCCTGGCGCTGCGGCGCCACCAGCATCAGCACCGTGGTGCCGCACAGGATGATGGCGTTCATGGGCAGCAGGGCGCGCGTCACCGGGTTGATCTCGGTGAACATGCCCATGACCCACAGGAAGAAGAAGACCGCCGCGCCCATGGACATCATCCACATGAACAGTCGCCGCGTCAGCCCATGGATGAAGCCCGCTTCGCCGTTAT
>NZ_JAWDIE010000028.1:0-25650 GCF_037688875.1 Amphibiibacter pelophylacis
ACCACCATGGCCCAGCGGGCTTTGGGCTGGTCTCTGACCGGCTGCAGCGCCGCCTGCACATTGCCTGGGCCAAAGGCATTGCACAGCATCTGTTGCCAGCGCACGATGTCCTGCTTTTCCTGGGGATCCGACGGGTTGGGGTCATCGGTGCAGTTGCGCGTACCTGCCAGCGTCAGGGTATAGCTGCCTGGCGTGTCCAGCGCGGCGCTGTTGATGTGCATGCGCTCGGCGATATAGCCCATGCCCTCGTTCGCACTGCCGAAATCCTGGGCATTGCGCTGCTCGCGCAAAGCGGTGTATTGCGTCATGGCCACGCCCAGCAGACCGATGCTGAACACCGCAACGGTGATCAGGGCTTCGATCAGGGAGAAGCCCCTTGCTTTGCGTCTGAAAGCAGGATGTCGCATGGATGAAGACGTCACAAAATAATTTGGCATTGCCCGGTACTGGTCAGCTTGCTTTGGTTTTCGGGAAATAGCGTGATTAGTCCAGAGGCATATATCCGTATGTTGCGGCAGGTGGTTTGTCCAATTATGGCTAAACCCACGTAGGGCTCAACGGGCCGACCTAAACGGTCAAGATCGATACTGCGGCTGGCCGAACCATTGCCGTTCAAGCACACGCTGAGTCCGTCCGGCAAAGGCTGTTGACTGGTTCGTATGATTTTGCCAGCGGCAGTAATCTTCCAACCGTCCGAGAAATATTTGGGTCCGCAGGTCACAAATTTGTCATTGGCTGTCGCGACTGTTGAGTTACAGCCAGCACTGGTTGCTGGATCCAGATTAGGGCAGATACTGACATTTCCCCCCCGCGCCAGCGCTTCCGCTTTGGCGTACTGCAGGCTGGCGAAAAGATCGTTACTGAACGAGCGCACCCGGCTGCGATCCAGATAGGTCTGCAGCGAAGGCACGGCAAAAGCCGCCAGGATGCCCAGCAGGGCGATGACGACCAGCACCTCGATCAGGGTGAAGCCGCGCCAGGGGCTGACGGTGCAGGAGTGTGGAGGGCGGTGGGAGCGCATGCGCTGCACTGTACGGCAGCGCGGCGCGGCTGTGCAGCGGAAAAGAGCCGTTTGTCGGGCCCATCCGGCCGCTGGTCGGCGGCGGCTGGGGCGGGGCGGGCGTCAGTCGAAGCGGCGTTCGCGCACCCATTTGGTGGCGACCCACTTCTCGCCGGCCAGAACGGGCGTGCCCGCGTGCAGGCTCAGGCTGGCTGGCGTGGCCTGCGGGTAGCTGAAGAATACGGCGTGGCCCTGCAGCGGCATGACCTCGACCCCCGCGTCCGGAAACACCGTGCTGCCGCCTGCGGGTGGGCTGTTCAGGTAGATGACGACGGTGGCCAGGCGCTGGCCGCCACGCCGCAGCACGGCGGGGGCGCCCGGCTGGCGCGTGTCGAAGTAGTCAAAGTGCGGGCGGTATTCGGCGCCGACCCCGTAGCGCAGCACCTGCAGGCCTTCGCCGTTCTCGACGGGCCAGTCCATCAGACGCGCCAGACGCGCTTCGATGCGCTCGCACAGATCAGTTTCGCCGCGCTGGAAGAACATGCCGTCGCTGGTGCGCGCGTCGTGCACCTGGGCCTCGCCATCGCTGGCCTGCACGGTCTGCGAGCGGCGCAGGCGGCTGCGCGCCTGGGCGATCAGCTCGTCGCACTCCTGGGCATCCAGCACCTGGCCCAGCACGACGATGCGCGGTGTGTTCCATTGGCACAGCACCGGCACGCGCCGGTCGCCGCCGTCCACCCAGGGTTGCCCATGGGCGGGCCTGATGTCGGGGCCGCGCTGCGCGGTGGCTTGTGTGGCTGCCGGAGCCAGGGCAGCGGGCAGGTCGCCCGCTTGCGGCAGCAGGTGCTGCAGCACCTGGCGCGCCTGGGTGGCGCTCCAGCCGCTGTCCTGCATGGCGCGCAGCAGCTGGGCGGCGTCGTGTCCGCTCTGGTGCTGGCCCTGCACCCACTGGCGCAGTTCGTCAGAGATCAGGGCCTGGACGGGATCGGTCTGCAGCGGGTTCATGGCAGGACAAAAGAATCAGCCGGGGGTGGCCAGACGGCGGCGGAACACCAGGCGCTCAGCGGTGCTGTCCTGCGGCGCGAGGGCGTAGCCATCCAGATCGAAATCCAGCAGGTCCGCCACCCGAGTCGCACGGCGGGTGATGGCCCAGCGCGCCATCAGGCCCCGGGCGCGCTTGGCGTAAAAGCTGATGATGCTGTAGCGGTCTTTGTTCCAGTCTTCGAACTGGCAGTGCACCACGCGGTGGCGCAGATCGGCCGGGCGCGCCGCGCGGAAGTACTCCTGCGAGGCCAGGTTGACGATGACGCCGTCGGCCTGTCCAGCGCCCTCCGTGCGGCCGGCCGCCCTGCAGCGCCGGTCGAGTTCGGTGGCGATGCGACCGCCCCAGAAATCGTAGAGATTGCGCCCGTGCGGCCCGGCCAGCGCCGTGCCCATTTCCAGACGGTAGGGCTGCAGCCAGTCCAGCGGGCGCAGCACGCCGTGCAGGCCGGACAGGATGGCCAGGTGCTGCTGCGCCCAGTCCAGATCGTCCGCGCTCAGGGAGCGGGCGTCCAGGCCGTCGTACACATCGCCGTTGAAGGCCAGCACGGCGGGTTTGCTGTTGCCGGGGCCGAAGCGCGGCCGCCAGGCGGCGTAGCGCGCCACATTGAGCTGCGCCAGCGCGTCCGACAGGTGCATCAGCTGCGCCACCTGCGCGGGCGAGCGCTCGCGCATCAGGGCGATGAGCTGGCCGGATTCGTCCACCCACTGCGGCCGCGTGGCGCGCTGCAGGATGTCGTCCGGCACCGGGGTGTCGTAATCCAGCGCCTTGGCGGGGGAGATGACCAGCAGCATCGTCAGCCTGACCTTACTGCAGCCGCGTGCCCAGCGAGAAGCCCGGCGGCGCCTGGCGTTCGTCGTCGAAGTGGATGAACTCGTGGCTGTCCGGGTCGGCCAGCACCTGGCGCAGCAGCTGGTTGTTCAGGCCGTGCCCGCCCTTGTAGGCGCTGTAGTGGCCCAGAATGGGCCAGCCACCGATGTGCAGATCGCCCATGGCGTCCAGAATCTTGTGCCGCGCGAACTCGTTGGGGTAGCGCAGGCCTTCGCTGTTGAGCACGCTGCGGTCGCCCACGACCACCGCGTTGTCCATGCTGGCGCCGATCGCCAGGCCCCGGGCACGCAGGGCTTCGACATCCTTGGTGAAACCGAAGGTGCGCGCGCGGGCGATTTCGCGGATGTAATCGCCGCCGCCCAGATCAAAAAAGGCGGTCTGGCCGGTCTGGCTGACGGCGGGGTGATCGAAGCTGATCTCGAAATCCAGGGTGTAGCCGTCAAAGGGCTCAAGCTGCGCCCACTTCAGGCTGGGGCCGCTGCCTTCACTGACGCGCACGGGTTTTTTCAGGCGCAGAAAGCGCTTGGGCGCGTCCTGCACCGCAATACCCGCGCTTTGCAGCAGGAACACGAACGACGCCGCCGAGCCATCCAGGATGGGCACCTCGTCAGCGGTGATGTCCACCCGCAGGTTGTCCAGACCCAAGCCGCAGCACGCCGACAGGATGTGCTCGATGGTCTGCACCTTGGGCGCGTCGCTGGCGCCTTCGGGAGACACCGTCGAAGCCATGCGCGTGTCGCACACGGCCAGCGCGTTGACTGGAATGTCGACCGGCGTGGGCAGATCGACCCGGCGAAACACGATGCCGGTGTTTTCAGGCGCGGGGTGCAGGGTGATTTCAACGCGCTGGCCGCTGTGCAGCCCCAGGCCCATGGCCCGCGTGATGGACTTCAGGGTGCGTTGGGTGAGCGGCGTGGGCATGGTTGAAACAGACAGAACAACAGATGCGCAATTGTAGCCAGGCCCCCGGTCCCGCGCTGCAGCCAAGCCGGTTCTGCCTTGAACGCGTGCCTCTGCAGACTCGCTGGATCGACATTTAGCGGACATAAATCACGCATTTCGACCTTAAGAGGCGCTTTTGCTTTGCCCTGTAAGTGCTTATTTCTTAAAGAGCGCGGCGCATTGAAAAAGATGCGTAAACATTTGATTTTGATGACGAAATTGCCGGGCTTGGGCGGTTGACCCATACCATTAAAGTGGGGTAAAGTGTCAGAAAGTGGGGTCGAGTGGGTTTTTTAGTGGGATTTTCAGGACGCCGGTTCAGTTCGCAAGGACGGCCGCTTCCGCAGCCTGGGTTCAATGATGAAGTGTCGTGGTCCGTCGCAACTGACGCTGGATGGCAAGGGGAGATTCTCCATGCCATCGAAGTATCGCGACGTCCTGACAGAGCATAGTCCCAAAGGCCTGGTCATCACCAAGCACCCGCACGGCTGCCTGATGGTGTTCCCGGAATGCAACTGGGACGCTTTCGAAGCCAAGATTGACGCCCTGCCTTTTTCGGCCACCGACTCCAAGCGCCTGTTCACGGGCAGCGCCGACCCGGTCGAGCTCGACAGCGCCTGGCGCATCACGGTTTCGCCCGAGCTGCGCGACTTCGCCGGTCTGAGCAAAGACCTGCGCATGTACGGCCTGGGCAGCCACTTCGAACTCTGGGACGCCACCCGCTACAGCCTGCGTGAAGCGGCCGCGATGGCTTCGGCGGCCACGCAGCACGTGCTGCAGGATCTGGTGATCTGACCATGGTGGCGAGCGACACCCTGTCCGGCCTGACGCCGGCAATGCCCCCCCTCTGGCGCCACACCACGGTGCTGCTGGACGAGGCTGTCTCGGCGCTGCTGGGCAGCCCTCTGGCCGATGCGGATGCTGCGCCTGGCTGGGTGGTGGATGGCACGCTGGGCCGGGGGGGGCACACGCGCGAGCTGCTGCAGCGCCTGCCCGGGCAGATTGGCGTGATCGCGCTCGACCGCGACCCCGAGGCGCTCGCCGCCGTGCGCGCCGACGCGACGCTGCAGCCGCATCTGGCCAGCGGGCGTTTGCGCCTGGTGCACAGCGCCTTCTCCGGCCTGCCCGAGGCGCTGCGCCAGCAGGGGCTGGCGCCGGGCCAGCTGGCTGGGCTGCTGCTGGATCTGGGCGTGTCCTCCCCCCAGATTGACGACCCGACGCGGGGCTTCAGCTTCCGCCACGATGGCCCGCTGGACATGCGCATGGACCCCACCCGGGGCGAGAGCGTGGCCGATTTTCTCCAACGTGCTGATGAGCACACTTTGATCCAGGTGATCCGCGACTATGGCGAAGAACGGTTTGCTCCAGCCATTGCAAAGGCGATTGTTGCTGGCCAGGCGCGCGGGTCAGTGCCCCGCACCACAGCCCAGCTGTCCGCCCTCGTGGCTGGTGCGGTCAAATCCCGCGAACCGGGCAAAGACCCGGCCACCCGCACGTTTCAGGCTCTACGGATTCATATCAACGGCGAGCTGGCCGAGCTGGAACGGGTGCTTGATGCGTCGCTGAGCGAGCTGGCGCCCGGCGCGCGCCTGGCCGTCATCAGCTTCCATTCCCTGGAAGACCGCTGCGTCAAGCAGTTCATCCGCCGCCACAGCCAGGCGGCGGTGGACCGCCGCTCGCCGGCCTACTGGGCCGGAGCGGCCGACAGCGCGCCGCTGCCGCTGACCGCGCTGGGCCGCACGCTGCCCGGGGCCGACGAGGTCGCGGCCAACCCGCGCTCGCGCTCCGCCGTGCTGCGCGTGGCCGAGCGCAGCGGCGTGCAGCAGGAGGCGGCATGACGCGCAACCTCTTTGTGCTGGCGGTTCTGGTGGGCGCGTCGATGATGCTGGTCGTCAGCACGCACCGCGCGCGCACCGTGTTTGCCGAGCTGCAGCAGGCCAAGGCCGTGCAGCGCCAGCTCGATGTCCAGTACCGCCGCCTGGAAGCGGCGCGTCAGCAGCTGTCCAAAAACCTGGCGGTCGAGCGCCTGGCGCAGACCCGTCTGCAGATGCGCGCCGCCACGCCGGAAGTGACCGAATACGTGCGCCAGACCGCCGCCGCAGGAGCGCGCCCATGAGCAGCTGGCGCGACATCCTGCGTGGGGGCAGCGAGGCGCCTGACGCCGTGCCGCTGGGCGCCGCCACGGGCCGCCGCCGCAAGGGCCCGGCGCCCGTCAAGGCGCGTGCGGAAAAACCCAGTGCCGACAAGCCCGCCAAAGCGGCCCGCGCAGCCAGCGCCAACCGTGAGGCCAGCCCCGGCCGCCTGAGCGCTGTCATGACCTGGCTGAATGGCCGCAGCGATGCTGCCGACGAGGGCGGCATGGCCCACGCGACCAGCCCGGTGCTGGCGTCCAAAACCCCGGCCTCGCGCGCCACCGCCATCGTGGTGCTGCTGGGTGTGGCTGCGGTGGTCATGGCCGGCCGAGCGATGTGGGTGCAGTGGTACAACCAGGATTTTTATCTGCAGGAGGGTGACAAGCGCTACACGCAGGTCATCCGCACGCCGGGTGAGCGCGGCCAGATTTTCGACCGCACCGGCCAGCTATTGGCCACCAGCGTACCTGCCCCCTCGATTTTTGCCGTTCCCAAAGAGCTGGACGCCAGCGACACCCAGCGCGGCCAGCTGGCCCGGCTGCTGGGCATGACTCCGGCGCAGCTGGATCGCCGCCTGCTGGAGAACCGCAACTTCGTCTGGCTGCAGCGCCAGGCCGATCCGCAGACCTGGGACAAAATCAGGGCGCTGGGCCTCAAAGGCCTGAACACGGTCACTGAGAGCCGCCGGGGTTATCCGGAAGGCGAGGTGATGTCGCAGGTGCTGGGCATGACCAACGATGTCGGCGAAGGCATTGCCGGGATCGAGCTGTCGATGAACCGCCAGCTGGTCGGCGAGCCCGGCCGCCGTGTGGCCGTGCGCAACCGCCTGGGCGAGCCCATCGAGATCCGCGAGGAGATTCCGCCCACGCACGGCAAGGACGTTTATCTGTCGCTGGACAGCAAGATCCAGTTCACTGCCTTCCAGGCCATCCGCGATGAAGTCACCCGGCGCAAGGCGGCGGCGGGCAGCGTGGTGGTGCTCGATGCCCAGACGGGCGAGATTCTGGCGCTGGCCAACTACCCCACGTTTGATCCGGAAAACCGCCGCAAGGTGGTGCCCGCGCTGATGCGCAACCGCGCCGTCACCGACACCTTCGAGCCGGGTTCGACCGTCAAGCCCTTCATCGCGGCCTGGGCCATGCAGACTGGCCGGGTTCGTCCCAACACCGTGCTGCCGACGGCTTCGGGCCGCATCGTGGTCTCGGGCGTGACGCTGCACGACGACCACGCCTTTGGCAACCTGACGGTGGCGCAGACCATCCAGAAATCCAGCAACGTCGGCGCGGTCACCATGGCCATGCGCTTTTCGCGCCAGGAAATGTGGAACCTGTACCACACCGTCGGCTTTGGCACGCGGCCCGATCTGAACTTCCCGGGCCTCTCGCCCGGCCGCCTGCGCCCGGCCAACACCTGGCGTCCGGTCGAGCAGGCGACCATGGCCTACGGCTACGGCCTGTCGGCGTCGCTGCTGCAGCTGGCGCACGCCTACACCGTGTTCACGCACGATGGCCGACTGATGCCGCTGTCCATCCTGCGCCGTGATCCCAAGGACATTCCGGCCGGTGAGCCCGTGGTGTCGGCCAAGGTGGCCGCCGAGATCCGTCACATGCTGCAGATGACGGCAGGCAAGGGCGGCACGGCCCCACTGGCCCAGACTTCCGGCTACAGCGTGGGCGGCAAGACCGGCACCGCGCACAAGCAGGAAGGGCGCGGTTACGCGTCCAACAAGTACCGCGCCTGGTTTGTCGGCCTCTCGCCGGTCGAGAAGCCCCGCATCATCGTCGGGGTGATGGTCGATGAGCCGCGCGGCGTCTATTACGGCGGCCTGGTGGCCGCGCCGGTGTTTTCGCGGGTGGTCGAGCGCTCGCTCGGCCTGCTGGGCGTGGTGCCCGACCGCAGCATCCAGCCCGGCATCATCACCGCCAAAGACATGGCCCCGGAGAGCGTGCAATGAGCGCCAGTCCCGTCCTGACCCCTGCCGCCATCGCCGACTGGCTGCGCCAGCGCGTCACCGGCGATCTGCGCATCGACAGCCGCCAGCTGGCCAGCGGCGACGGCTTTATCGCCTGGCCGGGCGCCGCCACCGACGCGCGCGTTTTTGTGGCGCAGGCGCTGGAAGCGGGCGTGGCCGCTGTAGTGGTCGAGGCCGAGGGCCTGGCGAAGGTCGAGCCCGCCGTGCCGCAGGACGACGACCGCATCCTGGCCGTTCCCGGCCTGAAAGCGCTGCTGGGCGACATCGCTGCCGAATACTTTGGCCGCCCCTCACAGGACGTGCAGATGCTGGCGGTGACGGGCACCAACGGCAAGACATCCATCGCCTGGTGGCTGGCCTGCCTGCTGGCGGGCCTGGGCCAGCGCTGCGGCGTGATCGGCACACTGGGCATGAGCCTGGTCGAACCCGCCGCCGAGGGTGAAACCCCCGCGCCGCAGTGGCAGTACACCGGCCTGACCACGCCCGATCCGGTCAGCCTGCAGGGCCAGCTTGCGCGCTGGCGCGACAGCGGCGTGCGCAGCGCCAGCATCGAGGCCTCGTCGATTGGCCTGGTCGAACAGCGCCTGGCCGGGGTGCAGATGCGCGTGGGCGTGTTCTCCAACCTGACCCAGGATCATCTGGATTACCACGGCGACATGGCCGCTTATGCCCGCGCCAAACGCCTGCTGTTTGATCGCCCCGAACTGGCGGTGGCGGTGGTGAATATCGACGACGCCGAAGGCGAGGCGCTGGCGCGTGATCTGGCTGCACAGCTCCCGCTGTGGACCACCTCCGCGCGCGGGCAGGAGGCGCTGGAAGGCCTGGCCGTACAAGGCCACGTGCTGGCGCGCGGTCTGCTGGTTCAGGCGCAAGGCCTGCGCTTCGAGCTGGGCCTGCAGCGCCCGGGGCAGGAACTGGCCATCCACCCGCTGCAGACGCGGCTGATTGGCGCTTTCAACATCAGCAATGTGCTGGAAGTGGTGGCCACGCTGCTGGCGCTGGGCCACGACGAGACGGCGGTGCTGGCGGGCGTGCCGCGCCTGACGGGCGTGCCGGGGCGTATGGAAGTGATCACGCCGCCCGCCGCTGCGACGTCCTCTGACGCAGCAGCGCCCGCGCTGCCGCTGGTGGTGGTCGATTACGCCCACACGCCCGATGCGCTGGACAAGGCACTGGCCGCGCTGCGGCCGCTGGCACAGGCGCGTGGCGGCGAGCTGCGCGTGGTGTTTGGCTGCGGTGGCAACCGCGATCCGGGCAAGCGCCCGCAGATGGGCCGCATCGCCGCCCTGGGCGCGCGCCACGTTGTGCTGACCAGCGACAACCCCCGCAAGGAAGAACCGCAGGCGATTCTGGACGACATCCTGCGCGGCATTCCCGGCTCAGGCGCCGACACGGTGCCGGAAGGCGCCACGCTGGCTGACGTGCAGGTGCAGGTCGACCGCGCCCGCGCCATCGCCCAGGCCATCCACACGGCGGCGGCCAGCGATGTGGTGCTGATCGCGGGCAAGGGCCACGAGCAGGATCAGGATATTGGCGGCGTGCGTCGCCCCTTCAGCGACCAGCAGCAGGCCCGCGACGCGCTGGCCGAGCAGGCCGGGCGCAAGCGCTCCTGGTCCGACTGGATTGCCCGCACGCGGGAGCTGGCCAGCAGCGAAGGCCCCGAGGCCGTGACCCTGGCGCCCGTGCCGCGCTGGACGGTGGGCGACATCGCCCGCGAGCTGGGCACGGCAGTCTGCGGCGACGCCAGCCAGACTTTCGAGCGCGTGCACAGCGACACGCGCACGCTGCAGCCGGGCGATCTGTTCGTCGCGCTGCGCGGCGAGCGCTTCGACGCCAACGATTTCCTGCCGAAAGCGGCGGGCGAAGGCGCCGTGGCGGCGCTGGCCCAGCGCGATCCGTCGGAATCGGGCCTGTCCGGCGTGGTCGTGCCCGACAGCCTGGCTGCACTGCAGACGCTGGCCACGCGCTGGCGCGCCCGTCTGACCCTGCCCCTGATCGCCGTGACCGGCAGCAATGGCAAAACCACCGTCACCCAGATGATCGCCAGCATCCTGCGCGCGTGGCTGGGGGTGGAATCGCTGTCCACGCAGGGCAATCTGAACAACCACATCGGCGTGCCGCTGACCCTGATGCGCCTGCGCCAGGACAGCGAGCGCCAGCACCGCGCGGCGGTGGTCGAGCTGGGCATGAATCACCCCGGCGAGATCGCCGAACTGGCCGCCATGGCGCAGCCCACGGTGGCGCTGGTCAACAACGCCCAGCGCGAGCACCTGGAATTCATGCACACCATCGAGGCCGTGGCCCGCGAGAACGGCAGCGTGCTGCGCGCTCTGCCGCCGGGCGGCGTGGCGGTTTTCCCGCACGGCGACGAATGGTCCGGCCTGTGGCAGGAGATGGCCGCCGGGCGCCGCCTGATGCGTTTCGCGCTGGCCGAAGAGGACAGCGATCCGGCGCTGCTGGAGGCCGAAGTCGTCGGCGCGGCGGTCTGGGTGCAGGGCGCCATGGGCGGCGGCTACGAGCTGAGCCTGTCCACGCCCATGGGCGACGCCGAGGTCTTCGTGCGCGTGGCCGGCCTGCACAATGTGCGCAACGCCATCGCCGCCGCCGCCTGCGCGCTGGCCGCCGGGGCGCCGCTGGACCGCATCGTCAAGGGCCTGCGCGATTTCTCGCCGGTGCAGGGGCGCTCGCAGCTCAGCGCGCTGGCCTGGCCGGCCGCCGTGCGCGGCAGTGCGCCGGATGTGCCCGGCACGCTGATCAACGACAGCTACAACGCCAACCCCGATTCGGTGCGCGCCGCCATCGATCTGCTGGCCGACCTGCCCGGGCCGCACTGGCTGGTGCTGGGCGATATGGGCGAGGTCGGCGACCAGGGACCGGAGTTTCACGCCGAAGTCGGCGCCTACGCGCGCAGCCGCGGCCTGACCCACCTGTGGTGCGCGGGCGAAGCCGCCCGTCACGCCGCCACGGCATTTGTCGCGGGCCAGATGACCTCGGCACAGGTCTGGCCCGATGCCGCCCGCCTGGTCGCCGCGCTGGACGAGGACCACCTGCCGCGCCCGCTGCCGCAGACCGTGCTGGTCAAAGGATCGCGCTTCATGCGCATGGAGCAGGTGGTGCAGGCCTTGCAGGCACTGTGCGGCGCCACCCCGGACCGCAAGAAGGAGAACTGAAGCCATGCTGTATGCCCTGACCCAGTGGCTTTACGCCCTGGACCCGGAGACTTTCGGGTTTCTGCGCGTTTTCCAGTACCTGACGCTGCGCGCCGTGCTCAGCGCCGTGACCGCGCTGGTCATCGGCCTGGCGCTGGGGCCGCGCGTGATCCGCTACCTGGTCAGTCTGAAAATCGGGCAGCCCATCCGCGAATACGGCGTCAGCACGCACCTGGCCAAAAGCGGCACGCCCACCATGGGTGGCGTGCTGATCCTGCTGGGCATCGGCCTGTCGACGCTGCTGTGGGCCGACTGGAGCAACCGCTTCATCTGGCCGGTGCTGCTGGTCACCTTCGGTTTTGGCGCCATCGGCTGGGTGGACGACTGGCGCAAGGTCGTGGACAAAAACCCCGAAGGCATGCGCTCGCGCGAAAAGTACATGTGGCAGTCGCTGATCGGCATCGTCACCGCGTTTTATCTGGCTTTTGCCGTATCCAGCGACGCCAGCAGCAACGGTTTCCAGGTCTTCTGGGCCTGGGTGACGTCGGGCTTCACCCAGCCGCTGCCGGCCGCTGCCGCGCTGCACGTGCCGCTGCTGAAATCCATCAGCTACCCGCTGGGCGTGGCGGGCTTTATTTTCCTGACCTACTTCGTGGTGGTGGGCGCCAGCAACGCGGTCAACCTGACTGACGGCCTGGACGGCCTGGCCATCATGCCGGTGGTCATGGTGGGCGGCGCGCTGGGCGTGTTCGCCTACGTGGTCGGCAACGCGGTGTTTTCGCGCTACCTGCTCTTCCCCTACATTCCTGGCGCGGGCGAGGTGCTGATTTTCTGCACCGCCATCGTCGGCGCAGGGCTGGCTTTCCTGTGGTTCAACGCGCATCCGGCGCAGATGTTCATGGGCGACGTGGGCGCACTGGCGCTGGGCGGCGCTCTGGGCGTGGTCGCCGTCATCACGCGCCAGGAGATCGTCCTGGGCATCATGGGCGGCATTTTTGTCGCCGAGGCACTGTCGGTGATGGCGCAGGTGCTGTACTTCAAGATCACGCGGCGCATCACCGGCACCGGCAAGCGCCTGCTGCGCATGGCGCCGCTGCACCACCATTACGAGAAAAAAGGCTGGAAGGAAACCCAGGTGGTGACCCGCTTCTGGATCATCACCATCCTGCTGTGCCTGATCGGCCTGTCCACCCTGAAACTGCGCTGAGCCCGCAGCACCCTTGACACCATGAGCGACACCGCCTTCTTCCCCCACGACGCCCTGGCCGCCCCTCTGGCGGGCCAAAGCGTGGCCGTGCTGGGCCTGGGCGCCTCTGGCCTGGCCATGGCGCGCTGGTGCCAGCGCCTGGGGGCCCAGGTGCGCGTGTGGGACAGCCGCGAGAATCCGCCCATGCGGGCTGATCTCCCCCAGGGCGCCACCCTGCGCAGCGGCGCCTGGACCGACGCCGGGGCCCGCGATTGGCTGGACGGCGTGGGCCTGCTGCTGAAAAGCCCGGGCCTGTCGCCCCATGACGCGCAACTGGCGCCTTTGACGCAGGGGGCTGCGCAGCGCGGCCTGCGCGTGCAGGGTGAACTCGATCTTTTTGCGCAGGCCCTGGCCGCGCTGCGCGGTGCAAAAAATGCTGAAAGCACGGAAGGCGCAACCTACTCGCCGACCGTGCTGGCCATCACCGGCACCAACGGCAAAACGACCACGACCGCGCTCACCGCCTGTCTGCTGGAAGGCGCTGGCCTGCGCGTGGCGGTGGCCGGCAATATTGGCCCGACCCTGCTGGACACCCTGGCCGAGCGCCTGAGCGTTCCGGCCCCGCAGTGGCCGCAGGCCTGGGTGCTGGAGCTGTCCAGCTTCCAGCTGCAAGGCGTGCAGGGTTTTGAGCCCACGGCGGCCACGGTGCTCAACGTCACGCAGGATCACCTGGACTGGCACGCCGACATGGCCGAATACGCCGCCGACAAGGCCGCGATTTTTGGCGCCAGCACGCTGCGCGTGCTCAACCGCGACGACGCCACCGTGCGCGCCATGCGGCCCGCCCCCGTGGCGACAGCCGCCAAAGTCCGCAAAGCTGTGGTGGCGGCACCGCAGGTGATTTCTTTCGGGCTGGACGCCCCCACGCAGGCGGGCGACTACGGCCTGATCGACGATCAGGGCATGGTCTGGCTGGCCTGGGCGCAGCCCAGCGATAGCAGCGCCGAGCCCGGCGATTTCACCCTGCAGCGCCTGATGCCGGCCGACGCCCTGCGCATTCGCGGCCGTCACAACGCGGCCAACGCCCTGGCGGCGCTGGCCCTGGCGCGGGCCAGTGGTGCCGAGGTCGGCCCCATGCTGCATGCCCTGCGTGCCTACAAGGGTGAACCGCACCGTGTGCAGTCGGTGGCGGTGCACGAGGGCATCGAGATTTACGACGACTCCAAAGGCACCAATGTGGGCGCCACGGTGGCCGCCATCGCGGGCCTGGGGCCTGACAAGGCGCCCGGGCGCCTGGTGCTGATTCTGGGCGGCGAGGGCAAGGGCCAGGATTTCACGCCGCTGCTCGCGCCGCTGCGCCATTACGCCCGCGCCGTCGCGCTGATCGGCAAGGATGCGCCGCGCCTGGCGCAGCTTCTGGCCACCGAGGCCTGGCCTGTGCAGAGCCACGCCACGCTGGAAGAAGCCACGGCCTGGTCACTGGCGCAGGCGCGCAGTGGCGACGCCGTGCTGCTGAGCCCCGCCTGCGCCAGCCTGGACATGTTCCGCAACTACGTTCACCGGGGCGAGTGCTTTGTCGCCGCCGTGCGCGCCTGCATCGAGCAGGCGGGAGGGGTCTGGGCATGAGCCGCACCGACACCCTGGCCCCGGCCGCCACGCCCGATCTGTCCGGCGCTTCCGCCACCCCCGGGCGCGGCAGCTCTTTGCGGGGCCGCGTGCGCCGCTGGCTGGGCGCCTCCGACACCAGCAGCAGCGCGCTGGATCTGCGCAGCACCACGCCGGTGCAGCTCAGCAGTTACGACCGCGCGCTGGTCTGGGTGGTGCTGATGCTGCTGGCGTTCAGCCTGGTGATGGTGTTTTCGGCGACCATCGTCATGTCTGACAACTCGCGCCGTTTTGGCGAGATCGGCGAGTACCACTTCCTGATCCGTCACATTGTGGCGATCGTGCTGGCGCTGGTGATGGCGCTGGTGGTGGTCAACATTTCGGTGGACCGGCTCGAGCAGCTCACGCCGCTGGCCATTCTGGCGGCGCTGGGCGCGCTGGTGGTGGTGCTGGTGATCGGCAGCACGGTCAACCACGCCAAGCGCTGGATCAACCTGGGGCCGCTGAACTTCCAGCCCACCGAGCTGGCCAAGCTAGCGATGGCCATGTATTCGGCGCACTACATGAAGCGCAAGCTGCGCGAGAACACGGGCTTCTGGCGCTCGGTGCTGCCCATGGGCCTGGTGCTGGCGCTGATGGCCTTCCTCGTCATGAAAGAGCCCGATCTGGGCGCCGTGGTGGTGCTGTCCTGCATCAGCCTGGGCGTGCTGTGGCTGGGCGGGGTCAACGCGCGGATGATGGGGCTGGTCTTCGCCATCGTGGCGTCGATTGTGGTGGTGGTGATCGCCACCAGCCCCTTTCGCAAGGCGCGGGTGCTGGCCTACCTGAACCCCTGGGATCCGGTCTATGCGCAGGAAAAAGGCTACCAGCTGGTCCAGGCGCTGATCGCTTTCGGGCGCGGTGGCATCTGGGGCCAGGGCCTGGGCGACAGCCTGGAAAAGCAGCACTACCTGCCCGAGGCGCACACCGATTTCATCCTGTCCGTGATCGCCGAAGAGGTCGGCCTGGTCGGCGTGCTGGTGCTGATCCTGGTCTATTACTGGCTGGTGCGGCGCATTTTTCACATTGGCCGCCAGGCCATCGTCATCAACCGCGTGTACGCCGGGCTGCTGACGCAGGGCATCGGCATCTGGCTGGGCTTTCAGGTGTTCACCAACATGGGCGTGAACATGGGCGTGCTGCCGACCAAGGGCTTCACGCTGCCCATGATGAGTTACGGAGGATCCGGGATGATCATGAATCTGATCGCTATCGCCATCGTGGTGCGCGTGGACATTGAATCGCGCGCCGAGATGCGCGACGGACGGCGTGCTGCGCGGGGAGGCTCCTCATGAGCGGGCGTCTGCTGATCATGGCGGCGGGCACCGGCGGGCATGTGATGCCGGGCCTGGCTGTGGCGCAGGAGATGCGCGCGCGCGGCTGGACGGTGTCCTGGCTGGGCACCGAGCGCGGCATGGAAAACCGCCTGGTGCCGCAGGCCGGGATAGAGCTCGACCGCATCGATTTTCACGGCCTGCGCGGCAAGGGCGTGGCCGGCAATCTGAAGGGTGGCCTGTCCATGATCAAGGCGCTGGCGCAATGCCGCGCAGTCTGGAAAAAACGCCAGCCCGACGTGGTGCTGGGCATGGGCGGCTATGTGTGCTTCCCCGGCGGCATGGTCAACGCGATGTCGCGCAAACCGCTGATGCTGGTCAACGCCGACGCCGCGCTTTTGCTGAGCAACAAAACCCTGCTGCCCTTCACCCGCCGCATCGCTTTTGGCTTTGACTGCGAAGACGCCCGCCGTCTGGGCGCGGACAAGGCCGTGGTCACCGGCAACCCGGTGCGCCGCGAGATCGCCGCGCTGGCCGAACCGCTGGCGCGCTTTGACGCCCATGCCGGGCCGGTGCGCGTGCTGGTCGTGGGCGGCAGCCTGGGCGCCAAGGTGCTGAACGACACCGTGCCCGAGGCGCTGGCCCGGCTGCCCGTGGCCAGCCGCCCGCAGGTGGTTCACCAGACGGGTCTGGCGCACATTGACGCCGTGCGCGAGCACTACGCCCGCCTCGGGGTGCAGGCCGACATCCGCCCCTTCATTGACGATATGGCGACCGCGCTGGCCGACTGCGACGTGGTGCTGTGCCGCGCAGGTGCCATCACGGTCAGCGAGCTGTGCGCGGCCGGCGTGGCGTCCATTCTGGTGCCGCTGGTGGTCAGCACCACGTCGCACCAGCGTGACAACGCGCAGTGGATGGCCAGTCACGGCGCCGCCATCCATCTGCCGCAGACTGAATTGGACGCCGAATCGCTGGCGCAGCGCCTGCAGGCCCTGGGCCGGATCGAGCTTCAGGCCATGGCGATCCAGGCCCGCACCCTGGGCCGCAGCGGCGCCACGGCGCGGGTCGCGGACGAACTCGAAGCGCTGGCCGCTGGTTCAGCGTCCGCAGACACGCCCACGACTACGGAGGCTCCCACCGCATGAAGCACGCCGTCAAACACATCCACTTTGTCGGTATTGGCGGCGCGGGCATGTGCGGCATCGCCGAGATCCTGCACAACCTGGGCTACACCGTCAGCGGCTCGGACGCGGGGCGCAACGCCAACACGCGCCGTCTGGAATCGCTGGGCATGACCGTCTACCAGGGCCACGACGCCAGCCAGATCACGGGCGCCGACACGGTGGTCACGTCCACCGCCATCAAGGGCGACAACCCCGAGGTGCTGGCTGCGCGCGCGCGCCACATTCCGGTGGTGCCGCGCGCGGTGATGCTGGCCGAGCTGATGCGCTTCAAGACCAGCATCGCCATCGCAGGCACGCACGGCAAGACGACAACGACCTCGCTGGTCACCAGCGTGCTGGCGCAAGCCGGGCTGGACCCGACCTTTGTCATCGGCGGCAAGCTCAACAGCGCGGGCGCCAATTCGGCGCTGGGCAAGGGCGATTACATCGTGGTTGAGGCCGACGAGTCGGACGCGTCCTTCCTGAACCTGCTCCCGGTGCTGTCGGTGGTGACCAACATCGATGCCGACCACATGGACACCTACGGCCACGATTTCGCCGAGCTCAAGCACGCGTTCGTGAAATTCCTGCACCGCATGCCGTTCTACGGCGCCGCCATCGTCTGTGTGGACGATCCGGGCGTGCGCAGCATTCTGGCCATGGTCTCGCGACCGGTTATCACCTACGGCATGTCCGAAGACGCGGCCGTGCGCGCCGTCAACGTCCGGGCGCTGCCGGGCGGCCAGATGCGCTTTGACGTGCACCGCCGCGACGGCGATCGCCAGTTGCCCGTCATCCAGATCACCCTGAATTCGCCCGGCGAGCACAACGTGCGCAACGCCCTGGCCGCCATCGCCGTCGCCACCGAGCTGGAGCTGCCCGACACGCCCATCGTGCAGGCGCTGGCCGAGTTTGGCGGCGTGGGCCGCCGCTTCCAGCGCTGGGGCGAAGTCCCCCTGAAGGACGAGGCCGGAGCCCCCGCTGGCGCGCTGACCCTGATTGACGATTACGGCCACCACCCCGTCGAAATGGCCGCCGTGATTGCCGCCGCACGCGGCGCTTTCCCGGATCGCCGTCTGGTGCTGGCCTTCCAGCCGCACCGCTACACGCGCACGCGGGACTGTTTCGAGGATTTCGTCAAGGTGCTGGGCACCGCCGACGGCGTGCTGCTGACCGAGGTTTACGCCGCCGGTGAAGCGCCCATCGTGGCCGCCGACGGCCGGGCCCTGGTGCGTGCCCTGCGTGTGGCCGGGCGCGTGGACCCGGTTTTTGTGGATGACATGGACGAGCTGCCCGCCGCCATCCTGCGCCATTGCCGCGACGGTGATGTCTGCGTGGTGATGGGCGCAGGCAGCATCGGCGCCACCCCGGCTGCGGTGGTGGAACAGGCCAGCAGCAAGGAATCAGCATGAGCGCACACGAACAAAACGACATCGCCAGCGCGCTGGCGCAGCAGGACGCCGAACTGGCCCGGCGCATGTCCGCCCCGGTGGACGTGCGCGCGCTGGGCCGCGTCGCCGTGCTGCTGGGGGGCAGTTCGGGCGAGCGCGAGGTTTCGCTGCAGTCGGGCGGCGGCGTGTTGGCCGCGCTGCAGGAGCGCGGCGTGGACGCGCACGGCGTCGATCCGGCGCACGACGACATCCTGCAGCTGCGCACGCGCGGGTTCAACCGCTGCTTCATCGCGCTGCACGGGCGCGGCGGCGAGGACGGCACACTGCAGGGCCTGCTGGACTACATCGGTCTGCCCTACACCGGGCCGGGCGTGATGCCGTCCAGCATCGCCATGGACAAGGTCATGACCAAGCGCGTCTGGCTGACGCACGGCCTGGCCACGCCGAAGTGGGTGGATCTGGACATGGCCGCAGGCCCCGCGCGCTGGCACGAACAGGTCGAAGGCCTGGGCTGGCCGCTGATCGTCAAGCCTTCGCTGGAAGGATCTTCGCTGGGCGTGAGCCGGGTGGCTGGGCCGGAAGGCCTGGAAGCCGCCGTGCGCGAGGCCTCGCCGCATCATTCGCCGGTGATGGCCGAGCAGTTCATCGCCGGGCGCGAGCTGACCTGCGGCGTGGTCGGTCAGGGCGCTGACGCCCGCGCCCTGCCGGTGATCCACATCGAGGCACCGGGGGGCAACTACGATTTCGAGCACAAATACATCAGCAACGACACGCGCTACCACTGCCCCAGCGGCCTGCCGCCCGCCACCGAGGCGCAGGTGCGCGAGCTGGTCGTGCAGGCCTACCGCGCCCTGGGCTGCCGGGGCTGGAGCCGCGCCGACATCATGCTGCGCGCCAGCGACAACGCGCCCTTCCTGCTGGAGATCAACACCTCGCCGGGCATGACCAGCCACTCGCTGGTGCCCACGGCAGCCCGCGCGCTGGGCGTGGATTACGCCACGCTGTGCCTCTTCCTGCTGTCTTTGACGCTCTGATTTTCCTGACCTTTTTTGACTGACAGACTGACTGGACCTTCCGTGTTTGCCTCCCGCTCCGCCACCCCCGCAGTCGCCCGGCCCATGCCGTGGGACGTGCGCGCCACCCTGGTCGCCACCCGGCTGCTGGTCTGGGTGATGCTGGCCGTGGTCGCGGGTGTGGGCGGCTGGTGGGTGGTGCATCAGCCCATGTTCGCCATCCGGCGCATCACCGTCGATGGCCCCATGGAGCGCATGACCCTGGGCCAGTACCTGGACCAGGCCGTGCCGCGCCTGCAGGGCAACTACTTCACGCTGTCGCTGCAGCAGGCCCAGCAGGTCTTCATGGATCTGCCCTGGGTGCGCTCGGTGGCCGTCGAGCGCCGCTGGCCCGACCGCCTGGTTGTGCGCGTGCAGGAGCAGACGCCCGCCGCCATCTGGCGCAGCGACGACGACAGCGAACTGGTCAACACCCAGGGCGAGCTGTTCGATGTCAGCCCCAACGACATCGACAGCAGCGATCTGCCGGTGCTGCAGGGCGACGAGGACAGCGTGCCCACCATTTACGCCATGCTGCAGGCGCTTTCGCCGCTGCTGGACGCGCAGCGCATCAAGGTGCAGAGCCTGATCCTGAGCCCGGTCGGCACCTGGATTCTGAAAACCGACGACGGCGTCACGCTGACGCTGGGCCGGGGCGATGCGGCGCAGCTCAGCCAGCGCCTGAAGCGCTATCTCGACACGGTCGGGCAGGTGCGCGCCCGCTATCCCCGCGCGGTGGAAAGCGTGGATCTGCGCTATCCCGACGGCTACGCCATCCGGCTCCAGGGCATCACCACGGTGCCCGCCCCCGAGAACCCACAGAGATAAACCATGTCCAAAGAATACAAAGATCTCATCGTTGGGCTGGACATCGGCACGGCCAAGATCATGGCGGTGGTCGCCGAGGTGCTGCCCGGCAGCGAACTGCGTCTGGCGGGCCTGGGCGTCGCGCACGCCGAAGGGCTCAAGCGCGGCGTGGTGGTCAACATCGACAAGACAGTGCAGTCCATCCAGGCCGCCCTGAAAGAGGCCGAAATCATGGCCGACTGCAAGATCGCCAGCGTGCACACCGGCATCACCGGCAGCCACATCCGGGGCTTCAACAGCACCGGCATGGTCATCGTGCGCGACAGCCAGGAGGTTTCGGCCATCGACGTTCAGCGCGTGGTGGACACGGCCAAAGCCATCCGTATCGCCAACGACCAGCGCATCCTGCTGGTCGAGCCGCAGGAATTCATCATCGACGGTCACGAGGTCAAAGAGCCCGTGGGCATGAGCGGCAGCCGCCTGGAGGTGAAGATTCACATCGTCACCGGCGCGCAAAGTGCCGCCGAGAACATCACCAAATGCGTGCGCCGCTGCGGCCTGGAGGTCAACCAGCTGGTGCTCAACCCCAGCGCGTCCAGCGCGGGCGTGCTGACCGAGGACGAAAAAGAGCTGGGTGTGGTGATGGTCGACATCGGCGCGGGCACCACCGACGTGGCCATTTTTGCCGATGGCGCCGTGCGCCACACCGCTGTCATCCCGATTGCGGGCGATCTGATCACCAGCGACATCGCCATGGCGCTGCGCACACCGACCAAGGACGCCGAGGAGATCAAGGTGCGCTTTGGCGTGGCCAAGCAGCTGCTGGCCGATCCGGCCGACCAGGTCGAAGTGCCGGGCCTTGGCGAGCGCGCCCGCCGCGTCATCAGCCGCCAGGCGCTGGCCGGGGTGATCGAGCCCCGGGTGGAAGAGATTTTCTCGCTGGTGGCGCAGGTCATCCGCGAAAGCGGCTACGAGGAGCTGCTGTCCAGCGGCGTGGTCCTGTGCGGCGGCACGGCGCTGATGCCGGGCATGGTGGAACTGGCCGAGGACACCTTCCTCAAACCGGTGCGCCGGGGCCTGCCGCTGTACCGGGGGCCGCTGCACGACATGGTGGCCAGCCCCCGCGCGGCCACCGTCATGGGCCTGCTGGAAGAGGCCAGGCAGGGCCGGGGCCGCGCGCCGCGCGCCCAGCCGCCAAGCGATGGATTCATGGGCGCACTGTCCCGCGCCCGCGATGTTTTTCTGAAGTTTTTTTGAAGCAGTGGGGCGACGCTGCAGCAGTGGGGCCGCAGACGTCATTTTTTTCTATCGGAGAGGAGAGCAGTATGGGCAACCTGAACATTGAGATGGTCGACACATTCAACCAGGGCACACAGATCAAGGTGATCGGCGTGGGCGGCGGCGGCGGTAATGCCGTCGAGCACATGATCCGCCAGGAGATCCAGGGCGTGGAGTTTCTCTGCGCCAACACCGACCAGCAGGCGCTGGGCCGCAGCAGCGCGCACCTGCAGATTCCGCTGGGCGCATCGGGCCTGGGCGCCGGGTCCAAACCGGCTGTCGGCCGCCAGACCGCCGAAGAGTCGGAAGACCGCCTGCGCGCCGCGCTGGAAGGCGCCAACCTGATTTTCATCACCGCCGGCATGGGCGGCGGCACGGGCACGGGCGCCGCGCCTGTGATCGCGCGCATCGCCAAGGACATGGGCATCCTGACCGTGGCCGTGGTGACCAAGCCTTTCGAGTTTGAAGGCACGTCGCGCATGAAGGCCGCCGAGAGCGGCTTGGCCGAGCTGGAAGCCAATGTGGATTCGCTGATCGTCGTGCAGAACGAGAAGCTCTACGAGGTCTATGGCGACGACATGCTGCTCGACGAGCTGTACGCCAAAGCCGACGACGTGCTCAAAAGCGCGGTCAGCGGCATCATCGATGTGATCCGTGGCGAAGGCATGGTCAACGTCGATTTCAACGACCTGAAGACCATCATGCAGGAGCCCGGCAAGGCCATCATGGGCACCGCGCTGGCCACCGGCCCGGACCGCGCCATCAAGGCCGCTGACGCCGCCATGGCCTGCCCGCTGCTGGACGGCGTGGACGTTAAAGGCGCCAAGGGCATGCTGGTGCTGTTTGCTGCCAGCCGCAAGAACCTGAAGGGCTCGGAAGCCAAGGCAGCCAGCCTGCACGTGCGCTCCAAGGCCGATCCGGACGTCGAATTCAAGTACGGCCTGACCTTTGACGAATCGCTGGGCGACGGCATGCGCGTCACCGTGATCGCCACCGGCCTGCAGGCCCAGACGGCGCGCCGCAACGTGCCGCTGTCGGTCATCAGCACCCAGCCGCAGTCCATGCTGCGCACCGGCACCGACAACCAGCCGGCCTATGTGGGCAGCAACCCGGTCGGCGGCATGCTGCCCACGCGGCCCAGCTCGGCGGTGTTTGGCTCGCGCCAGAGCAGCGCCATGGCCGCCGCAGGGGTTGATGACTACGAAGTGCCCGCTTTCCTGCGCAAGCAGGCCGACTGACGCGCCGGATAAGGCGGTGCTGACGCCCCATCAGCGCCGTCTGTGACAGCCTCTCCTGACCGCCGGATCTGCCCCCAGTCCGGCGGTACAGGCGTTGCGGGGGATGTTTGGCGGGGAAAAGATTCAGTCGGACGACACGGTCAGCTCACAGCCTGTGTCAATCCAGTGCCTGCGCCTGTGCGAACAGCCGCGTGCAGCGACCGCCGCTGCGGCAGAAGGCGAGAATCGGTTTGGGCAGTTCAGCCATCAGCTTCGCGAAGGCCGCAATCTCGGCCTCGGTCTGGTGCGCGCCCGACACCGGCAGAAAACGGTATTCCAGCCCCTGGGCCTGAGCGGCCGCCTGCATGTCTGCGTGCGTGGGCTGGTCGGGGCCGTGCTCGAAATCCGGGCGATTGTTGATGATGCTGGCATAACCCGCTGCTTTGGCCGCCGCCATATCGGGCGGGGCCAGTTGCGGGCTGACGCTCAGATCGCGCGTCAAAGGGGTCGGTGAGAAAGCGCTCATGGCGGCTCCGGCAGTCAAAAACCCCATTTTAGGGGGCGCGCCAGAGCCCGGGCTTTCAGATCATCCGGTGATCAGGACTGCAGCGCGGCTTTCACGGCGGCAGACACCAGGCCCATATCGGCGCGGCCCATGAAGCGGCTCTTGGCCGCTGCCATCACCTTGCCCATGTCGCCTGGGCCACTGGCGCCCAGTTCGGCCACCAGCGTGGCGACTTCGCTTTGCACCTCTTCGGCCGACAGGCGCTGGGGCAGGTAATCCTGCAGCACGGCCATTTCGGTGCTCTCTTTGTCGGCCAGATCCATGCGCCCGGCCTGCGTGAAGGCGGTGATCGAATCCTTGCGCTGTTTGATCAGCTTGTCGACGATGCCGACCACGGCCACGTCGTCCAGCTCGATGCGCTCATCCACTTCTTTTTGCTTGATCGCCGCCAGCAGCAGGCGCACGGCCGCCAGACGGTCGGCCTCGCGGTTGCGCATGGCGGTTTTCATGTCAGATTGAATGCGCTCTTTGAGCATCATGATCGTGTCTCCAGGGAATTTGGCGCGAGCGCGCCAGCAACAAAACGCCTCAGGCGGCAGGCACCTGAAGCGTTGTCAAAGCGTGAACGCCAGCAAAGGCGCCAGAAAAACCGCTCAGTACAGCTTTTTGGGAAGCTGCATGCTGCGCACGCGCTTGTAGTGACGCTTGACGGCGGCGGCCTTCTTGCGCTTGCGCTCGGCGGTGGGCTTTTCGTAGAACTCGCGTGCACGCAACTCGGTCAACAGGCCCAGCTTCTCGATCGTGCGCTTGAAGCGACGCAGGGCAACGTCGAACGGTTCGTTTTCTTTGACGCGAATGGTTGTCATGTTGGAATGTGGGGTAAGAGACAAAAAATAGACAGGGCGAGCCCCGTGAAGCCAAACACTCTAACCCGATGGATGGCGCCTGTCAAGAATTCTGCACCAATTCGCTGGTCCTGGCGCGGCGTGGCTGCAACATTCAGCCTGCCGACTGCGCCATGTGCCGGGCACAGGCGACTGCGCTGGACCAGGCCCACTGGAAGTTGTAGCCGCCCAGCCAGCCTGTGACATCGACACATTCGCCGATGAAATAAAGACCGGGGTGGCGTTTGGCCTCCAGGCTTTTCGAGCTGAGATCGGCCGTGTCCACGCCGCCCGCCATGACTTCGGCGGTGTTCCAGCCCTCGACGCGGGCGGGCTGAAGCGCCCAGTCCTGGAAGGCGGCGCCCAGGCGCTCCAGGCTGGCGTGGCGGCAGTCGGGCAGGGCGGTGGTGGCGGACAGATCGCCGCTGTCGGCCAGAGGGGCGAGGTCGGCCTGCGCCAGCCGCGTGGCCACCAGGCGCGCGGGCAGCCACTGCTGCAGCACGGTGCCCAGCTGGCGGCGCGACTGGCGCGTCAGGGCCTTCAGATCATCGGCCAGCGCAGTGTCGGGCAGGCAGTCGAGCTGCAGCGGCGATTGCCCGTCCCAGTAGCTGGAAATCTGCAAAATGGCTGGGCCGCTCAGGCCTTTGTGGGTGAAGAGCAGGTCTTCGTCAAACACCATGGGCTGCGGCTGGCGTGGGCGACGCCCCTGTGCCGGTGTCCAGGGCGAGGGTGTAGTAATGCGCACCGGCAGCGCCAGCCCGGCCAGGCCGGTCCAGCCCGCCCAGGTGCGCGTGTCAAACACCAGCGGCACCAGCGCGGGGCGCGGGCTGACAACGCCCAGGCCAAACTGCTTGGCCAGACGCAGCGCCAGGTCGCTGGCGCCCATTTTGGGCGCGGCCAGTCCGCCGGTGGCGAGCACGACGTGGCGTGCCAGCACGGGGCCCTGATCGGTCTGGATGCGCCAGCGGGCTGCGGCCGCTTCGGGCACGTCGGCGGGTGGGCTGGAGACCGGCTCCAGCGCCTGCACGCCGCAGGGGTGGCGCAGCGCGACGGCGGCGTCCTGGCACAGACGCAGCAGCAGGTCGATCAGGTCCTGAGCGCTGCGATCGCAAAAGAGCTGGCCGCGGTGTTTTTCGTGAAAGGCGATGCCGTGCGCGCGCACCAGCGCGATGAACTCGGCGCTGCTGTAGCCGTCCAGCGCCGAGCGCACGAAGTGCGGGTTCTCCGACAGGAAGTGCTGCGGCGCGGCGCCGGTGTTGGTGAAGTTGCAGCGTCCGCCGCCCGAAATGCGGATGCGCTGGGCCAGCTTGTGCGCGTGGTCCAGCACGAGCACACGCAGACCCGACTGGCCCGCCTGCGCAGCGCAGAACAGCCCGGCAGCGCCGCCGCCGATGACGACGGTGTCAAACAGGTCCACGGACAGGATCAGGCTGGGGCGTCAGCAGGTGGCCCATGCGCACGCGCTTGGTATCGAGGTAGGCGGCATTGTGCGGGTTGCCGGGCGCCTGGTGGGCGACGCGGCCAACCACGTCCAGCCCGGCGTCGGTCAGCGCCTGCAGCTTGCGGGGGTTGTTGCTCATCAGGCGCACGCGCTGCACGCCCAGGTGCTGCAGGATGGCGATGCCCGCGCTGTAATCACGGCTGTCCACCGGCAGGCCCAGCGCGCGGTTGGCTTCCAGCGTGTCCAGGCCCTGCTCCTGCAGCGCGTAAGCCGCGATTTTCTGGCTGAGGCCAATGCCGCGCCCCTCGTGGCCACGCAGGTAGACCAGCACGCCGCAGCCTTCCTGCTGGATGCGCTGCTGCGCCAGAACCAGCTGCGGGCGGCAGTCGCAGCGCTGCGAGCTGAAGATGTCGCCGGTGGCGCACTCGGAGTGCAGGCGCACCAGCACACCGCCTTCACGGGCGCGGGCCAGGTCGCCGCAGCTCAGGGCCATGTGTTCGGTGCCATTGCGCGTGTCGGTGTAGACGCGCACCTCGAAATCGCCCCACTCGGTGGGCAGCCGTGCGCAGACGGGATCAGACAGAAAAGACATGCGCGCAATGTAGCACTGTTGCCCCGCCCGCCGCCCGTCCGCGGCGGGAACACTGCGTTGCAGCCTGGGCGGTAATCGACTGATTTATGTGACCAATTGCCCTGACTTGCGACGGTACACAGACAGCGTGCGTGACAGAATCCGGGCA
>NZ_JAWDIE010000029.1:0-25358 GCF_037688875.1 Amphibiibacter pelophylacis
AGATCCGTTGTCACCAACGCAAACAGCGCGCACAAGGCGCGCTGATCCTGGCTGATGGCCTTCGCCCGCATGCCTCTTATTCCTTCGGAGCCGGCGTGCGCTTCATCATCGGGTCATACCAGAGTTCGGTAATGTGCCGGCCCGCGCCGCCTGAAAGATCGTTGTGAACATGCACGACGACATCGACCACCAGATACAGCAGCCGTCGAATCACCGCGTAGGGCAGCGTCCGGCCCTGGCGGTTCTGCAAGACCATCAATGCCAGACGTTCAAACGTCAGTTCGCAGGAACCGGCGTGGCAGCTTGTGATGCTGCCACCGTGGCCCGAGGCGGCCACATTGATGAAGTCGAACGTCTCGCCGCTGCGCAGCTCGGCAAGCAAGATGCGCGTGGGCTTCATTCGCAGGCAGCTTTTCAGAAGCGCGGCTGCCGTGACCGGCGCGTTGTCTTCTTCCTTCGCTTCGCTGGGATAGAACAGGTGGACGTGGTTCGGGTGGCTTGGCAAGAACAGTTCGGGCACGTCTTCAATCGTGATGATGCGCTGGTCAGCCGGAATTTCCTGCATCAGCGCCTTCATGAACGTCGTCTTGCCCGAGCCGGTTTCACCAGCCACCACGATGACTTTTTCGAGCTGGACGGCCCGGCGCAGGAACTCGATGTAGTTGCCGTCTTCCTTGAGTCGCACCAACTCCGTTTCTTGCTCCGTCAAGTCGCCGGTCAGTGGCTTGATGTGCTTGAAGAAGCCTTGCTTGTCGTAGTCGTCCAGCGTGCGGATGCTGAACGACGGCTTGCGGATCGTGACCGACACCGTTCCATGCTCGCACGCGGGCGGCAGCACGATTTGCACGCGCTCCCCGCCCGGCATGATGGCCGAGAGAATCGGCCGGTTTTCCGAAACGTCGTTGCTGGAAAACTTGGCCGTGGCCGTCGCCAGTGACAGCAAGTGATCTTGCGTCAGGCCCGGCACTTCGTGCCGCTCCCATACGTTTTGCCGCTCGCAGAAAACCTCAAACGGCCGGTTCACGCAAATTTCCGTGATGGTCGGGTCTTCCATCCACTCCTTGGCAAATTCAAGGTGGTAATTGACCGAGGCGGCCCGGTCAATGGAAGCGATGTATTCGTTGCTGTTATTGCGCTGCGACATCGTAAACACTCGAAAAGTCCAAGTCGCGGGCAACGTAGATACCGACTTGCTCGCCTTGGTTTTTGTAGAGGGTTGGCGGAATGTTGATGGTGTTTTTCAACGCTTCCGCCGCCATGTTTTGGGTGGCCTCGCCAGTGCTGTTGAAATTGAACTGGCTGTTGCCCCCGCTGCCGGTGTTGGAGGTCAGCCCGCGTGCCACGTCGTCAACCAAGCTCAACATGAGCGCACCGCCGAAGCGTTGCCAAAAGTGGTTGTCGATGTAGCCGGGAACACCGCCGCCGCCGAGCTGGTCGGTGCCGGGCGAGTCCAGGGGGATGACGACACCGTTCGGCGTCTTGATCCGGCTCCACAGCACGAAGATGCGGGCCATGCCCTGGCGCATGTTGGCCTTGTATTCGCCCGTCACGGTCGAACCGCGTTCGATCAGCAGCACCTTGCCGTTGTCGCTGTAGATGTTGCGCGTAATGACGCAGGCCGTCATGCCGGGCACGGTCGAATCCAGGCGCGTTTGCAGGGCGCAGTCGATGAAGCTGCCCTTCGCCAAGATGAAGTTGCGGTTGCCGAGCATCCCGGCCTTGGGCGTGCCTGTCCGCGTCGAAGTAAGCATTTCCGCCATGCCACCCGAAGCGCCGAGGTCGCCGCCGCTGCCAGTGCCGGCACCCGCGCCGGGCTGGGCACCATCGCCGCCGCCCGCGCTCGACTTGGCCGAAATAGCCATGAGTGACGAACCGGACTTGTCCAGGGCCGGAACGGGCTTGCCATTGGCCGCCACAGGGCCGTTAGACGCGCCAGGAAGGGCCGGAGCTACCGCAATAGGGGCAGCACCCGCAGGAGCCGGCACAACGGGCGCAGCGCCCGGCAGGGGCGGCGGTTCCTTCGGCGCTGGCGGTTCTTGGAACGTGCGAGCTGGAACGGCACTTGAGAGCTGCAAGCTCTTTTGCGCTGCCGCCTCATTGGCCTTGGCCGCGTTCTTCTTGTACTTCCAGTATCCGACGCCGCCAGCGGCGCACAGGATCAGCAGCAGAACGATGACGATCAAGCCGCGCTTGGCCGTCGATGGCCCGGTTTCGTTGACGCTGGGCATGCCGCGTTCTTCGCCCGGCAACGAGTCAACGGCCTGTTCCGTAGTGTTTTGGTTGCTCATTAGTTGATCTCCCCGGCTTTGATGACGCGCTTCACGCCCGGAACCGTCGTGCCTTGATTGGCTGGCACGCCGTCAGGGTCGAAGCTGTCGTTGTAGATACCCACAACCGCGTTGCCGAGGCGCAGAACCATTTCCTTCGACACACGTTGCAGAACCAACGTGTCCGGCACGGCCGGGTCGATATGGCTGTTCACAAGGCTTTCCGTCTTATCAGCAGCCACCAAGAACGCCGAAGGGAAGTCCCGGTTGTTCGGGAACTTCAAGTAGGTGAAACGGCCGTCGTCATAGGCCATCGTCGGCGCGATGTTTTCCGACGCATCCCCGATCTGCATCGAGTAGTTCCAGTTACGAGGCTCGGGCTTGACATCGAGCTTGGCTTGCGCGCGATGCTTTTCGGCCAGCGCCTTTGCCGCCGCCAGTTCGTCGGCCGGATACCTGTACTCGACGCGGTAAGCGACACGGTTCGGAGGCGCTTTGCGGCTGTTGTTGCTGGGCAGCAAATGCAAGTCGATGTCGTACATGCGCAGGTTCGTTGTCACCATCAAGTTGGTGTCCCACTTCCCCGCTTCCGGGGCCATTGCCGGCACGCCCTGGCCGACGACGACAGACTTCGGCTTGATGTAGAGGATGTTCCGGCGATCCGAGAATTCCCAGCCTTGAGTAAAGCCCGAGGCCACATCCAGAATCGTTTCGCCAGGGGCGAATACGACGCGGGCACCGAGGCCAGCCACTGCGCGAACTACAACCACGTCGCCGGGGTTGTAGTTCACGTACTGGATGCGTTTGTCGAACTTCGAGCCTTGCGGCACATCGGCCGCGTGGGCGGCACCGAAGGCCGCCGAGAGCGCAAGAATCAGTGCGAGTCGCTTCATTCGACGCTCCCCACCATTTCAGGGTCAACGCGGTAGGTCAGCACCTGAAAGCCGAAGGGGTTCACCAGTCGGGCGCTTTCCTTGATAAGTGCCGTGCTGCGATACTCATAAGCCACCGTGGCGACCCACTTCGTCACGGTGCCCGGTGCGCCTTCCTGATCGACGCGCTTCGTCGTCTTGATGAAACGAACGGTGCCGGTGTTCTTGCCGGTCGGAACCACGCTCAGGATTTCGACCGTTGCGCGAACCGTCTTGCCATAGGTCTTGTCCAGGGCGTCTTTGCCTTCAAAGAGCTGGGCATAGCCCTGTCCGACGTTCGGCGAGGACAGCAGGCCGACCGTGTTGTAGTCGCGTTGCAGCGTGTACCAGTCGTAGGTTTCGCGGGCGCGCACGTATTGGGCGAGCCAGTATTTGTCCATGACTTCATCGCCCGTCACCGCCTTGTCGGTGATGGCCGTCACGATGTCGGGAACGCCCGTGGCGTTGTCCACGCGGATGACGTAGGGCACCGACTCTTTGAGCGGCATCATCATGGCGATGGCCGCGATTGCCAGGACGGCAATGCCTACCGAAGCGAAAGCAACGCGCCATGCCCGGCGTTCGGATTTTTCAACGGAGAGCACCCGCGAGGACTCCCAATTGATTGCCTGCTCGAAGACAGGCTTTTCATCAGTGGGCGTTTCCACCCGAGGTTTCTTTCCGAACATGCTTGTTACTCCCCTTTGGTTTCGTTGGTGACTGGTGCAGGAGCCGCAGGAACGGGCGCTTGCTGGTTGATCTTGATGCGGGGCTTGCCTTCGAGAGAAGGCAAGACCGCTTTGTTAGTCGCGCATCCCGCCAGGGCGACGACCAACAAGACGACAAATGCTTGCTTCATGAGCGGAGTCCTTCATTGATGTTGACAGGTGCAGGCCAGATTATACTATCTTTGCGGCCAAAGTGCCCTATCTTGGTTATCGTCGGGCGAAAAAAAGCCGCCCTGTTTTCGGTGAAACAGGACGGCCGTTTTGCCCTTATTGCTTGACAGAACCGCCAGTGGCTTTGCCCCAGTTCTTGCCCATGTTCTGCATGACGTGCTGCCGATAGGCCGGGTTCCACATCGTGTTCCCCGCGACCAGATGGTTTGCCCGCCGAGCCGTGACCATCATCCCCGATTGCATGTCGCGCCGCGTGGTCATCGGGTTGACGATGTTGCCTGCCGTCTTGGCGGCGTTCAGGCCGCCCGATACCGGCGACATCAGGTGCCGGATGCCCATAGCCGCCATCGAGACGCCACCGGCCAGCCCGGAGGCCATGCCGCCCGCTTGCAGGATGATCCAGCACAGAACGCCGGTCAGCGCGCCGATTTGCAGGGCCGCAAACATCGGGTTGCTGTCCCCGTCGCCGGAGAAGTCCGCGCCGGCAATGAAGGCATCGTATGCCTTCATGGCGAACGTCATCACGATTGCCATGATGACGATGGTCAGAACGTAGTTCATGACCTGGGAGAACCAGCTATCGAAGAACCGGGCCGTGGCCGGGAACATCAAGGCCACGATGAACAGCGGCCCAAGGGCGAACATCACCGCAAGCGAGAACTTCGCCACAATGACGACCGCGCCGCCGAGCATGGCGACCAGCACCGTGCCAGCGGCCACCACGATACCGGCGATGGCCCAGCCCAGGACAGAGCCGAAATTCCAGCCGGCTTCGTCGGCGCGCTGGAAGCAGATGCCGACCAGCTCGAAGCCCTTGCCCATCGACTGATCGAGGACTTGATAGATGTTCATCGGAGCGCTGCCGCTGGAATTCATCGCCTGCGACAAGCCGCCTTCCAGGCCGTTAATGGCGCTCATTACGCCGCTGATGTAGCCGTCAGCGGTCAAGGCGAAGAACGCAATGATGATGATCTTCAAGCACTGCTTCACGAACGTCCAAAACGGCGATTCGATGGCACCCGTCGAAATCGCATAGCCGGTCATGGTGATGTAGAGCGTTACCCCTGTCAGCACGACTATTTGCAGGGCGAATATGAGGCTGGACGCAGCCGGTTGAATGAACGCATCCGTTGCGTTCTTGACCGTCTCGCCAATGAATTGAAAAACCATCGGGTCCATGCTGTCCCCTCCTATTTCTTGTTGATGTCGTCAGCCGTCAATGGCTTGACCGGGCTGATGCCGCCGCCCTTCGCGCTCCATGTCGAGGACGAATCGGCGCGGCTCGCGTTCACGCAATTGGGCGTGGCGGCCAGCTCGCCGGGATTCGCCTTGCACTTCGCCAGGACTTCGGCGCGTTCGGTCTTGTGGGCCTTGTACCAGTCCACAGTTTGAACGACTTCGGCCGGCGCTGCCGGCTTGTCCTCTTTGCAGCCGGCCAACATCGACAGCGCGCCCGCTACAACCAGCAAAACGGTAAGTTTTTTCATTCGGTGAATCTCCTATGTGGGGACAGCGGGCGTGCTGCCCATCGTCATCGGGTTATGGTGACAGAAGCCGCACCAGGTGGCGCGGCTCCTGTCGCCAATGCTCAGTTAAAAGTCAGTGGCTGAACCTGAATCGGCTTCTTGGCCGCCCAAGTCTTGGCCTGAATCTCGCGTTGGCGCTGGGCCTGCACCTTTTCTTCGGCCGCCGCGACCATCGCGTAGAGCTGCAACTTGGTTTGCTCGTTCTGGATGTTCGCCTGTTCAGCGGCGATCCGGCCTTGCAGTTCTGCGATGGCCTTCGGATCGCTTGTCGCGTTGATTTGGCCCATGAGCTGGTCAATCTGGTTGATCCGGCTCTTTGCCTTGTCGTAGGCGTCCAGGGCAAAGCCCTTGTCCTGCGATGCTTTCACGGCCCGCGCTTCGCACGCCTTGCGCTGCTCGCCCGAGCTGACGCGCTCGCAGCTATCGAAAATCTTGTTGGCGTCGTACACGGCCTTGGCCGTGCCGCTCAGGCCGTCATAGCCGCCGTTTTTCACGGCGTCATAGACGCCCTGCCAGTCACCCGGCAGGTAATCCCGCAGCGCGGGATTGTTCATGATAGTGCCCAAGCCGCGCGAGCCAGTCAGCGATTCATATTGCTGCTTGGCCTGCTGGATCTGGCTCATCATCTGGTCATACTGCATCTTCCACTTCGCAATCGTTTCGATTTGCGCCGCGGCCTGTTGCGCGATGGATGCCCCGTCAGTGACGGGGATTTGCGCGAAGGCCGCAGAAGACATGAGCGCCGACAGCGTGACGCCGAGAAGAATCCTTTTCATAGAGTGGTTACCTCACCAGTTGAAGTTTTGAAGACGCCACGCGCGCCTTGCGGCGTTTATGGAACACTGGAAGCCAATCGTCCGGGTTGTCGCCAACTTCGGAAATGACTTCATCCAGCAGTTCGTTGTTATCGAGACTGCCCGACAAAATAGCCAGTTCATCATCAAAACCGCCAAGATCAAGACGCCCAATCATGGACGTGTGGCCTTGCTTGATAAGGAACATCCGGCTTTCCTCGCCCATGTTGCGGATGATTTCAAACTCCGCGACCGAGCATTTGAACCCTTCGGTGTATTCGTGGAAGTCCGCCTTCGGATTGGGAAGGTAGATTTCCGTCGCCACCTGTTGTACCAGGGAGGATGCGATTTTCGACTTCAACAAACTGCTGGGCATTTGCGTAGCGAACACGCCCAGGCCGTTCTGCTTCCGAATGGTCAATTGCTTGTTGCCGGCGAACTCCGAGAACGCTTCGTCATCGACCCACTTCCACGCTTCATCCATGAAGTACATGAAGCGGCGGCCGTCAATGACGGTATCCATGCGATGCAGCAGGTACATCGAAATGGGCGTGCGAACGTCGGCGTTGTCCAAGAAGTCCGTGCCGTCGAAGCCGTAGTTGCTATGCGTGGTGAAGTCGATTTCATCGTTCGGGCAGTCCAGCACCCAAGCGAGCGGGCCTTGCTTGCCCCGGCCGTCGTCGTAGCACCACCGCGAAAGGCGCTTCGCCACGCTGTTTTCGCGGTCTTCCTTGTCCGTGCCTTCGGTCATGTTTTGAAGCACGGTAGAGAGCCGGCGAAGCTGGCGAGGCATCCGCATGACGGTACGCACGGCATGGCTGATCCGGTGTTCATCCGTCGTCGTGACGCGGTTGTGTTCGCCCGACACCAGAACCTTAATCAGCTTTTCAAGGAACAGGATGTTGTCTTCCGTAGGCTCCATTTGCATGGGCTGGAAGCCGGTCGGCTTGCCGTTCTTCACCGAAAGGTACTTGCCGCCGATGGCCTTGATGCACAGCTTCGCGCCTTCGTCCTTGTCGAAGAAAACCGTCGTGAAACCCATCGGCGCGTTGGCCTTGAATTTCTGCGACTCGACCAGCAGCGCGTTCAGCATCACGGTCTTACCCGCGCCGGACTGGCCGATCATGCGGGTATTGCCGAGCAGCTTCTTATCGAAGCTGTCTTCGTCACCCTTCGAGTAGTGGAAATTGAAGTACAGCGGCTGGCCCGAAGGCGTCTTGAACAGCGTGACGGCATCGCCCCAGGGGTTGCCGTCGCGCTTGCCCGCCGTGAAGTTGTGGAAGCTCGACAGGCCGGCGAAATTCTTGCTGGTCAAGCCAGCAATGCGCGGCCGGTAGCTCCAATTGCAGGGCAATTGGGCGTAGAACGCCGAATCGGTCGCCGTCGCTACCAGGGCGGCCAGAAAACCGCGATCCTGAATGATCGTCATGGCCGACGTGGTGTTGCGACGCACCTTTTCCACCGAGTCGCCAAAGATCATGAGCGAATAGTGATATTCGCCCATCGTGAATTCGCCCTGAATGAGCTGGTCGATAGCGGTCTTCATTTGCGCAATCTGCGTTGCGCTGCCGTCTTCCGTGTTCTGGAGCTGCTTCATTTGCTTTTCCAGAAACTCTTTGCCCTGGCGCTTCTGCATGAAGCTATAGGACTGCGTGACGACGTACTCGTAATCCTCGTACATGAGGCCGTTCAAAATACCCGGCTCCGTGTGCGCGGTGTAGTCCTTGAAGTCCACGCACTGCGCATAGCGGGTTTTGGTCGGCGAGCGGATTTCAATCGTCTCGGTGCCGACGAACACCCAGGCGGTGCCCAGGTATTCATTCAGCGGTGCCGTGGGCACGCGCACTTTCTGCCATTCGCCAGAAATGAGGAAGTTCAGGAACGTCAGCGCATGCGAGTAGGTGATGGTGCTGCCGAAGCTGTCATGTTCTTCGTAGGTGGTCAGTTCTTCCAGGCCGTAGCGGCGCAAGCTGGATTCGATCTGATAGGCCACTTCATCCAGCTTGCGGATTGCCGCGCGCTGATCGTTCATGATTTCCGCGTGCGAACGCCGGGCCGTCTTCGCCATCGCCTTGTCCATGCGCGAGGGCATGGGGCGATAAACGACCGTCAAATACAGCTCGTTCGCCATCATTCGATAGCCGGCGAAGCTGTCGAAATACTTCTTGTCGAAGTCGCGGCAGAAGTTGCTTTCAAAGGTCGAAACCAGCCTGTCCGAAGTCTGGCGGCGCAGGTTGTGCGACCACAGCGCGACGTGGTTCGACCCGATGGAGCGGAACAACGTGTTCAGTTGATCCTTGCGCAGCAGCATATCTTCCGCGTCGGCCGTCTCGAAACTGATGCCGCTCAGTTTCCAGATGCGCAGAAAGTCACCGTCTTTGGTGACTAGGGTATTCGGCGAAACGTGACTGCTGTACGGAACAAAGGGCGCGACCGCCCTTTCATTGCTGACTTGCTTGAGATATTTGGGTTGTGCAGACATATCGCCTCACTTGCGTTTCTTGAACGCGAAAGGGCTGTAGGCCGACGCCTTCCAGAACTTCGCGTTGTGGTTGTAGTTGACTCCGCGAAACAGCAGTTTCAGGCCCAAGAGCCTGAACTGCTGATCGTCAGACTTGGCGATTTGCCGCATCGTCAAAACAATGGGGACGAGCGTTGCGGCGAAGAAGATCGTCGTCCAAACGCTCAGGAGGATGACCACGACCGAGACAGCGGCCAGCGGCACCAATGGCACGCCGAACATCATCGCCGGCCGCGTGCAACCCTTAAAGAGCGGATCGCGCGGGTCAAATTCTTCCATTGGTGCCGACATAGCCGCCCCTTCCCTTAGCTCAGGAGGTAGCCGGCCAGCTCGGCCGCGCCACCAATCAGGAGGCCGCCGGCCAGAATCTTGCCGCACTCGGCCATGTCGGCGTGCTTGAACAGGAACTTGTAGCCGGCCCACATGATGGCGATGGTGACGACGCCAATCGAGATACCGCGCAGGACGACCAGCACGTTTTCCACGAAGGTGTTCACCTTGTCCAAGCCACCTTGCGCGAACGCAGGTTCGGCGGCCATGAGAGCCAGGACCAGGAACACGGCCATGATGGAAAGCGCCTTGGCGGTGCTGTTGTTGTTGATCGTTGCTTGCATGTCGAAACTCCAAAAATTGTTAGTCAGTGTTGGCGGGTTGTCCGGCCCGCATACCGGGTTTGAAAGTCGTGTCCGTCTCATTGCATGGTCGATGGCTCCCCCTGATTGCGTTCCCCACATTATACGACAGTCGCCGCCAAAATATACCATCTTGGCAAGCAAATTTATGCTTTCTTGGTGACGGCTTTCTTCGCTGCGCGTTTGACGGGCTTGCCCTTGTCGTCATCCATGATGGTCTTGCAGCCGTCCTTGAAGCCGCTGCATCCCCACCAGTAGCCGTACTCCCCCTTGCGCCGATACATCGGCTTGCCGCAGGCCGGGCATGGGGCCGTCTTCACGGCGACGGGCTTGCCCTTTTCATCGTCCAAGAACGTCTTGCAGTCTTCACCAATGCAGAACCAGCCGAAGCCGCCCTTCGGCTTGCCGGTTTCCTTGTCCTTCTTCTGGTAGCGGCGCAAGGGGGCCGTCTTGCACTTCGGGCAGGTATGCACCGTGGGTTCGACGGGCTTGCCCTTGTCGTCGTCCATGAAGTGCTTGCAACCTTCGGTTGAGCAGGCCCACAGGAAGCCGCCGCCCGTCTTGCGCTTGAAGCGGCGCATGGTGCCGGTGCCGCACGTCGTGCAGGCGTAGGTTTTGCGCTCGACGGGCTTGTTGTCCACGTCGTCCATGAAGGTCTTGCACTCCGCATTCGTGCAGCACCAGAACGGCGTCTTGCCGGCCGGCGAGAAGCGCCGTAGGCCGCTTTCGCACTTCGGGCAAGGGAAGCGTGGCTTCATGGCCCCGCTGCTGCCTACGGCCTCAATATCGGCCTGCAACTGGACGAACGCGGGTTCGACCACCTCGACATAGCCGCAATTGCCATCGGCAATCACGTCAAGTTCTTCTTCCAGGCCGCGCGTGAAGGCCAGTTCGATGAAGGCGAACTCAGCCTTCACCAACTGATCGACCAGCAGCACGCCGGTTTCCGTGGGTTCAAGGAACCGCTTCACTTCGCCCAAGTAACCCTTGGACATGATGTTTTGCATGATCGCCGGGTAGGTGGACGGCCGCCCTACCCCTTCCGCTTCCAGCTTGGCAATCAAGCTGGCCTTGGTGAAGCGAGAAGGCGGCTTCGTTTCCTTGCGCAGCAGCTTGCCCGAGTCGGCTTGCTTCGCCGATCCGACATCGAGCATGGGCACCTTGCCGCCGCTGGCGTCGTCGTCGCCGCCTTCGTCGTCTTGCACGGCATCCTTGGCGGTCAGGACGCGCCAACCGGGTTCAACCAGCACGCGGCCCTTGGCCTTGAACTCGAAAGTTTCCGCGCCGTCCGTGGCTTCCAGCGTGACGGTGTTCACCTTGTACTTGGCATCGGCCAGTTGCGAGGCAACCGACCGTTGCCAGATCAGGCGATAGAGCGCGCGTTGCTTGTCATCTTCGCCGGCTTCTTCGACCTCGAAGTGTGTCGGCCGGATGGCTTCGTGCGCCTCTTGCGCGTCGCCCTTCGCCTTGAACTTGCGCGGCTGGTCGGGCAGCGCCCAGCCCTTGCCCTGGGCGAAGCTGCGAATCTCCGCGTTTGCTTCGTCGCTGAAATTCACGCTGTCGGTGCGGATGTAGGTAATCACGCCCTGTTCAAACAGCTTTTGCGCGAGCTTCGCCGTCACTTCCGGGTCAAGTTTCAGGCTCACGCTTGCCGCTTGCAGCAGCAAGGACGTGGAGAACGGCGACGGCGGCGACTGCTTCGCCGGGCCGCTGTCCGACTCCGTTACACGGAACTGGCGGCAGGCCGCCGCGCGGCTCGCAAGGGCTTCGTCCAGCACATAGGGCTTGTCTTCGCTGATGAACGGCTTGGTGTTCCATTCGGCTTGCCAGGACTCGCCATCAAAGGCCACAGACGCGCCGAAATGGCTTGTCTTCTTGAACGCCTTGATGCGGCGTTCCTGATCGACTACAAGGCGCACGGCCGGGCTTTGCACCCGGCCGGCCGACAGCGACATGCCCAGCATGTCGGAGAGCAGCGGCGACACCAGATAGCCATACATGCGATCCAGGGCGCGGCGCGCTTCCTGGGCATGAACAAGGTCATAGTCGATCTTGCGGGCCTTGTTCAGCGCCGCCCGAATCACGTCGGGCGTGATGGCGTCGAAGGTGACGCGCATGTACTCCGATTCGTCCAGGCCGAGCGTTTCTTTCAGGTGCCACGCGATGGCTTCGCCTTCACGATCTGGGTCGCTGGCGAGGTACACCATTTCAGCGTTGCGCGCTTCCTTGCGGATGCGGGCAACCCGTTCTTCGCCACCAGGAAAGGTGCGGCCCTGCACCGTCGCGGGCGGGATGAACTCATAGTTCAGCGTGAAGCCCGGTTGCTCGATGCCCAGGTCATTGTGCGGCAAGTCGCGGATGTGGCCCACACTTGCCATGACCTTCCAATCGCTGCCGAGAATGGATTCCAACTTTTTGATTTTGTTCGGGCTTTCAACCACCATCAATTTCATACATCCCCCTTAGAACACGATGGCCGAGCTGGCGGGCGCTGGCTTGTCGGCCGGTGCTTCATTGGCGACACCTTCGGGCTGGCCAGGCGCTGCGCCAGTCGCCAACGGTTGCAGCTTCGCCGCCCCGCTGTCGGCAGTTTTCGGACGAAGCAAAACCGGCGCATTGTCCGAAGGCAATGCAGCCGGTTGCGTAGGTTGAGCTTTGAGAGCAGCCGGGGCCGCTGCGCCGGCCGCCTTGTCAAACTGCGGCTTGGGGCCGCTGCCCGTCTGGATCGACGGAACTACGGGGATGGCCTTCGGCTGCACCCCGGCGCTGGTAAGCACCTTTTGCACGTAGCTGGGCTTGCCGGCCACGTCCGAAGGCAATGCAGCCGGTTGCGTAGGTTGAGCTTTGAGAGCAGCCGGGGCCGCTGCGCCGGCCGCCTTGTCAAACTGCGGCTTGGGGCCGTTGCCCGTCTGGATCGACGGAACTACGGGGATGGCCTTCGGCTGCACCCCGGCGCTGGCAAGCACCTTTTGCACGTAGCTGGGCTTGCCGGCCACGTCGGGCTTGAAGCCGCGAGTGAAGTTCCCCGAGTAGTAGCAGGAGAAAGCCGCGTGCAACGCGGCTTGAGGCTCAGGCGTGCGCTTGGAGGCACGCACATAGCAGTCTTCGAGAATTTTCGAGCCGACCCGGAGACTGGTGCAAGCGTCGAACGCTTGTTCGTAGGTGATTTGGTGCTTCGACAGGTTGTAGCGGTTGACCTGCGCCACGCCCAGCGAGAAGTTCCAACCATCCGTTTCGAGCTGCTGCGCAGTCGCTACGGCTTCTTCCCGGTTCTTGGGTTGCCGAGCGAGCCGTCCGCCGACAACGCCGATGGCGTAGGGGTTATAGCTCGACTCGACGTTGACGAGGGCCGCCATAGTCTGCGGCGCTACCGTCGGGGCGCACTCTTGCGCGAGTGCCAGAAATTCCAACATGGTTCCGTCTCCAATTCGTCACATCTTGACGGGAACCATAATATCATATCTTGGTAATCATAGATCACCTTTTTTGGTAGTCTTCTTGCCCTTCGTTGCAGGTTGTGGTTCGGGGGCCACTGGTGCCGCTGTCTCGCCTTGTGGCGGTAACTGTTGGTTTCGTAAAATCTCTACGCTGTCCGTGGGATAGGCCGTTTTCAAGTGATCGTTCAGGCGCTTCAAGTCCTTGAAAAGCCTGGGTTGCTCGCGTTCGCGGCGAGTAGTCAGATACCACTCTTTGTTTCCCGCCCATTTCAATTGAGCTACGACATAGAAGCCGTCCGGTGTTTCAGCGATGGTCAGTTTTTTCAACGTCTGCTGTTGCACGGCCAGTTCTAGATCGCCCTCCAAAATGCTGTTGGCGGGACTACATGGGGTTCGGTTCATGTGTGTCCTGTCGTTGGGTGCGGTCATGTCTGAAAGCATCCTATTTTAAAGCCAAAACGATGTATTTTGGTAGTCGTTCATAAGTAATCCGGTCGAAAAATTGTTGCAAGGCTGATGAATCATGCTCGCCCCGGCCTTGTCGGGTACGGGCTTTCGTGCTACGCATCGAGCCTTGTCCCAAGTCTCGACCCCTTCGGGCTTCAATCCCTCTCGTTGCGCGACTCCGCGCGCTTGGTGGCGGCTTGGCGACAAAATGACCGCCCGGGCCGCCCCTTCCTGTCGCCAAATTATAGCGTTTTGGCGACCAAAAGACGACAAGAACCTGATTTCTGTCACCAATGACGGCATCAATTCCTTGACGCCGGCCTGACATCCGTGGTCTGCGGTTTTCTGCCTTGATGAGCTATCAAAAATAGTAGTTGCGGCTTGTGGAGATTGTGGGCAACGGGCGACCTGTTGGCAGGGTGTGGGCAACCGCTTGCGGTTGTCCATCGCCCTGTCACCAGGGAACCGCGTAGCGGTTAGCCCGGAATCCGGCCGCGCCGGATTGTCCACAAATCCACATGCCCTGACTCCCGCTCACGTCACCGGACTTGGAGACAACGCGGCGACCTGGCCAGCTCCTTTTTGTCACCAAAAGAGCCGGGCCGGCGTGGTGACAGAAACCAGCGATCGAGGACGCGGCCGCGTCACCAACACCCCAGGCCCGAAGCCTTGGTGACAGATCCCGCCGGCGACGGCGGATCTGTTGTCACCATCCATGCACGCCGCGATGAATCGCCGCGTTCCAGGCACCACCGGCAGACTCGTTCCGAGACTGCCACCGGGCTTACGCCCTTGAACACCCCAAGGCGGGCGCTGCCCGCCTGTTCCAGCGGTTCCCGCTGAATTAGGCTGTGGTCACGTCCAGGCCGCCTTGCAGCGGGTTGTGCGGCTTCGCTGACCACCTTTCGCCTGCCCTAAACGGTAGTCCAGCCATGTCATCGCTCCAAGGGCCGGGCAAGCCCTGAAATCCTCACCCGTTCGGTACTCGCTGCGCTCCGTTCCGCGTGCGGCTTCCGGTTTCTCCCTTTCCGCGCTGCCCTGTCCGGCCCACCTACGGGCTTCACGGCGAAAGGCACTCAGCGAAGCAAGTTCACACAACGAAAGGCGGATACCGACATGACACACCAAACACAAATTCAAAAGCCGGCTCAAGCATCTAGCAAAGCAAGGTTCAACAGCCAAAACCAACCCGGATACATCTGCAAGAGCTGCGGGGGCGTGGCCCCTATTGGGATCGGCTATGCGGCCGGGAGCTGGGCGCGCGATGAATCCCGGACTTCTTGCGATTGTGGCTACAGCGTCAAGCCGGTGGCCGCGCCGGTTTCCTTCAATGCGGATGAACTGGCCGAGCTGGACGACGCGCTTGCGAACCTGATTCAAGACAAGGCCGATTACTGCTCGAACGAGGAAGGAACCGCCGAACACATCGAACGCCTGAAAGCCTTGCGCGCCAAGTTTGCCGCCCTGACCGCCCTTTGATTGGAGACAACACCATGACCCGTTTCATTCCCGCCAACGCTGAAACCCGCGAGTTCCCCGCCGCTGCCGTCGTCGCCTACTGCTACCAGAGCGACCGAGGCCCGGCATTCGTGGCTTACAAGGGCCGCCAGAGCAAGCCCGCCCGCTTCTGTGCGTTCCCGAGCGAAGAACGCCGGGACGCGAACCTTGCCGACTTCGTGAAGCAGCAGACCGAGGCGGAGGACTGGAAGCGCGCCCGCCGCGAAACCGGGCACGGCTTGGCCGTGGGCGACATCGTTTATTCGTGCTGGGGTTACGAGCAAACCAACGTCGATTTTTTCGAGGTTGTCCGCGTGCCGTCTGGCCGGTCGGCCGTCGTGCGCCAGATCGAAAAGGAAGTCACCGAGAGCGGGGCCGGCAGCATGAGCGGCAGGGCGATTGCGAAGCCCGGCCAGTTTCAGGCGACCGCCAAGGAGGCCACGCACCGCGCGGCTGGCCTGCACTGCCTCACTGGTGGCAAGTCGGCCCCCGGCAGTCTCAGCAAGTGGGACGGCAGGCCGCTTAGTGTGTCGTGGTACGCCTAACCGCCCGCCACGTTTAGACAAAAATAAAGCCGCGTTTGTGTGTTTTCATATACCAAGATTGTATATAATGGAATCACACAACGGGCAATTTGGTAAGGAGCTGGACCCATGAACAACGAGCGCCGCAAGCAGATCGAGGCCATCAAGGGCCGCATTGCCGCCCTGCTGTCCGAAGCCGAGAACATCAAGACCGACGCGGATTTGTCCGTGTCGCGCCGCTAACCCAATCAGGAGGCAAGACGATGGAAACCTATCAGCAGATACACGACTTCACCCCGGCCGGCGCGGAGCGTTTCGCCGCGTTCCTGGCCGCCCAGGCGCGGCCCGACGTGAACGCCGAGGCGTGCCGCATGGAGTGCCTTGGCGTCATGGAAGACAACTTGAACGGCAGCACCGCCGCGCCCCTGTCGTGGGAGCTGGGAGCCTTCGAGAGCGCCACCGGCAAGCCCGCGACCTTCACCGCCGAGCTGGCGGATTTGATCGTTGAAACCGTGAACCCGACCGAGTGAATAGCGCCATGCAGTCGATGACCCTTGAACAGCTTCGCACGACGTTTCACGCGGGCGGCTTAGCCGCCGCGCGAGTCGTTGCGACCGGCAAACGCTTTCACGCCGTGGCCGACACGAAAGGCGGCGACCGGGTTGTTTTGGTGCGTCATTCGGACACCACGGCCCGCGCTTTCAGCGACCCCGGCACCGCCCTTAAATTGCTGCGCGACATCGGCTTTCGGGTTGTCACCGTCGATATGACGGACTGGCAGCCCGGCCAAGGCGCGCTTTAGCCCAGGAGCAACCACCATGAAGACCCTGCGCATGATCGCCCTGCCGCTGCTGCTGGCCGTTCTCAGTGGCTGCGCCACGAACGGCGGCCCGTACTACTACGGAGGCACCGGCTACCGGATGCACAACATTGGCGGCCTGCCCGTTTCGGGTTCGCTGGGCGTCAACGTCACCCCGCGCGGCCTGATGTTCAATCCGAACATCGTGATTCGCCCGTCTTACGTCGATTGGAGGAAGTGATGGCGGATATTTTTGCAGACGCGGTTTCCGCGACCTATGGCGCGCAAGTTCGCATTTAGCGCGCTTATATGGATCGCCATCTGTCGCCATCCTTCGCTCGCAGCATCGCGCACACGAGCTTGACTTGGCTTTGACTGCACCCGGCCAGCTTCGCGGTTTCCGCGATGCTGTTGCCGCCCGCTCGCAGTGCTGCGATGCGTTCGTGCATGGCCGTGTCTGGTGGACGGCCGGCGTAGCGGCCCGCCGCCTTCGCCAGTGCGATGCCCTGGCGCTGGCGTTCGCGCCGGTCTTCGTAGTCGTCATGCGCCATTTGCAAGGCCAGCTTCAAGAGCATGTCTTGCACCGACTCAAGAACGATGCGGGCCACGCCCTGCGCGCTGGCCGCCAGTTCGCCCAGGTCGATGATGCCCGGCACCGCCAGACGCGCGCCCTTGGCGCGGATCGAGGCCACCAGTTTTTCGGCGTCTTCCAGCGGCAAGCGGCTGATGCGGTCGATTTTCTCGGCAACCACAGCTTCACCGGGTTGCAGATCGCCAATCATGCGCAGCAGCTCGACGCGATCCGCGCGAGCGCCCGAAGCCTTTTCCCGGTAGATGCCGGCGACGTAGAAGCCCGCCGCCCTGGCCGACGTGACGATGGCCTCTTGCCGGGCCAAGTCCTGCGCGTCGGTGCTGACCCGCATGTAGATGCGGGCCACCTTGACCGGCGCGGCCGAGCTGGACGCCTTGACCTCGACGGTCGGCTGTCGTTCGTTGGTCATGTCCTGCCCCTTGGTCAATTTGGGTATAGCCATCTTGTCCAATTGTAGGCGACCAGGCTAAAAATTCAAAGCCCAATCTAAATTGGCTACCTTGTTGTTAGCCACCCTAAATAGCCATGCATGTGCATTGACAATACAATGCACATGCATTAAAATAGAGGCTGGCTTATAAACCAAATTGCCATTTTTTGAAAGAGGTACACAACATGTCCAAAGAAGTGCAAATGACGTTCCGGGTTGAGCCGGAATTGCGCACGGAGTTTTCCGACGCCGCTTTGAGGGAAGACCGCCCCGCCGCCCAGGTGCTGCGCGAATTCATGCGGGCCTATGTCAACCAGTCGCGCAAACACGGCCACAGCCCGGCCAACGATGCCATTTCCCCGGCCGAGAGCCGCCGCCGTGAAGCCGCCGTGAACTTCGCGCGTTCGTCCCTGGGGCTGGAAGGCTTCAAGCCTTCCAAGGCCGCCGAGACGGGCGCACGTCAATTCATCAAGGGCGACATCCAGCTTACCGATTTTGTTCAGGTGAAGCCCGATGCAGAACAAGCCCACGGCCGCTAATGCGCTGACGGCCGAGCAGCGGCAGCAGCTCGAAGCCGATTACACGTTCAAGCGGATTGTCGAGCTTGAGCTAGACCCGGTGCGTGGCAACTTCGACGCCGCCCACTTGAAGGAGGTCAATCGCCGCATCTTCCAGGACTTGCCGGGCGCTGGCTTCGATGACGTGACGCCGGGCGAGTTTCGCAAGCCGGTTGCCGATGGCTTGGACTGGATGAAGCAGCGCGGCCTATCGACCGTGGAAGGCCCGTTCTATGTCGCCTACTCGCGCATGGACGAGGCCGCCACGGCTCGACTCGACAAGGCGCTTGAAGGTGCCAAGCCCGACGAGCTGCGCGGCTTGAAGACGCCCGAATTCACGGCGCGGCTCGCCAAGATTTACGCCGAGCTGGACTATGTTCACCCGTTCAGCGACGGCAACAGCCGCACGCTTCGCACCTTCACCAAGCAGCTTGCCAAGGAAGCCGGCTATGAACTCGATTGGGAGAGGTTCGGCCGTAGCGATGTCGGGCGCGATCTGCTCTACATCGCCCGCGACCGCAGCGTGATCGAGCTGGCAAGGCCGCACGTTCAACACGAAAACACCATGCGCAAAATCCTGCACACACAGGACAGGCTAGAAGGCAACCGGGCCTTGCCCGACCTGCTGCGCGATGCAGTACGGCCGAGCCGCGCCGTGGCCTTCGAGCAGTTGAGCGAACGGGAAGCGTTGAAGGAGCATCCCGAGCTGCAAGAGGCATACAAGACGATGCACGCGGCAGCGGCCTACTTCGCATCGAAGATGCCGGGCAAGCCCGACGCACAGGAGGCCGGCATTCAGTCGGTCATGAGCCACGTTCAGAACCGCTTGAACGCGGGGGAAACGGCGGATTTTCACCAGGGCCGTGAATCGGCGGCCCAAGCCAAAGAAAAGCAGCCCACGCAACCGGAGCGCACCGCGCCCGATGCCGGCCGCGACCGATGATGCAACGCACTTTTTTTCACGTCACAGGAGGTTCCATGTCCCGCATTTACGAAATCTGGAAAGCCTACGCCATGCTGGTGATCGAGGCGGTTTCGGCCTACTGCCGAAAGACCGAGCATTTGCCCGTCGTGGTGTCGCTGGGCCTGCTGCTGGTGCCCATGTTCGCGGCCGATTGGTTCTTGCCGCGCTGGGCTTCGTTGTCGCTGTATGCCGCCATCGGCTTGCCGCTGGCGTGGTTCCTGGGAACCCTGTTTTGGGTGTTCTTCACCCACGAATCGCAGCGCGCCGGCCGCTAAAAAGAAAAGGCTATCCGGATTTGAGTGTGTTTAGCCGCAGCGGAATCCGGTTACAGGAGAGACTTACATGAGTATCGCTTTCAATTTTATTGTGGTCGCACTGCTCTTAGCATTCGCCGGAAGCATGGCTCCGAGCTTGATGGGTGCCGCAACGGTACCCCTGTTTGGCAATGAGGTTCGCGCTGCCAGCGTCGTCATGTGTGTGGCGGTGTTTGGCGCATTGGTTTGCGGATCACTGGCCTGTTTCGTGGCGATTCTGGAGTTGCGAAGCCGTGCGACAAAAGAAAAGCCCGACGGGGTTAGCGCCGGACCACACTGGCCGAGCTGATCGAGTCAGGCAAGCTCTAATGGATCAAACACAGCCAAATCCGGATAGCCAAAGAAAAAAGCCAGCAGATGGGCGAATCTGCCGGCTTTTGCCATCAAACCACTTAAAGGGACGGGTTCAATGACTTCCGCTAAGACTACCACATTCGATGAAGCCGCGTACACAGAAGACCTAGTGCGCGCGGGCCTTAAGAAGGCCCAGCCAGCGCCGCCAGAGGCGGCGAAGCCAGCCGCCGCACCGGCAGCACCCGCCGAGCCAGAGAAGCCCGCCACGGCCCGCAAAACGGCCCGGCGTGGCACCAAACGCGACGAACTCAGTTCGCCGGGCGCGATGGTGCCCATGTCGGCAGTCTTCGACTACCGAAACGGCGAAATACCGGAGCGCGTGCGCGAGCTGATCGAAACGCACCTTGCCATCGAGGCCCAGGACGCCAAGAGCGCCGGCACTCTTGGCTTTATGACCCGCTCCCTTGCCATTGCGACCTTGCCTCATCGCAAGAGCGGCGATTTTCGTTTCGTTCGCCGTAACGGCGACTTCACCTTAACTATGATGACCGCGCATCCGCTTGGGCTTCCTTTCGGCACCCTCCCCCGGCTGCTTCTGACTTGGGTTTGTACCGAAGTTGCTCAGAGACGCGAGCGCGTTCTATCACTTGGCAACAACCTGGCCTCATATCTAGCCGAGCTAGGCTTGCACAACACAGGTGGCAAACGAGGCGACATTACGCGCTTGAAGCACGCCATGACAACCTTGTTCAGTTCCGTCATTTCCTGCCACTACGAGGGAAAAGATTCTTTCGTGCTGCAAAACGTGCTGCTTGCTGACAAAGTGGACTGGTGGACGCCACAAAACCCGGAGGATGCCGGCCAATGGCAATCGTCGCTGATGCTGTCAGAGCCGTTTTTCAAAGAGTGTATCGACCATGTATTGCCATTTGACATGCGGGCCGTGCGTGGACTTCGCCAGTCTCCGCTTGCTCTCGATATTTACGTCTGGCTGACCTACCGCATGAGCTACCTTTCAAAACGGACAACAATTCCTTGGGTGGCTCTAGCAGGTCAATTTGGGTCTGGCTATGCCATGACTGAGCAAGGCTTGCGCGATTTTAAGCGTGCTTTTCTGCGAGAATTAAAAAATGTACTTATCATTTATCCGCAAGCAAAAGTTTTAGATAGTGTTATTGGTCTGGTGCTTTTCCCAAGCCCTCCGCATGTCGCTTTTAAGTCAAAGTCGCCACAAAATAGTTTTGGCTTCTGATTTTCATAAATAAAGAGGATTCGCCATGTCAGATTTTATAAACCAAACCTTTTATACAGTTAAGCAGTCGTCTGTTAGCGATCTTCTAAACGCGCAGAAAACGGATTGTGTTTTGAGCGAGCTTCAACTGCGAGCTAAATCATCCCTGCAAGATACTCTGGCGTTGTACCGCTCAATTTATGGGTCCCAAGCTGCTGAAAAATTTTCACAAGATATAAATAATATACAATCATGAATTTTCAATGCAAGATCAAATTGGCTTTGAAGATGAACGTCGCACCTGAATCTGTGATAAATAGCTGAATTCTATTGCTCACCCTTGAAACCAAGGGACGGGCTTTCGTGCTTCGCATCGAGCCTTCGCTAAGAGCTTGTCTCGACCAGTCGGCGTCAATCCCTTTCGGACGCGCTATGCGGTTTTTTGACTTGCCTATTACCTCAATTTTATCACGCAGTTCTCAGTTTCAAGGGCTGCGCTACGCTTGCGGATTAGTCATCCGTTCCACCCTTGATACTTGCGCTGCTGCATGACACTTTCGGTTTGAGGGCAATCCGCCCGATGTTCAACCGGAGTTTCACATGCAACAACTGCAACTTTCATTCGATAACATCGACGACGATAATACACTGTACGTTCGGGATTCACATGGCTCCTATAGCCTGGCATCGCCTTCACAAATACTCGCCGCCGCACGAACGGCGGCAGATTCATTGGCCCGAGTGGGCCAAGAATTTAGCAGTCCGCAAGCGGTTAAAGACTTTCTGATCGCCAAATTGGCTGGTATAGAGCACGAAATTTTCGGCGTTATTTTCGTCGATAGTCGGCATCGACTCATCGACTACAAAGAAATGTTTAGTGGAACTATTAACGCCGCGTCCGTTTACCCGCGCGAGGTCGTGAAAACAGCGCTTCGGCTTAACGCCTCTGCACTAATTTTCACCCACAATCATCCGAGTGGAGACGCTTCGCCAAGCGAAGCTGATAAACGTCTAACAAGCCAACTGCAAAAGGCGTTGGCCCTTATTGATATTAATGTACTCGACCACATTATTGTGGCCGGTACTAAAACTCTCTCGTTCGCAGAACGAGGAATTCTGTGAAGTAAAGGGCCAAAGCCCTTTACTTCACAGATTATTTTTAGATATTAATTTCCCACTAAAGTAGGCGCCAGACTATGCTGGCGCCTTTTGGTGTTTCAGCTAAAGCTGAATTAGGCCGTAGTCATGTCCAGGCCGCCTTGCTGCGGGTTGTGCGGCTTCGCTGAATACCTTTCGCCTGCCCTAAACGGTAGTCCAGCCATGCCATCTCTCCAAGGGCCGGGCTGCGCCCTGAAATCCTCACCCGTTCGCACTCGCTGCGCTCCCTTGCGCTGCGGCTTCCGGTTTCTCCCTTTCCGCGCCGTCCTGTCCGGCCCACCTACGGGCTACACGGCGACAGGCACTCAGCGAAGCAAGTTCACACAACGAAAGGCGGATACCGACATGACACACCAAACACAAATTCAAAAGCCGGCTCAAGCATCTAGCAAAGCAAGGTTCAACAGCCAAAAACCGAAGGCCGAGATGCAACAGAAAGCCCTTAAAAATGCCGTGTCTGGTGAAAGCCTTGCGAACTATCAAGCGATCTTCGACGGGTTCGCCGCGATGGGCATCGACATGGCCGACGTTGAACCGCGCGTGAACGTGTTTACCTTCAATGCGTGGAAGGCGCTGGGCCGCGTGGTGAAGAAGGGACAGCATGGCGTCAAGATTGTGACCGTGATTCCCTGCACCAAGAAAGACCGCGAGACGGGCGACGAAGTGCCGGTAAAGAAGGTCAAGACCACGACCGTTTTTCATGTATCGCAGACCGAGGAAATCGGAGGCGAGCCGACCGACGACAAGGCAAGAGTGGCCGACGAAACCGCAGCACCCGAGGCAGCAGCGCAAGCCGTGGCCATTGTTGAGCAGGCCAAGTCAACAGCAGCCGATGAACCGCGCGAACTGAACGCTTACGAGGCGCGCATCGAAGCCAGGCGTGAGCGGTACGAAGCGCGGGCGAGCAAGGCCCAGGACGAAAGCCGGGCACTGTATGGCCGGGCGCGCAGCATGGCCGAGGTGATCCCCTTCGGGCAACCGATCCTTGTCGGGCACCACAGCGAAACCCGCGACCGCAACTATCGGAACCGGATTCACAACACCTTCGGCAAAGCCTTTGCCGCCCAGGACAAGGCCGCACACTACGCACAGAAGGCCGCGAGCGTGGGCACGGGTGGCATTTCCAGCGATGACCCGGACGCCATCAAGAAGCTGCGCGCCGAGCTGGCGAGCGCCGAGAAGTCGCAAGAGCTGATGAAGGCCGCGAACAAGGCCATTCGGGGCAACAAAACACCGGAAACGCAGGTTGCCGCACTGGTGGCCTTTGGCTTGACCGAAGCGCAGGCCGCCGAGGCAGTGAAGCCGGACTTCTGCGGCCGTGTCGGTTTCCCAGGCTATGCCCTGTCGAATAACAACGCCAACATGACCCGCATCAAGGGCCGCATTGCCGAGCTGGAAAAGCGCAGCCAGCGGGCCGACGTGGAGCGCGCAGGCGATGGCTTCACCTACCGCGAGGACACCACCGAAAACCGCGTGATGTTCGTTTTCGACGGCAAGCCGGACGAGGCCACCCGCGCCATTTTGAAACGCGAAGCCTTCAAGTGGTCGCCGAGCAGGGGCGCATGGGTTCGGCAGTTGAACAACGCCGGAATCTGGGCAGGAAAGCAAGTTTTAGAGCGGTTGAATGTTGCCAAAATTGGTGACGCGCAATAGCCAAGATTGTATAATTTGGATAGTTGTAAAGACCAAGCCTAGCCCGGTAAAACCGGCTAGGCCCCACCGGGAGAACCAGCCATGAAATTCTTAGATGACCTGATCGTGAGCCTTGCCGTTCGCATCCTTCGCGCCGTGATGGCAGTCGGTGCCGGGCTTGTGTACGTCCAGTTTTTCGTCCTGGCTTTTCTGGTGGCGATGGCTGGAACCGTCACGCTGGCCGTGATGCTGGCGGCAGCGAAAAGCGCCCTACTTGAAGGCTAAAGAATGGCAACGAAGAAGAACCACACGGCCGAGCTGGCGAAGCTGGCGGCCGACGTGCCCGGCCTGATCGACGCCTTGGAAGGCGAGATTGCCGAGGTTGTCGCCGGCATGGCTTCGCTGAAAAAGGCGGGCTTGATCTACGCAACCGAGCATTGGCGCAAGGGGGCCGATGGTCAGCCGAAATACTTCTATCTGCTGTACCCACAGAAGAACGGCGAGCCGCGCCGCCGCGACTACATCGGATGCGATGCGGCCAAGATCGAGGAGGCCCGCGCCGGCATCGTGCGCGCCGAGCAATACGACCGACTGGCCGCGCAGCATTCGGCCCTTGAATGCCGCGTGCGCCGGATCGCCGACGCACTGCGCGAAGCCCGCCGCTATCTGGCGGGCAAGTGACCCACACCACAACAGGCACTGGACGCGGGCGCTTCCGCCCTGCGCGCCATCAATGACGGCCACGCGCTGCCCGTCGATGACCTGATTGCCGGCCCAGGCCGCTACGCTTCGCCGTTCGATCTGTTCGACATCCTGCACCGTGCCCGCCTGCTGCTGAACGTGCCGGCCTACGCTCGCCAGCCCGAAGGCCGCGCCGACGCTGGCCGCCTGCTGCCGATGCTTGAACGCATCCGCGCCGACCAGTGACCACACGGCCGGCCAGCACCGGCCCTTTTTTTCCCTTGTGCCATAGTAATAATAATAGTATTATTACTCTTATTCTTATCGAAAGGAGCCGACAAATGGCCTTGTCCCAAGAAGTCAGAGAACGCATTTTTGCCGCCGCCGACGCCCTGCACGCGGCCAGCCAGTCCGGCGACTTCCCCAGCGTGGAGGCCGTGCGCCAAGAGAGCCGCGCGAGCATGAACAGCGTCGTGGAGGCGATGAAGGAATGGCGGCAGAACCAGCGCAAGCAGGTTCAGGCCGTGCGCGAACCGTTGCCGGTGGAGCTGCACGGCGTCTTGCAGACTGCCGGGCAAAGCCTTTGGGAAACGGCGCAGCAACTGGCGAACGAGTCGCTAGACGCGGCCAAGGTTGCCTTTGAAACCGAGAAAAACGACCTGATCCAGCTATCGGCCGAGCAGTCCGAAGCCTTCGAGGCCCAGGCCGGCGAGCTGGAAGCCGCCCAGGCTCGCATTGCCGAGCTGGAACGCCAAGCCACGGCCGCAGCCGAGGCCGCCCAGGCGATGGCCCAGGAGCTGGACGAGACGCGCCGCGCCCGGCTGGCCGCCGAGCAGGACGCCGTCCTTGCCAAGCAGCGGGCCGAGGAAATCGAACGCCGAGCGGCCGAGCTGCGCGCCGAGCTGGGCGACCGGCTAGCCGCCGCCCAGGGCGAGACAGCCAAGGCGCAAGCCGCTCTTGCCGGCGTCACGGCCAAGGCCGAGGCCGCCGAGCAGGCCCACGCCGACCAGCGCAAGCGCGCGGCCGAGGAAGTCCACCGCACCGCCGAGCGCATGACGAAGGCAGAGACGGAGCGCGACAAGGCCCGCACAGAGGCCGCCACAGCCCGCGAGGAAGCCGCAGCCCTGCGCGGCGAGCTGGAGGCCACCAAGACCCAAAACGCCGGCTTGCTGGCCGCGTTGAAGCCCTCCCCTGCCCCCAAGGGCAAGGGCGGCACCGCCAAGGACTGATTGGCGACAGCTTCACAACTTG
>NZ_JAWDIE010000030.1:0-19358 GCF_037688875.1 Amphibiibacter pelophylacis
GAACTTCGACTCGCTGCGCGCTACGGTGCTTAATTTTCGGGCGTCGGGCGAAGGCAGCGATGCTCGAATCGCCGCCAAAATCCAGGAAAACCTCAATCAAGCCGAAGCGGCGGTCAATATCGCAGGCGGCGAAGACTTTGTCTTCGATGGCCTTGACATTGCGCTGACTGACACCTTCATGGCGGCGATAGCCCTGTTTCTGCTCGCGCTTGAACGTGGCGAGCGACCATTGCTAGAACAAGCGCTGGAGCGACTCCGTACCGGACTGGCCATCTGCGCCGAGATGAATATGCTCCCGCAGTGGTGGTCGTATCGCATCACCATCCACCTCCTATCCGATCTGTGGTCGACTACCTTTTATGAGAGGGTTCCGCATCAACCAGCAGGCGGTGAGGCGAACGACTGGCCCAGACTTCGCGAACTGTTTATCGCGCTTATGTTACGTCGCCCGAAAGCCGAAGTGGATCTCTGGCCCTCGCAGATCGATGCGGCAAACCGTGCGGTTGATCAAGCGGACGATCTGGTTGTCTCCTTGCCTACCAGCGCGGGCAAAACGCGCATCGCTGAACTATGCATTCTGCGCTGCCTCGCCGGTGGTAAACGCGTAGTCTTCATCACACCGCTGCGAGCGCTGTCCGCGCAGACCGAAACAACTCTTCAGAGAACCTTTGGCCCACTCGGCAAGACGATCTCAGCACTCTATGGCAGCATCGGGGTCAGCGGCTTTGACGAGGATACGATCCGGGAAAGTGACATCGTTGTCGCGACGCCGGAGAAACTCGACTTTGCGCTCCGCAACGACCCCTCTCTCCTCGACGACGTTGGCCTCCTTGTCTTCGACGAGGGGCACATGATCGGGTTGAATGAAAGGGAAGTCCGCTACGAGGTTCAAATCCAGCGGCTTCTCCGGCGCGCCGATGCACATGAGCGTCGCATCGTGTGTCTCTCGGCGATTCTTCCTGACGGCGATCAACTCGACGACTTCGCCGGATGGCTACGTCGAGACCATCCTGGTGGCTTGATCAAACATGACTGGCGTCCAACACGGTTGCGCTTTGGCGAGGTGGTCTGGGCGTCCCCCAATGCACGCCTGAATCTGCGTGTTGGCGAAGAGCGCCCTTGGGTTCAGCGCTTTCTCACGGGAGTGGCGCCGCCAACGTGGGTGCCGCCCAAGCGGCGCCGAACCAGGCTCTTTCCAGACGATCAACGAGAACTCTGCCTAGCGACAGCCTGGCGGCTGGTAGACGACGGGCAGACCGTCCTCATTTTCTGTCCAGAACGACGTAGCGTCGAACCGTTTGCGGACGTGATTGTCGACCTTCATGAGCGCGGAGCGTTGCGGTCTTTGCTGGAAGCAGACCCTGCTGCTCTCGCTACTGCAATAGCGCTTGGTGAGGAATGGCTGGGGCCGGACAGTGCAATCCTCAAGTGCCTGCGTCTCGGAGTGGCGCTCCATCACGGGGCTTTGCCAACGGCCTACCGGAAGGAGGTCGAAGGCCTGTTGCGTAGCAATATCCTCAAAGTCACTATCTCGTCGCCGACCTTGGCTCAAGGCTTGAACTTGTCCGCTACCGCTGTGGTCATGCACTCCCTCCATCGTGCCGGAACCAGGATTGACATCTCCGAGTTCAAGAACGTGATTGGGCGAGCTGGCCGGGCCTATGTCGACGTGGAAGGCATCGTGCTCTTCCCCATGTTCGACGAGATTCCGAGAAAGCGGAGCAATTGGGAAACGCTCATCAATGATCTCGGCGCTCGCAATATGGAGAGTGGGCTGGTGCAACTCGTCGCGGCACTGCTGTCCCGCATGAGAGCCCAAGTCGGTGGCGATCTGGATCAGCTTATCGACTATGTCGCGAACAACGCCATGGCGTGGACCTTCCCAGAAGTCGCGGAAGAGAGTCCCGAAGATCGCGAACGCGCCCTTGCGGATTGGCAGAAGCATGTTGCAACGCTCGACACGGCCGTCCTGAGTCTCATTGGCGAAAACGACATTCCGGACGATGGGGTTGCGGCGGCACTGGACGACATCCTCCAATCTTCTCTGTGGCATCGCCGTCTTCTGCGGCAGAACGAGCAGATTCAGCAGGTTCTAAAGGCCGGCCTAGTTTCACGCAGCCAGCATATCTGGAGCCAATCGACTGCAGCGCGCCGCCGAGGCTACTTCTTGGCCGGCGTAGGGTTGGCAACCGGGCAAGCGCTGGACGTGATTGCAGAGGATGCGAACCTTCTACTGATTCAGGCCAACGGCGGCATTCTCAATGGTGATGCTGAGGCGGCGATAGCCGCAATTACAGCCATTGCGGAGCGCGTTTTCGTCATCTATCCATTCATACCTGATCCCATGCCGGAAAATTGGCGCGGCATTCTCCGCTCCTGGCTTCTCGGCGAGCCTCTCTTCGCTATTGCCGCCGGCCAGGAGTCGGAGACCCTGCAGTTCATTGAAGGGGGGCTTGTCTACCGCCTCCCATGGGCGATGGAAGCTATTCGGGTGCGTGGGGTTGCCAACGGCGACACCATTGACGGCCTCCTTTCTCTTGAGGACTATGAGCTTGGCTTCGCGGTGGCAGCCGTTGAAACCGGAACGTTGAATAGGTCGGCTGCGATCCTCATTCAGGCGGGGTTCAGCTCTCGGCTCGGTGCTATAAAGGCTGTTACGGACAGTGGGGCAACCTCCCAAACAGCTCAGGAGCTTCGGCTCTGGCTCGGTTCGGAAGCGCTTGCGGCGTGGAGCGCAAGGCCTGATTGGCCGACACCGGAGACGAGGGCGATGTGGATGGAGTTTGCGCAAACCTTCACACCGCGCGCAAACCGTGTCTGGGCAGCACGCCGGTATTGGGCACGGGTGACCTGGTTCGGAGTGTCACCACCGCCAGAAACTCCTGTTCAACTCCATTATTGGGCAGGCCAACCGCTGGTGCTTGCTATGGACGGTGTGCCGCTTGGGACACTGCAGGCGGCACTTGCACCAGGGAGAGCTGGTCTAATACGTGCTCAGGCGTCTCAAGAAGAAGGTCGAATCGACATCATCTATCTTGGGCCAGATGATCTAGTTAGCCTCTAGCGTGGTATTTTTCATGGCATCAAATACTGATGTGTTTGCAAGTAATTGTCGTGTATGGATTTTTTCATCTAATTGATGACCGAGTTGGAGTGATGGCCCCCTGAGCCCGTTCCCGGCCCAAAGCGCCGGGGCGCTCTGCTCAAGGTCCTAAAATACCCCCAGACCGTCACTTTCAGGAGCCTCCATGAGCGCCCAGCCCCACACCCTGCTGCTGTCCGTGCCCGACATGAGCTGCGGGCACTGCGAAAAATCCGTCACCCGCGCGCTGCACGAGCTGGACGCCGAGGCCGATGTGCAGGTCGATCTGGCTGCGCGCACCGTGCGCGTCGAAACCCTGTGCAGCCTGGACCAGGTGCAGGCGGCTCTGAACGAAGAAGGCTACACCGCCACGCGGCTGCCCTGATCGCCGTCCACGCCCGAGAAGCCGGCGCATGAGCTCGGCCCTCCTGCCCCAGGCGCTGGACGCGCTGATCCTGTGCCGTGTCATCGACAACTTCGGCGATGTGGGCGTGTGCTGGCGCCTGGCGCGGCAGATGGCCACACGTGGCCTGCGCGTCGCTCTGGTGCTGGACGACGCTACGCCTTTGCGCTGGATGCGCGGCGTGGATGCCACCAGCCAATCCGTCAGCGTGCTGCCCTGGACATTGCCGGACAGCGCCTGGACAGCGCTGGGGGGGCAGGTGCAGCGCCTGGTCATCGAAGGATTTGGCTGCACCGCCCCCAACGCGCTGCTGGCCGCCCTGCCCCGCCCCACGCCCGAAACCCCGGCGACGACGCTGCTCGTCAACCTGGAATACCTCAGCGCCGAAGGCTATGTGGCGCGCAGCCACGGCCTGGCCTCGCCGCAGCACCACGGCGCGGCGGCTGGGCTGACGCGCTGGTTTTTCTACCCCGGCTTCACCGAAGACACCGGCGGCCTGCTGGGCGGCTGGGCCGCGCCAGAGCCACCCCACAGCCCCCCGCAGGCGCTGTGGTTCGCCTACCCGCACCCGCGCTGGCGCGACTGGGCGCAGCATCTGGCCCGCTTCGTGCGGGAATCGGCTTCTGACCCGATCGACCGGGTCGAGATCGGGCTGTGCCCCGGCGACGCGCAGCGCCAGGCGAAGCTGTCGCCGGGCGAGCAACTGACGCTGCCGGACAGCCATTCTGTCCTGAGGGCGCTGGATTACACCGACCACGACGGCTTTGACACGCGCCTGGCCGCCAGCGCGATCAGCGTGGTTCGCGGCGAGGATTCCTTCGTGCGTGCGCAGTGGGCGGCGCGGCCCTTCGTCTGGCACATCTACCCGCAGGACGACGGGGCGCACTGGGCCAAACTGGACGCCTGGCTGGATCTTCTCCTGGACGGCCAGAGCAACGCGCTGGCGCAGCCGCTGCGACGCGTCTGGCACGCCTTCAACGACCCGGGCTGGGCCGGCGATCTGCCCCCCTGGCCCGACGCCGCCCTGTGGCACGCTGCCTGCCGCGCCTGGCAGCAGCGGCTGGCGGACCAGACCGATCTCCTGACGCGGCTGCTGGCGTTTGCGCAGACACGCCGCAGCACGGGTCAGCCCTGAGGGGTCAGGGCCGTACCCAGCGACGTACCCAGCGCTACAACCGCACGATTACTTCGCGGGCTGATACGGCAGCGAAGAATGGTGCAGCACGATGCGCATCGAACCGTCATCGTCTTTCTTGAAGCCCCAGGTTTTGTCCACCACGGTGACTTTGCCGTCCTTGTCGGTCAGGATGATGTGGCCTGTGGTCAGGGCCATATTGCCGTTCACGAAGACGGCGGCGTTTTTATACTCGTATTTTTTCCAGCCTTTCAGCGCGAAACCGGTATCGCTGGGGTACGCCGGGTTACCGCCGACGAAGTAAGACAGTGCGCCATCGTAGGTGGTGCGGAAGGTCTGTTCGCCATGCGTCAGCGTGGGTTTGAACAGCACCGTGCCGAACTTGTAGCCATAGGCGCTGTCCAGCGCTTTTTTGGCCGTTTCGGTGGCCTTGGCGCGGCCGCCGCTCTGGTAATCGTCGCTGATCTGGATCAGGGCTTTGCCCCAGTTTTTCTGGGCCTGCTCGACTTCGGCGGCGGTGATGCTCAGGTTCACCACGGTTTCATCAAAAGCGAAGGCGGAACTGGCACCAGCAGCCAGCGCCAGGGCCAGTGCGGTCGAACGGAAACGGATCATCTGCGCCATGAAATTACTCCTTGTGGATTCAGGTTGAAGGCTGCGTCGTGCAGTTCCACAAGTATGAAAAGGCGGCATGAACGGCACAGCGCGCGCTCGATGAACAGCGGGCCGCGCCTGGATGAACGCCAGATGAATCGCGGCTGGCGCGCGTCACTCCAAGCGGTAACCCAGGCCGCGCACGGTGTGGATCAGGGCGCGGCCTCCGGCGGCGTCCAGCTTGCTGCGCAGGCGGCGGATGTAGACCTCGACCACATTGGTCAGCGGGTCTTCGAAAGCGCCCCAGACATTGGCCAGGATGCGCTCGCGGCTGAACAGGCGGCCGGGATGGCGCATCAGCAGCTCCAGCACGGCCAGCTCGCGCGCGGTCAGGTCCAGCGGCTGGCCCGCGCGGCTGGCGCGCAGCGTGGCCAGATCCAGCACCAGATCGTCCACCGCCAGCTGCCCGGCGGGCGCAGGGCCTGGCGCCGGGTCGCTGCGCCGGGCCAGCGCGTCGATGCGTGCCAGAAGCTCTTCAAAGGCAAACGGCTTGGCCAGATAATCGTCGGCGCCCGTGCGCAGGCCGGTCACGCGCTCGTCGACAGCGCCCAGCGCGCTGAGCATCAGGATGGGCGTGCGCACGCCCTGGCTGCGCAGGGTCTGGCAGACCTCCAGCCCGCTCAGGCCAGGCAGCATCACATCCAGCAGGATCACGGTGGGACGATCGCCGCTGCGCCGCTCGCGATCCAGACGCTGGGCCATCTCCAGCCCTTCCGTCCCCGTGCTTGCCACGCTGACGCTGTGGCCTTCGGCGCGCAGGCCGCGCTCCAGAAAATCGGCAACGCGGCGGTCGTCTTCCACCACCAGGATGTTCATGGCGTGTCCTCCAGGCTCGTCAGGGGCAGGCTCAGGCGGGCCGTCGTGCCAGCGCCGTCACCGGAAACCAGCTCAAGCGTGCCGCCATGCGCCTGAACCAGCGCCAGCGCCAGGGGCAACCCCAGGCCAACGCCGTCGGCCCGATGGCGGCGGGCGTGCTCGCCCCGAAAATTGCGCTCGAAAACCCGGGGCAGTTCGTCCTGCGGGATGCCTATGCCCTGGTCGATGATTTCGGCGGTCCAGTGCGTGTCGCTGCACTGCGTGGCCACGGTCACAGCCTGGCCGGGCTGCGAGTAGCGGATGGCGTTGTCCAGCAGCAGCACCAGCACCTGGCGCAGGCGCGGACCGTCGGCCCACAGCATGGCGCCGCCCCTTTCTTCGCCCCTGCGCTGCAGGCTCATGCCGCGCTGGGTGGCCAGCGGCTGGACCTGGCCCAGCGCCTCGGCCAGCACCTGCGCCGCATCCACGCGCTGCGGGTGGATGGAAAGGGCCTGCGTGTCGCTGCGCGCCATGGTCAGCAGATCGTCGATGACCTGGCCCAGGTGGCGGGCGGTTTCGGCGATGCGGCCCAGCGCGTCCTGGTAATCCTCGGCCGGTTTGACGCGGCCGCGCAGGGCGATTTCAGCCTCGCCCCGAATGGCGGTGGTGGGGGTGCGCAGCTCGTGACTGATGTCGGCAAACAGCCTGCGGCGCGAGGCATCAACCTGGCGCAGCGATTCCAGCGCCTGTTCCAGCTCGTGCGTGCGGTCGCGGACCTGATCTTCCAGATCCTGACGGATGCGCTTTTCCCGCTCGCGGTGCTGCTGCAGCTCGACCGCCATGGCGTTGAGCGTGCGGGCGACGGCCGCGAACTCGTCCGCGCCCTGCTGCGGCATGCGGTGGGCCAGATCGCCGCGCTGCAGCGCCTGCGCGCCCTGGCTGAGCGACTGCAAGGGCTGGCGCAGCGCCCGCGCCAGGTAAAGCGCCAGCAGCGCGGACAGGCTGGTGACCCCCAGCGTGGCCGACAGCATGCCGCCCGCGACCAGCGCCAGCAGCCGGTCGGCCGCGGCCCGCTCGCGCGACACGGCGGCCTGCTCCTGGCTCAGGGTCGTCGCGATGAGCGAGCGCATATCCTGCCCCCGGGGCGTGTCGAACACATGATCGATGGCCGCCAGCGCCTGCGCAGGGTCGACGCCCGGCGGCAATGGCCTGATCTGGGCCAGGGCGACTTCAAGATCTTTCAGCGCCTGCTGCAGGATGGTCAGGGCGCTCAGGCGCTGGCGCAGGTCCTGCTCCGCCCGGGCTGCGTCCGGATCCAGTGCCGCCGAACGCCGGGCCAGCCCGTCCAGCCCGTCCAGGATGCCGTGCATTTCGGCCAGACGCTGCTGCTGCTCGCTGGCCGTGCCCTGATCGCTGAGCAGAGCGCGCGTGGCCAGACTGCGCAGGCGCTGCTTGACCGCCGACAGGCGCAGATAGCCCTGCAGCAGATCGCTGGCGACGCGGCCGCGCACCACCTGCGCGCTCGCCGATTCAATGGCCCACCACGACAGCGCGCCCTGCAGGCAAAAAGCCAGCGCCAGCAGCGCGAAAGCCAGGGTCAGGCGCCGTCGGAACATGGCCTGGCGCAGCGGGAAGGCTCAGGCGCCCAGAGCCGCCTGCACCGCCAGCCGCGTGTGCGCCAGGCGCAGCAGCGGCGTCGGCACACCCAGGCGATCGCCCCGGGCGACCAGTGCGCCCAGGATGTGATCGTGCTCGGTGCGCTGGCCGCCCTGCAGATCACGCAGCATCGAGGCGGTGAAGCTGGAGCCCGGCGCGGTCAGCAGCTCCAGCGCCGGGGCGCGGGCCGCATCGCCGACCGGGTGGCCAGACAGGCGCGCCACGCTGCAGCATTCCTCGAACATCGCCAGCGTCGTATCGCGGCCATAGGGCGTGGCGACAATATCGCCCACAGAGCCAGCACAGGCCGTGGTCATGCCGGCCAGCGTCGCCAGAAACACCCACTTGTCCCACAGCACCTGCTCGATGTCGTCTGCCAGCACGCTATCAAACGGCGCCGTCTGGCACAGCGCGACAAACTGCTGCGCCAGATCGCGGTGGGATTCGTGGCGCGGCCCCACGGTCAGCCGGTGCATGGGGCTGAGCTGGCGCACAGCGCCGTCCGCCGTCAACGTCGCGGCAATGTGCGCCACGCCCCCCATGACGCGCTCGCGGCCCAGACGCGCGTCCAGACGCTCCAGGTGATCCAGCCCGTTCAGAAAGGGCAGGACCACCGCCTGACCCGGCCCGGCCAGGGCGCCTTCCAGCGCGTGCAGGGCATCGTCCAGATCGTAGGCCTTGGGCGCCAGCAGGATCAGGTCGTAGCCGGGCTGGACGGTGTCCGCCGTGACGGTCGGCGGATGGACGGTGAAGCGCCCGGTGGGGGTTTCGATGGTCAGGCCGTCCGACTGGATCAGCGTCTGGCGCCGGGGCCGCAGCAGGTAAGTCACGTCGGCCCCGGCGCGCAGCAGCTGGGCGCCAAAGTAGCCGCCGATGCCGCCTGCGCCCAGAATCAGGATCTTCATGATGATTTCTTGAACATGTTCAGCGTCAGGCCCTCTGCTGCGATGGTCGCGGCGACGGCGGGCTGTGCGGCCACACGCTCGACGTAAGTCCACAGCGCAGGCATCTCGGTGGCGACGTCGATGCCGCCCATGGTGGCCCAGCGCGTGGTGGTCAGGGCGTAGGCGTCGCAGGGGCCGGCTTCGGCGCCGTCCAGGAAAGCATCGCCCAGCGCCTGGACGCGCTCCTGCACCTGCGCCATCAGGGCGCGGTAGGCGCCAACGGCTTCGGTGCGCACCACAGCCTGCGCGGCCTCGTCAGCGACGATGCGCGAGGGCATGAAAATGCGCGTGAAAGTGGGATGCACGGTGTTGTTGAACCAGGCCAGCGTCTCCAGCGCGCGGGTCCGCGCCCAGACCTCCTGCGGCAGCAGCCCCGCCTGAGGGAAGCGGCGGGCCAGGTGCGAAATGATGGCGACAATCTGCGTCACCGTCTGGCCGTCGTCCACCAGCGCGGGCACCTGGCCGTTGGGGTTGATGCGCAGGAAAGCCTCCTGCCGGTGCTCGCCCTTGTGCATGCGCACCATCGTGGCCTCGAAAGGCTGGCCGGTGCGCTGTTCGATCAGGCGCAGCGCCACGTGAGGGATAAAGGAACAGGCGCCAGGGCCGTAATACAGGTGCAGGGACATGGGCATCTCCGGGTCAGGGTGGATGGAAAAGCCCAGTCTACCCAAATCAGCCCGCCGCTGCGCTGGGGTGGGCGGCAACCGCGTCGAGCACGCGGGCTGAATAAACCATGGCCGCACCGGCGTTCAGCGCCACGGCCACGCCCAGCGCTTCGGCGATTTCCTCGCGGCTGGCGCCCAGCTTGAGCGCGGCGTCCACGTGCACGGCAATGCAGCCGTCGCAGCGCGTGGTCACGGCCACGGCCAGCGCGATCAGCTCGCGCGTCTTGCCCTCCAGATGCCCGGTCTGCGCCCCGGCGCCCGACAGCGTCTTGTAGCCGGTCAAGGTCTGCGGCGTCAGCTTGCCCAGATCGCCAATACGGCCCACCAGTTCCTTGCGATAGTCGTTCCAGTCCAGCATGGGAAATCCTTTCAGGGAGAAGTCAGAAGAGAAAAAAGGAGAAGCAGAAAACGCAGCCAGTGTCGTGCAGGACAGTGAGATGATCAATGCCAGATAAAATCAAAAATAGTGCTTATCGTCTCATAATGTCTTGATGGACCCTCTCAGCCACCTCATCCAGCAGGCGCGCCCGCAGGCGCTGCTGGAGCTGCGCTGCACGCTGGGCGGCGCGGCGCAACTGCCGCACGCGGCGGCACCGGCGGGCGTGCTGCCTTTTCATCTGGTGCTGGCCGGGCAGTGCCGGGTGCGCGTGCCGGGGCAGCCCGAGACGCTGCTCCAGGCGGGCGACTGGCTGCTGCTGCCCCAGGGCAGCGCACACGATCTGGCGCCCGGCCAGCCGCGCTCCTCACTGCAGTCGCCGCAGCCGCTGCAGTGGGACGTGGACGGCTGGCTGCCGCTGCGCCACGACGGCCGGGCGGCGCAGGGCGATCCGGCGCTGGATCTGCTGTGCGGCCATTTCCAGTTCGCAGCCGGGCCGATGCAGCTGCTGCTGCGCGGGCTGCCGCCAGTGTGGACGGTGCCGCTGGCGCCTCTGCTGCCCACGCTGCCGTTGATGGGCGATTGGCTGCGCCGCGAAACGCAGGATGGCCTGCCCGGCGCCCGGGCGCTGGTGACCGCGCTGTGCCAGGCGCTGCTGACACTGGCGCTGCGCCACAGCAGCGCGCCCGCTGGTGCAGCCCCACCGCCGGGCACGCTGGCGCTGCTGGGCCACGCACGGCTGCGGCCCGCCGTGCAGGCCATGCTGGGCGACCCGGCGCAGCCCTGGACGCTGGCCGAACTGGCGCAGCGCTGCGCGCTGTCCCGCGCCAGCCTGGCGCGTCACTTCCTGCAGGTGGCCGGGCAGCCGCCACTGGCCTGGCTGACGGCCTGGCGCCTGGCGCTGGCCCACCAGGCACTGCAGGACAGCCCGCACAGCGTGGCCGATATCGCCCACAGCGTGGGCTACAGCAGCCCGGCAGCGCTGGCGCGGCCGTTCGCAGCGGCTTTCGGCTGCAGCCCGGCGTCCTGCCGTCGCTCCGGACAAGCATCCGACAAAGCTAAGCCATAGCTGATCCGAAATTGAACGAATCGTGAATTTACCTTATTCACGGCGCTGCCTATAGTTGTCCCATGCCCCCACCTGGCGGGGCCGTGTGAAAGGGATCGCCATGCTCAGTGCCCTGATTTTTGACGTGGACGGCACGCTCGCCGACACCGAGACCGCGCATTGCGCCGCGTTCAACGCCGCGTTCGCCCAGATGGGTCTGGACTGGCACTGGGACCGCGACACCTACCAGCGCCTGCTGGCCGTGAGCGGCGGCGTGGAGCGCATGGCGCAGTTCTGGCGCGAAACCGATCCCGAGGCCGCCAGCAGCCCCGGCGCTGAAGCCACCCTGCGCGCCCTGCACCAGGCCAAGACGCGCTTTTACACCGGCAGCACCAGCGGCAGCGCCGCCAGCGGGCCGCTGGCCTTGCGACCCGGCGTGCTGCGCCTGATGCGCGAAGCGCGCGCCAGCGGCCTGCGCCTGGCCATCGCCACCACCACAACCCCGGCCAACATCGCCGCGCTGCTGCAGCCCCACCTGGGCGCGCAGTGGGAGCGCTGGTTTGACGCCATCGGCGACGGTCACAGCGCGCCCGTCAAAAAGCCGCACCCGCAGGTCTACACGCAGGTGCTGTCGCGCCTGGGGCTGGACGCGCGCAGCGTGATCGCCTTCGAGGATTCGGCCAACGGCCTGCGCGCCGCCACGGCGGCCGGTCTGGCGACGGTGGTGACGCCCACCGCCTGGACGCGCCACGACGGTTTTGCCGGTGCGCTGGCCGTACTGCCCTCGCTGGGCGAACCCGATGTGAGCTCGCCCGAGCTGTGCGTGGACGTGGCGCGGCTGCGCCGCTGGCACGCCAGCTTCTGGCGCGACAGTGCGGCCCCGGCCCGCCGGCGCGCCCCGCTGATCCAATCCCAACTTGAACCGGAGCTGCTGTGAATCCTCCTCTGACCCCTCCCGCTGCGCGGCCCTGCCTGATCGCGCCGTCCATACTCTCGGCCGATTTCGCCCGCCTGGGCGAGGAAGTCCGCGCCATCACCGCCGCCGGCGCCAACTGGCTGCACTTCGATGTGATGGACAACCACTATGTGCCCAACCTGACGCTGGGCCCGGCCGTGTGCGCCGCGCTGCGCCCGCACACCCCGATGCCCATCGACGTGCACCTGATGGTCGAGCCGGTGGACGAGCTGGCCGCGCTTTTTGCCAAAGCGGGCGCCGACCACATCACCTTCCACCCCGAGGCCACGCGCCACGTGGACCGCTCGCTGCAGGCCATCCGCGACGCGGGCTGCAAGACCGGGCTGGTGCTCAACCCGGCCACGCCGCTGTCCGTGCTGGACCATGTGATGGACAAAATGGACATCATCCTGCTGATGAGCGTCAATCCCGGTTTTGGCGGCCAGGCGTTCATCCCGCAGACGCTGGACAAGCTGCGCGCCGTGCGTGCGCGCATTGCGGCCCACGTCGCGGCGGGCGGCCAGCCCATCACGCTGCAGGTCGATGGCGGCGTCAAGAAAGACAACATCCGGGCCATTCACGCCGCTGGCGCCGATGTCTGCGTGGCGGGCAGCGCCGTGTTCAGCGCCCCGGACGCCGATGGCGGCTACCGCGGCATCGTCAGCCAGCTCAAAGCCGCCGCTGCAGCCCTGCCCGCATGAACGCGCCCGTCCTGATCCGCCCCGAACCCAGAACACTTCCCGGAGAAACTATGCCCGCCACCCAGCACTACCGCGACGGCCAGCGGCCCACCCTGACCCAGTTCCTGATCGAGCAGCGCCGCCGCTACCCCGGCGCCAGCGGCGATTTCAACGCCCTGATGCTGGACGTGGCGCTGGCCTGCAAGACCATCGCCCGCGCCGTGGCGCGCGGTGAGCTGGCCTATGCCCCCGGCGCGGGCAGCGGCGTGGGCACCAGCACCGATCAGGTCAACGTCCAGGGCGAAGTCCAGAAAAAGCTGGACATCCTGAGCAACGACATTTTCATCCGCATGACCGAGTGGGCGGGCCACCTGGCCGGACAGGCCTCGGAAGAAATGGACGAGCACCGCGCCATTCCCGACGGCCTGCCGCGCGGCAAATACCTGCTGGTGTTTGACCCGCTGGATGGCTCGAGCAACATTGACGTCAACGTCTCGGTGGGCAGTATTTTCAGCGTACTGCGCGCGCCGCAGGAAGCCATCGACAGCGGCCGCCCGCTCACCGACGCCGATTTCCTGCAGCCCGGCAGCAGCCAGGTCGCCGCCGGATACGCGCTTTACGGCCCGACCACCATGCTGGTGATTTCGGTGGGCAACGGCGTGCACGGCTTCACGCTGGACCACGATGTGGGCGAGTTCATGCTCACCCACCCCGCGCTGCAGGTGCCGCCCGACACGCAGGAATTCGCCATCAACGCCAGCAACAGCCGCTTCTGGGAACCGCCCATCAAGCGCTTTGTGGACGAGTGCATGGCCGGCCAGACTGGCCCGCGCGGCAAGGATTTCAACATGCGCTGGATCGCCAGCATGGTCGCCGAGGCGCACCGCATCCTGATGCGCGGCGGCGTCTTCATGTACCCGCGCGATCTGAAAGACCCGGCCAAACCCGGCCGCCTGCGCCTGCTCTACGAGGCCAACCCCATCGGCTTTCTGATGGAACAGGCCGGGGGCCGCGCCAGCACCGGGCGCCAGGCCATGCTGGGCGTGGTGCCGACCAGCCTGCACCAGCGCATCGGGCTGATTTTCGGCTCGAAAAACGAGGTCGAGCGCATCGAGCGCTACCACCGCGAGCCCCAGGAGCAGCCCGACACCGAGCCGCTGTTCGCCGTGCGCGGCCTGTTCCGCGACTAAAACCCGCAAAACCTGCAGAACCCGCAAAACCTGCAGAACGCGCCGCGACCCGGCCTCCCCAGATCCCCACTTCGACGAGAAACGCCATGTCCGCCAAACACCCCATCATCGCCATCACCGGCTCGTCCGGCGCGGGCACCACTTCGGTGACGCGCACCTTTGACAACATTTTCCGCCGCGAGGGCGTGACCGCCGCCGTCATCGAAGGCGACAGCATGCACCGCTACGACCGCAAGGAAATGAAGCAGCGCGCCGCCGACGCCGAAAAAGCCGGCAACAAGAACTTCAGCCACTTCGGCCCCGAGAACAACCTGTTCGCCGAGCTGGAGGCTATGTTCGCGTCCTACAGCGCCAGCGGCACCGGCCAGCGCCGCAAGTATCTGCACGACAACGAAGAAGCCGCGCCCTACAAGCAGGAGCCCGGCACCTTCACGCCCTGGGAGCCGCTGCCCGAATCCGACCTGCTGTTTTACGAGGGCCTGCACGGCGCCGTGGTCACGCCCGAAATCAACATCGCGCAGTACCCCGACCTGCTGATCGGCGTGGTGCCCGTGATCAACCTGGAGTGGATCCAGAAGCTGTGGCGCGACAAATCCAAGCGCGGCTATTCCACCGAGGCCGTCACCGACACCATCCTGCGCCGTATGCCGGATTACGTGAATTACATCTGCCCGCAGTTTGCGCACACGCACGTCAACTTTCAGCGCGTGCCCTGCGTGGACACGTCCAACCCCTTCATTGCGCGCGACATTCCCAGCCCCGATGAAAGCATCTGCGTCATCCGCTTCGCCAAGCCCAAGGGCATCGATTTCCCCTACCTGCTCAACATGATCGACGACGCCTACATGTCGCGCGCCAACACCATCGTCGTGCCCGGCGGCAAGATGGAACTGGCCATGCAGCTGATTTTCACCCCCTTCATCTGGCGCATGATGGAGCGCCGCCAGCGCGCCCTGGGCGCCCTGTGAAGACGACAAGGACGGACACCATGAATGCACCTCTCGACGTTTCGGCCGATTTTCCCCGCGTGGCCCTGGACAGCGAACTCACCGGCCGCATGGCCAACGCCCTGCGCATCCTGGCGGTGGACGCCGTGGAACAGGCCAAATCCGGCCACCCCGGCGCGCCCATGGGCATGGCCGACATCGCCCAGGTACTGTGGCACCGCCACCTGCGCCACAACCCGGCCGACCCGGCCTGGCCCGACCGCGACCGCTTCGTGCTGTCCAACGGCCACGGCTCGATGCTGATTTATGCGCTCCTGCACCTGACCGGCTACGACCTGCCGATGTCCGAGCTGAAGGCCTTCCGCCAGCTGCACAGCAGGACCGCCGGGCACCCGGAAGTCGGCGTGACGCCCGGGGTTGAGACCACCACCGGTCCGCTGGGCCAGGGCATCGCCAACGCCGTGGGCATGGCGCTGGCCGAAAAGCTGCTGGCGCTGGAGTTCAACCGCGACGGCCACGCCATCGTCGATCACCGCACCTGGGCCTTCCTGGGCGACGGCTGCCTGATGGAAGGCATCAGCCACGAGGCCTGCGCGCTGGCGGGCACGCTGAAACTGTCCCGGCTGACGGCTTTCTATGACGACAACGGCATCAGCATCGACGGCCACGTCGAGGGCTGGTTCACCGACGACACGCCCGCCCGCTTCAGGGCCTACGGCTGGCACGTGATCGCCGGGGTGGACGGCCACGACCCGGTGGCGCTGGACGCCGCCGTGCAGCAGGCGATGGCGCAATCCGACCAGCCGGACGGCAAACCCACGCTGATCTGCTGCAAAACGGTGATCGGCAAGGGCTCGCCCGGCAAAGCGGGCACGCACGATGTCCATGGCGCCGCCCTGGGCGCCGCCGAAGTGGCCGCCACCCGCGCCGCGCTGGGCTGGACGGACGCGCCCTTTGAGATCCCCGCCGACATCCAGACCGCCTGGAACGCCCGCGAGCGCGGCGCCGCCCAGCAGGCGCAGTGGCAGCAGCGTTTTGACGCCTACCGCGCCGCCCACCCGCAACTGGCCGCCGAGCTGCTGCGCCGCCTGCGCGGCGAGCTGTCCGCCGACTTTGCCGCAAAGCTGCCCGCGCTGCTGGAGGCCATCGCCGCCGACACCGCACCCGTGGCCACGCGCAAGGCCAGCCAGAACGCGCTGAGCGCCATCGCCCCGCTGCTGCCCGAGTTTTTTGGCGGCAGCGCCGACCTGACAGGCTCCAACCTGACCCACTTCAAGGGCTGCGTGCGCGCAGGGCCCGGCGAGAACGGCCAGTTCGTCTGGGGCAACCACCTGAGCTACGGCGTGCGCGAATTCGGCATGGCCGCCATCATGAATGGCATGGCGCTGCACGGCGGCTATCTGCCCTACGGCGGCACCTTCCTGACCTTCTCGGACTACAGCCGCAACGCCATCCGCATGGCCGCGTTGATGAAGCAGCGCGTCATCCATGTGCTGACGCACGATTCGATTGGCCTGGGTGAAGACGGCCCCACGCACCAGCCCATCGAGCACGTGCCCAGCCTGCGCATCATCCCCGGCGTGCACGTCTGGCGCCCGGCTGACGCACTGGAAACGGCGGTCGCCTGGACCCACGCCGTGCAGCGCCAGGATGGCCCGGCCTGCCTGGCCCTGTCGCGCCAGAACCTGCCCTCGTGGCACGCCAATGCCCGCCGCGCGGACGAGATCGCCAAAGGCGGCTACGTGCTGGCCGATGTGGACGCGCCGCAAGCCGCCCTCATCGCCACCGGCTCCGAGGTGATGCTGGCCGTCGAGGCCCAGAAGCTGCTGGCCGCCGAGGGCGTGGCGGTGCGCGTGGTCTCCATGCCCTGCACCAACGTCTTCGACGCGCAGGACGCCGCCTGGCAGGACAGCGTGCTGCCGCCCGATCTGCCCGCCGTGGCCATCGAGGCCGCGCACCCCGATTTCTGGCGCAAATACGTCGGCCGCCGGGGCGCCGTGGTCGGTCTGCCGACCTTTGGCGAATCGGCCCCCGCGCCGCAGCTGTACGCGCACTTTGGCATCACGGCGCAGGCCGTGGTCCAGGCCGTGCACGCCACGCTGGGGCGTTACGGGCAGGGGAGCGCACGGGCATGAGCCAGGCCGCTGACCTTGTCTTTTTCGATCTGGACGGCACCCTGGTCGAGACCGCGCCCGAGATTCTGGACGCCACCAACGCCACGCTGGCCGAACTGGGACAGCGCCCGGTCGGCCAGACCCAGATCGAAGCCTGGATCGGCCACGGCACGCAGAACCTGCTGGCCAAGGCCCTGGCCTGGGCCCAGGGCGCGCCCATCGAAGCCGTGGCCGCCGACCCGGCGCTGCCAGCGCATTACGCCGTCTTCCAGCGACATTACGCGCGCTGCTGCGGCACGCGCAGCCGCCTGTATCCCGGCGTGCGCTCCGCCCTGGAGCGCCTGCGCCAGCGCGGCGCCCGCCTGGCGGTGCTGACCAACAAGGAGCGCGCCTACACCCTGCCGGTGCTGGACGCGCATGGGCTGACGCCGCTCTTTGACGACATCGTCTGCGGCGACAGCCACCCGCGCCGCAAGCCCGATCCCATGGGCCTGCTGGCGGTGCTGTCCGCCAGCGGCCTTGAGCGCAAACAGGCGCTGATGGTGGGCGATTCGTCCACCGACATCGCCACCGCGCGCGCCGCTGGCGTCGCCGTCTGGGCGCTGCCCTACGGCTACAACCACGGTCAGCCCATCGCCGACAGCCACCCGGACCGCGTCATCGAATCGCTGGCCGAACTGCCCTGAGCCCGTCGCCCATTCCCTGATTTTCTTTTCCCGCCTTACCGCTTTCACCATCCACCGAGGAGACTTCCATGGCCCTGATTTCCCTGCGCCAGCTGCTGGACCACGCCGCCGAGAACGGCTACGGCCTGCCCGCCTTCAACGTCAACAACATGGAACAGGTCCAGGCCATCATGCAGGCCGCCGACGCCACCGGCAGCCCGGTCATCCTGCAGGGTTCGGCCGGAGCACGCTCCTATGCGGGCGAGCCCTTCCTGCGCCACCTGATCCTGGCCGCCATCGAGCAGTACCCGCACATCCCCGTGTGCATGCACCAGGATCATGGCGCCTCGCCCGCCGTGTGCGCCCGCGCCATCCAGTCGGGCTTCAGCTCGGTCATGATGGACGGCAGCCTGCTGGAAGACGGCAAATCGCCCGCCAGCTACGACTACAACGTGCGCACCACACGCCACGTGGTCGACTGGGCGCACGCCTGCGGCGTCTCGGTCGAGGGCGAACTGGGCTGCCTGGGCAGCCTGGAAACCGGCATGGCCGGTGAGGAAGACGGCCACGGCGCAGAAGGCGCTCTGGACCACAGCCAGCTGCTGACCGACCCCGACGAGGCCGCCGACTTCGTCGAGAAAACCCAGGTGGACGCGCTGGCCATCGCCATCGGCACCAGCCACGGCGCTTACAAATTCACCCAGAAACCCACCGGCCAGGTGCTGCGCATCGACCGCGTGCGCGAGATTCACGCACGCATTCCCAATGTCCACCTGGTGATGCACGGCAGCTCCAGCGTGCCCGAAGACTGGCTGGCGATTATCAACAGCCACGGCGGTGATATGGGCCAGACTTATGGCGTGCCGGTGGAAGAAATCGTCGCAGGTATCAAGAGCGGCGTGCGCAAGGTGAATATCGATACCGACCTGCGCATGGCCAGCACCGGCGCCATCCGCCAGTTTCTGGTTCTGGACCGCAAAAACTTCGATCCGCGCAAATTCTACAAAGCGGCCCTGGTCGCCATGAAAGACATCTGCGCCGCCCGGTATGAAGCCTTCGGCGCCGCCGGTATGGCCAGCCGCATCGGCCCCGTCTACAGCCTGGACGCCATGCAACAGCGCTACGCCAAAGGCACGCTGAAAGCGCAAGTCACCCGCGAAGCCGCCATGGCCTGACCCACCGCGCAAACCCGGCGCTGCCGGGTTTTCTGGCTGCCAACAAAACGCCCTTCAGAGATGGAGGGCGTTTTTGTTTTGTGCTGGCGCGATTTAGCGAAAGGAGTCCTGCTGATAGGGGGTGGGAGTGTGGATAGAATGGGGTGAAAGTGGGGGCTGTGCGCTTTGGGGTGTCTGGGGAGGGCAGATGGTGTGCCATTTTTCATTTTCCCAGTGAAAACAATGGTTTACGGCGAATTTTCTATTTTATACACCATGTTCTTTTGAGTTATACACCCGGGAGGGTGTATAAAAACAAGTTAGGCTCTCTTCTAAGGAACCGCAGGTGATCCTCGAAATCGCACAACTCCAAGTCAAGCCAGGGCAAAGCCCCGAGTTCGAAGTTGCTTTTAACACAGCGCAGTCAATCATCGCGTCAATGCCAGGCTACCTCGGGCACGACCTTCAAAAATGCATCGAGCGAACTGACCATTACATGCTTCTAGTACGTTGGGCGTCTGTAGAACATCACGAAGTCGGCTTCCGTAAGTCAACTCAATATCAAGAGTGGCGCAAACTACTGCATCACTTCTATGATCCATTCCCCACCGTACTGCACTACGAACAAGTAGCTGGCCCAGGTATGGCTTCGGCGAGCACATAAAACAAAAGGGTTTGCAGTGAACTCATTCGCTCCAGCATCTGCCACCAGCCTAACTTGTTGTTCAACAGGACGTCTACCAGCTTCGCTGGCAGCCGCCTGTTAACGCGGGCGTTAGGCCGCACAATGGAACACATGTGCCCGTCAAGCGCGTGATGTGTTCGTGCCACACCGTGACCGAAAAAAATATTTAAAGGGGGGAACCAAGTGGAAGACTTTCTGGAAAAGGCTGAT
>NZ_JAWDIE010000031.1:0-18157 GCF_037688875.1 Amphibiibacter pelophylacis
GCCCTTGAGCGGCTGGGATTTGGCCGAATCAAGCTCGTACTTCCAGGCGCCGTCGGCCTGCAGGACCAGCTTGCCGTAGGCGCCGGTCTGCGTGCCGGGAACCATGGCGGCCTGTCCGGCATCGAGGTCGGTGACGGTGAGTTTGCCGCTGGCCGAAGTCACAGTGTCTTCCGTCACGGTGCCCGCGCCGTTGCCGGTGATGCTGGCCAGCGCGTTGCTGCCATTGATGGTCACGGTGATCGACTGCTCGGTGCCATCGGCGGTGAAGTACTTCACCGTATCCGTCAGCTTGCCGCCGTCGTTCAGTCCGGTCACGGCGGGCTTCGATTGGTCCAGCGTGTAAGTCCACTGGCCGTTGGCGTCCAGGACGACTTTGCCGTACTGGCCGGTGTAAGTGCCCTCGCGCACGCCGCCTTCGCCCCGGTCCACGTCGTTGACGGTGACGGTGCCTTTGGCGGTGACAGTGCTGCTGCCGTTGCTCTCGGTCACGGTCGCGGTCTGCGTGCCGGTGACGGTCGCGGCGTCATTGGAGCCGTTGACGGTGATGGTGACGGTCGATTTGGTGCCGTCCACGCTGCTGACGGTGAACACTTCGCTGACCGTCTCGCCGCCCTTCAGGGGCTGCGATTTGGCCGCGTCCAGCTCGTACTTCCACGCGCCGTCGGCCTGCAGGACCAGCTTGCCGTAGGTGCCGGTCTGGGTGCCGGGGACCATGGCGGCCTGTCCGGCGTCCAGGTCGGTGACGGTGAGTTTGCCGCTGACGGACGGCGATGTGTCTTCGGCGACCGTGCCGGTGGTGCTGCCGGAAATCGTCGCGCCATCGGCGGCGCCGCTGATGCTGATGGTGACCGAGGTTTTCTGGCCATCCGCGCTGGTCAGCGCAAAAGTCTCGGTGGCGGTTTCGCCGCCCTTGAGCGGCTGCGCCCTGGTGTTGTCCAGCTCGTACTTCCAGGCGCCACTGGCCTGCAGGACCAGCTTGCCGTAGCTGCCAGGCAACGTCGCCGCAGCGAAAGTGACGGCGTCGCCGCCCACCGTGCTGCCGGTGATCGTCCCCGTCGCGGCGGCCGTGCCGTCTTCGGCGACGGCGCCCCGGCCGCTGCTGATGCTCAGGGCCTCGTCAGCGCCCGACACCTTGATGGTCACCGGCACGGCCGTGCCATCCGCCGTGCGCACGGTGAAGACCTCGTCGCGCACGTCGCTGCCGAGCAGTTTCTGCACGGCAGCGGCGCTGTTGTTCAGCTCGTACTTCCAGCTGCCGCTGGCCTGAAGCACCAACGTGCCGTACTGGCCCGTCAGCGTGGCGGGCACAAAGGCCGCTTCGCCACTGTCGCGGTCGGTGATCGTCAGCTGGCCGCTGGCCGACAGGGTGGCGTCCTCGCGGACCTGGCCGGTGGACACGCCAGCCACCTGCGCGGCATCGTTCGTGCCCACAACGGTGATGACGATCTGGCCCTGGCCGGTGCCGTCCTTGGAGACCACATTGAAGGTTTCGCTGACGCGCTCGTCGCCCTTCAGCGCCTGTACATTGGCGTCGCCGTTGCGCAGGGTGTACGTCCAGGCGCCCGAAGCCGTCAGCGTCAGGTCGCCGTACTGGCCTTTGAGCGTGGTCGCCGACACGTTCAGCTGCGCTTCGCCACTGTCCGGATCGGTGATGGTGAGCTGGCCGCTGGCCGTCTGGCGCGCGCCGGCGGGCGCACCGGCCGGGCCGTCTTCGACCACGGTGGCGCTGGCGTTGCTGATCGTGGCCTTGTCGTTCTGGCCGTTGATGGTCAGGGTGATGATCTGCGGCGTCTTGCCATCGGCGGCGTAAACGGTGAGCTTTTCGGTGACGCTCTCGCCCGCACGCAGCGCCTGGACCTTGCTGGAGCCGTTGTCCAGCCGGTAAGACCATTCGCCAGAGGTGTTGATGCTCAAGGTGCCGTAAACGCCCGGCACGGTCGCGGCTTTGGCGCCGCTCTGCGTGGCCACGCCCTGCTGCAGGTCGGGGTCCAGAATAGTCAGCTTGCCGGTGGCCGCCGAGGCGCTGTCTTCCGTCAGGATGCCAGTGCTGTCGCCCTTGATGGTGGGTGCGTCGTCCTCGCCGATGATGTTGATCGAATAGTTCATCAGCCGCACGCCGCCGGTGCCCGTGGAGAACACCAGGCGCAGCGGGAAGGACGTTTCGGTGCGGCCCGCGTTGTACGGCAGCGCGGTGAAGAGCTCGCCGCGCTGGTAGGAAATGGTGTTGTCCGGACGGAAAATGTCCGTGCCGTAAGCGTGGGTCACGGTGAACGATCCGTCGGCGTTGGCCGTGACGACGGCATCGGCCGAGTTGGAGGTGACGCTGGTCAGACGGAAGGGGCTGGTGGCCATAATGCGGGTCCTTTGGGGGGTAAAGCCGCGAGACCCGTTCTCCATAAAGAGCAGTCTCACGATACAGATGCTCCCGGGTCTATCGGCATCCGTGACGCAGACTTGAGCCGCATCGCGCCACTTCCTGTAGCGCCACAGCCAACACCCTCCGCGCGGGCGCAGCAGACGCAAAAAAACCGCCCGAAGGCGGTTTTTGTCACACAAAACGGCTGTCAGCGCGGCGGCAGATAACGCATCGGATCAACCGGTTTGCCGTTCTGGCGCACTTCGAAGCCCAGGCCCGGCTGCTGGAGATCGCTCTTGCCCAGCTCGCCGATCTGCTGTCCGGCCGTCACCACCTGATCTTCCTTCACCAGGATGCGCTGGTTGTGCGCGTAAGCGGTCAGGAATTCATCGTTGTGCTTGACGATGACCAGGTTGCCATACCCGCGCAGGCCCGAGCCCGCGTAAACCACACGACCGGCTGCGGCGGCCTTGACCGGCTCGCCCAGCGTGCCGGAGATGAAAATGCCTTTGCTGGACGTGCCATTGAAGCGGGTGGTGACTGCACCGGCCACCGGCCAGTCCATGCGCACGGCGCCGGGTGGCAGCGTGCCTTCCATGGGCGGTCCGGCCGGGGCCGCAGGCGCCGTGGCCGTCACCGGCTGGGGCACACCGCCGCCCACCGGAACGGGCGTGGGCGTGGCCATGCCAAGGCGTGGCACCACGCGCAGCACGTCGCCAACTTCCAGCTCATTGGGATTGGCCAGGCTGTTCCAGGCGGCCAGATCGCGGAAATTCTGGCCAAACTGGGTAGAAATGCGCATCAGGGTGTCGCCAGGCTGGACGGTGTAATAACCCGGCTTGCCCGCGTTGGCGGTGCCGATCGGCGCGCGGCGCGGGGCCACCAGAACCCCGGACGGGCTGACCACGCCGTTGGCCCCAATCGGGCGGGATTCCACGGGCGCGTAGTTCATCGGGGAGCTGCAGGCCGCCAGCCAGACGGAGGCAGCCAGCGCCGCCCACGCGGAAATTCGGATCATGAGACGCCTTTCACAAAACAAGGCCGGATTTTAACGGAACAAAGCAGACGGCCTCGTGGACCTCGCGGACGACCCCGCGCGGTGTCTGGCGCAGCACCAGCAGCACCTGTCCACCCCGCGACGCATCGTGCCAGGGTGTGACGACCACGCCGCCGGGGGCCAGCTGCGTCAGCCAGGCGTCGGGGACATCGTCCCCGCAGGCTGCGGCCAGCACGGTGTCAAAAGGCGCGGCGCCCGCCACGGGCAGGCGACCATCGCCGTGGATCAGGCGCGGCGATACCGCCCGCAGCGCCCGCGCCTGCGGTGTGGCCAGCCAGGCCTGCACCTGCTGGCGCGCCCGGGCGTGCAGCGGCGCGATGCGCTCGATGGCCACCACGCTGTCGGCCAGCAGGCCCAGCAGCGAGCTGACGTAGCCACAGCCCGCGCCGATCTCCAGCACACGGCCCAGCGGTCGCTGGCCCTGGCGCAGGCGCTCACGGGCGGCGTCGCCCTGGCAGGCGACTTCCAGCATACGCGCCACCACCGAGGGTTTGGAGATGGTCTGGCCGTGCCCGATGGGCAGGCTGGTGTCCTCGTAGGACTGCAGCGCCAGCGCACTGTCCACATAAAGGTGGCGTGGCACCTGGCTCATGGCGTCCATGACCTGCGGCTGGGTCAGGCCCTGCTGCTGCAGGCGCTGGACCATGCGGTCACGCACACGCTGCGAATCGACGCCCAGGCCCGTGGCACTGAGCGGCTGCCCGGCCTCGTGAGCGGCCTGCGCCAGGTGCAGCTGCGGGCGGCGCAGCGCAGCGGGCGAAGTGGGGCTGTCCGGCGCGGCGGTCAGGTGGCGCGCCACACGCTCGCCGGGGCGCAGACGCTCCAGCGCCGTCCAGTCCGAGGCGCCGGACGGCTGGGCCGACGATGTCGCCCCCGGGCGCGCGGGCCGGTGGATCATGGCGCGCGGCGGCGCCCGCTCACAGCGCGGGCCACAGGCTGCGCCACACCGCCATGGGCGTGGTGCTGCGCTGGCCCGGCGGCAGCATTTCGGGCGCCGTGAGATCGCCCTGCAGCGGCGTCACCGACAGCCGACCCTGGGCCACGGCGTGGAAATCGGTGCCGGGCAGATCGTCTTTCATCTCGCCAGCCGGGCCGATCCAGTAAATGGTGTCACCACGCGGGCTGGTCTGCGGCATGCAGGGCGCGCTGGCGTGGCGTTTGCCCAGGCGCGTCAGCTCGATGGGCAGCGCGGCCACATCGGGGCGGGCGGGCATGTTGACGTTGAGCAGCCAGGGCTGGCCGCGCAGATCGTCCCAGCGCGACAGGACCTGGCGCAACACGCCTTCGACCGCGCCGACCGATTCGGCCAGGCTGCCCCAGCCCTTGCCCTGCAACGAGAAAGCCAGCGCCGGAACGCCGAACAGATAGCCCTCCATCGCCGCCGCCACGGTGCCGGAGTACAGCGTGTCCTCGGCCATGTTCTCGCCCTGGTTGATGCCGGAGACGATGAGATCGGGCGGGCTGTCCAGCAGTCCGGTCAACGCCAGGTGAACGCTGTCGGCCGGGGTGCCGTTGACCACGTGGGCCATCTGCTCGGGCTGGATGTCCTGCGCGGCGTGCGCGGGCGCGTCGCCCCAGGCGGGCAGATGGGCGCGAAAAACCGACAGCGGCCGCGTCAGCGTCAGCGCGTTGGAGGTGCCGCTGGCGTTCTGCTCGGGCGCGACCACGCTGATGCGCACGTGAGAACCGATGCGGCGGCAGGCCTGGACCAGCGCCGCGATGCCGGGGGCGCGGTAGCCGTCGTCGTTGGAGATGAGGATGTGCATGGCCGCTATTCTAGAGGCTGCAGGCCGCGCAGGCGCCGGTACAGCGTGCGCTCGCTCAGGCCCAGCGCCTGCGCCATCTCGCGGCGCGATCCGCGAAAGCCCGCCACCCACAGCCGCAGCGCGGCATCGTCGTCCAGTGACGGCGGCGTCAGCGGCGCTGTCTGAGGCGGTAGACCAGCGGCAGGCCCGGGCCGGGGTTGAAGCAGCTCCGGCGGCAGGCAGGCTGCAGTAATCAGTCCATCGTCGGCGTAAAGGCGGGCGCGCTCGATCACGTTGCGCAGCTCGCGCAGGTTGCCCGGCCAGTCGTGCGCCTGCAGCAGCGCCAGGGCAGGCGGGTCGATCTGCAGCGCGGGCGCTGTGCCCACCCCGCGCTTCAGAAAAGAATCGACCAGCAGCGGAATATCGTCCCGGCGCTCGCGCAGCGGCGGCAGTGTCACCGGAAAAGCCGCCAGGCGGTAGTACAGATCCTGACGGAACTGGCCCGCCTGCACCATGTCCTGCAGCGGCTTGTGCGTGGCGGCGACCAGGCGGAAATCGGCCTGGCGCGTTTCCAGCCCGCCGACGCGGCGGTAGGTGCCGGATTCGATCAGGCGAAGCAGCTTCACCTGGATGGCCAGCGGCACGTCGCCAATTTCGTCCAGGAAGAGTGTGCCGCCCTGCGCGGTCTCGACCAGACCTGGCTTGCGCGCCTGCGCGCCGGTGAAAGCGCCTTTTTCGTGGCCGAAGAGTTCGCTCTCGAACAGCGCCTCGCTCAGGCCAGAACAGTCGACCACCACCAGCGGGCCGCCCGCGCGGGGGCTGGCCTCGTGCAGGGCGCGGGCGAAAAGCTCCTTGCCCGTGCCCGATTCGCCCAGCAGCAGCACCGGCAGCTGCGAAGGCGCGACGCGCTGCAGCGCTGCCAGCGCCGTGCCAAACGCCGCCGAGCGCCCGACCAGCCCCGCCCCGCTGGGCTGCGCCGAGGCGCTGCGCACCGTGCACAGGCGCTCGACATAGGCGACGATGGCGCCGTGATCGCCCAGGATGGGGCGCAGTTCGACATCGACATGCTCCGGCCCGCGCGGTGTGTGGTGGATGTGCAGCACGCGATCCGGGCTGCGCGTCTCGCGCGCCTTGCGCATGGGACAGTGCTCGCCCGCCTGGTCGCAGGGCAGGCTGTAGCCGTGCGAGACCTCGTAGCAGCGCCGGCCCAGCGGCGCCTGGCCGCGCTCGCCAAACTGGCGGCGGTAGGCGGCGTTGGCGGCCAGGATGAGGTAATCCGGATCGAGCACGATCATGGGATCGGGCTCGTGCTCCAGAAAGGACAGCAGCGGCAAGCGCCAGGGCAGCGGCGCCGGCGGGGGTTCGGGCTGTGCGTCTGGCAGCAGCCTGGCAGTCTTGTCGGTCATTTGGCAGCATTCTGGCAGAAGCGACTGCCACACTGGATCGCATCAGGGGCATCCCGGGCATGAATCGCGGGAAATCCCTCTGGCACGGGTCTTGCTGCTGAAGATTCACCCTTCTGACCGGAGAAACCCATGAGCGCTCCTGCCCTGCACATCGAACACTTCTTTGATCCCGACACCTGGACGCTGAGCTACCTGGTGATGGACCGTAGCACGGGCGATGCCGCCCTGATCGACAGCGTGCTCGATTACGATCCCAAATCCGGCCGCACGCGCACGCGCAGCGCCGCCCGGATCGTCGAGCGCGTGAAAGCGCTGGGCGCCCGCGTGCAGTGGATTCTGGAAACCCACGCCCACGCCGATCACATCTCCGCCGCGCCTTACCTGAAAGAGCAGCTCGGCGGCCAGCTCGCCATTGGCGAGCACATCACCACCGTGCAGACGGTGTTTGGCAAGGTCTTCAACGCCGGGACCGAGTTCGCCCGCACCGGCGAGCAGTTCGACCGCCTGTTCGCCGACGGCGACACCTTCGCCATCGGCGGCCTGACGGTGCGCGTCATGCACACGCCCGGCCACACGCCAGCCTGCCTGACCTATGTGATCAGCGATGGCGTCACCACGGCCGCCTTTGTCGGCGACACGCTCTTCATGCCCGATTACGGCACGGCGCGCTGCGATTTTCCCGGCGGAGATGCGCGCACGCTGTTCCGCTCGATCCGCCAGGTGCTGGCGCTGCCGCCCGAGACGGATCTTTATATGTGCCACGACTACCTGCCCGGCGGGCGCGAGATGCGCTACCGCTGCACGGTGGCCGACCAGCGCGTGGGCAACATCCACGTGCACGACGGCATCAGCGAGGACGATTTCGTCGCCATGCGCCAGGCCCGCGACGCCACGCTGGACATGCCCACGCTGCTGCTGCCTTCGGTGCAGATCAATATGCGCGGCGGCCAGCTGCCGCCCGCCGAGGACAACGGCGTGCGCTACGTGAAGATTCCGCTCAACGCGCTCTAAAGCGCTCTAAAGCGCTCTAAAGCGCTGTGACGCGCTGTGACGCGCCATCCCGCTTAAAAAACCTAAAAACACCCCCTGGAGACACCATGGAACTGCGCCCCTTGACCCCCGAGCTGACCGTCAGCCCCCAGATCCGCATGGACGATATCCCCGCACTGGCGCAAGCCGGATTCCGGGCCATCGTCTGCAACCGGCCCGACGGCGAAGCGGCCGACCAGCCCACCTTTGACGACATCGCCCGCGCCGCCCGCGAGGCGGGGCTGGAGGCGCACTTTCTGCCGGTTGAATCGGGCAAGGTCAGTGACGATAGCGCCGTGCAGTTTGGCGCCCTGATGGCCACCCTGCCCCGGCCCGTACTGGCCTACTGCCGCACCGGCATGCGCTCGACCACGCTGTGGGCGCTGTCGCAGGCCGGGCAGCGCCCGCTGCACGAGATCATCAGTGCCAGCGCGGGCGCGGGCTATGACCTGAAGGGCGTGGTGCGGCGCATCGTCAACGGCGGCAAAACGCCCGTTGAAGTGGCCGACGCCAGCCACGCCGTCGTCATCGTCGGGGCGGGCGCCGCCGGCATCGCCGTCGCCGCCAGCCTGCGCGCCCGCGCGCCTGATCTGGACGTGGCGCTGGTCGATCCGGCCACCATCCACTACTACCAGCCGGGCTGGACCCTGGTCGGCAGCGGCGTCTTCCAGCCGCCTGCCACGGGACGCACCATGGCCAGCGTCATCCCCCCGGGGGTGACCTGGATCCAGGCCGCCGTCGCGGCCTTCGAGCCCGAGCGCAACGCCATCGTCCTGGACGGCTGCCGCGTGGTGCGCTACGAGCAGCTGGTGGTCTGCCCCGGCCTGAAGCTGGACTGGGGCGCCATCGAAGGCCTGACCGACACCTTGGGGCGCCACGGCGTCACCTCCAACTACCGCTACGATCTGGCGCCCTACACCTGGCAGATGGTGCAGGCGCTGCAGCGCAAGGGCGGCGGAAAAGCCGTTTTCACCCAGCCGCCCATGCCCATCAAATGCGCGGGCGCGCCGCAGAAAGCCATGTATCTGTCGGCCGACGCCTGGCGGCGCGCGGGCCTGCTGGCCAACATCGACATCCAGTTCTGCAACGCGGGCGCGGTGCTCTTTGGCGTGGCCGATTACGTGCCCGCGCTGATGGAATACGTCGAGCGCTACGGCATCCACCTGAACTTTGGCGAGACCCTGACCGCCGTCGATGGCCCGCGCCAGACGGCCACCTTCCAGCGCAAAGGCGCCGATGGCCAGCCGGAAACCGTGCAGCGCACTTTCGATATGCTGCACGTCGTGCCGCCGCAGAAGGCACCCGATTTCATCCGCGTCAGCCCGCTGGCCGATGCGTCCGGCTGGGTGGACATCGACCCGACCAGCCTGACGCACCGGCAGTTTCCCAACATTTTCGCGCTGGGCGATGCAGGCAGCAGCCCCAACGCCAAGACCGCTGCCGCCGCGCGCAAACAGGCGCCCGTGGTGGCGCACAACGTGCTGGCTCTGCGCGGCCAGATCGCTGGATCGGCGCAGTACGACGGTTACGGCTCCTGCCCGCTCACCGTCGAGCAGGGCCGCATCGTGCTGGCCGAGTTCACCTATGGCGGCAAGGTCGCGCCGTCCTTCCCGCAGTGGCTGATCAATGGCACGCGTCCCTCGCGCCTGGCGTGGTGGCTCAAGGAGCGCCTGATGCCGCAGCTGTACTGGCAGGCCATGCTCAAGGGCCGCGAATGGCTGGCCCAGCCGGCGATGAAGGACTGACATGCAAGGACTGATCTCCCGCCTGCGCCAGGCCCTGCCCACCCTGCCAATTCTGGACTGGGGACGGCAGTACAGCCGCGCCAACTTCGCCGACGATGCAGTGGCGGCGCTGATCGTCACCATCATGCTGATCCCGCAGAGCCTGGCCTATGCCCTGCTGGCGGGGCTGCCGCCCGAGGTCGGCCTGTACGCCAGCGTGGCGCCACTGCTGGTTTACGCGGTGCTGGGCAGCAGCCGCGTGCTGGCGGTGGGGCCGGTGGCGGTGGTCTCCCTGATGACCGCCACCAGCATCGCCGATCTGGCCGCGCGGGGCGTTGCGCCCTACTGGGAGCTGGCGCTGACGCTGGCCGCGATCAGCGGGCTGATCCTGCTGGTGCTGGGGCTGCTGCGCCTGGGCTTTCTGGCCAGCTTTCTAAGCCACCCGGTGATCTCGGGCTTCATCACCGCGTCCGGGCTGCTGATTGCGGCCAGTCAGCTCAAAACGCTGCTGGGCGTGCGCGCCGAAGGCCACACCCTGCCCGGCCTGCTGGCGTCACTGGCCGGGCAGCTGGGCCACGTCCACCTCACCACGCTGGCGGTGGGCGCGGCCTGCACGGCGGGCCTGTTCTGGGCGCGGCGCGGGCTCAAGCCGCTGCTGCTGCGCCGGGGGCTGGCCCCGCGTGCCGCTGATCTGGCCACCAAGGCCGCGCCGGTGGCGCTGATCGTGCTGACCACGCTGCTGTCCTGGGCGCTGGACTGGGCGGGCGGCGGCCTGAAAATCGTCGGCCACGTCCCGCAGGGCCTGCCGCCGCTGACCGCGCCCAGCTTCAGCCCGGCCGTGTGGGAGGCGCTGTTCCTGCCTGCGCTGCTGATCAGCCTGGTGGGTTTTGTGGAATCGGTCTCGGTCGGGCAAACGCTGGCCGCGCGCCGCCGCCAGCGCATCGTGCCCGATCAGGAACTGATCGCGCTGGGTGGCAGCAACCTGGCAGCGGCGTTCACAGGGGGCTTTCCGGTGACGGGCGGCTTTGCGCGATCCGTCGTCAACTTTGACGCGGGCGCGCAGACCCCGGCGGCGGGGGTCTACACGGCGCTGGGCCTGCTGCTGGCTTCGCTGCTGCTGACCCCGGCGCTGTACTTCCTGCCGCAGGCCACGCTGGCCGCGACCATCGTGGTGGCCGTGCTGTCGCTGGTCGATTTTGGCGTGCTGCGCCGCACCTGGCGTTTCTCGAAAGCCGATTTCTCCGCCGTGGCCGCGACGCTGCTGGGCACGCTGGGGCTGGGGGTCGAACTGGGGCTGGTGCTGGGAGTCTCGCTGTCGCTGCTGCTGTTTCTCTACCGCAGCAGCCGCCCGCACATCGCCGAAGTCGGGCTGGTGCCCGGCACCGAGCATTTCCGCAACGTACTGCGCCATGCCGTGCGCACCGACGACACGCTGCTGAGCCTGCGGGTGGACGAAAGCCTGTTTTTCGCCAACGCCCGCGCGCTGGAGGACCGCATCAACGACGCCGTGGCCACCCGGCCCGCTTTGCGCCATGTGGTGCTGCTGTGTTCGGCCATCAATGCCATCGACGCCAGCGCACTGGACAGCCTGGAGGCCATCGTCCACCGCCTGCGCGACGCGGGCGTAACGCTGCACCTGAGCGAAGTCAAGGGCCCGGTCATGGATGCGCTGCAGCGCAGCGATTTCCTGCCGCAGCTGGGCGGCCCGGTTTTTCTGACGCACTACCAGGCTGTGCAGGCGCTGGGCACGCCGCAACCCCAGCCCCAGGCGGTCTAAAAGACCGAAGCCGGGAAGACCTCCGGGCCATATCCCAGCTCAGCGGCGCGGCAGTGGCTCCGAACGCACGCCCTCGCCGTCGCCAAAGGCCGCATCGTCCAGCGCCGTGCTGGCCGACACGCCCGCCGGGCAGGCCTGCCAGGGCGCGCGCGGGTCGCTGGCGGCGATCAGCGCCTGGACCCGCGCCGCGTCGGTCAGGCGGGCGCGCAGGCGCTGGGTCTGCGGTTTGGCCACGGCGATCACGCTGGCCTGCGCGGCCCCTGCGGCCACGGCGCGCGTCTGCTGCGCCTGCGCGGCAGCTTCGCTGTCGAAATAACCCAGATTGAGCCCGCCGCGCGCCGTGGCGGGCAAGGCAAAACGCCAGGGGGTAAAGACCTCCTGCGATTTCACGCCCTGCCCAGCCAGCTGCTGCTGCAGCGGCAGGATGTCTTTTTTGTCCATCGGCCCGGCAAACACCATCCAGACCGGGCGCTCGCCCGCGCTCAAGCGCAGCCAGGTGCCGCTGCGGCGGTCGGTGCGCAGGGTGGGATCGTTGGCCAGCACGTCGATGCGCTGCACCGGCATCCAGCCCGTCTGCACGCACAGCGGGTCGCCCGAGCCAGAACCTGCTTCTGTCACAGCCGCTGGAAGCGTTGCAGCGGGTGCCGGGGATGGAGTAGATGGAGTGGTCGGGACCGGATCTGGCGGGGCAGCAGCGACAGCCGGTGCGGGATTCTTTTCTGGCCCGACGGCTGGCGCAGCCGCAGCCACCGCACCGGGTGCGGGCAGCGGCAGCATGGCGATCTCCTGCGGCGGCCCTGTGGGCACGGCGGGGGGCGATGCAGGCCCGTCGCCCTGAGGCAGATTCCAGTACAGCACCACCGCATTGGCCAGCAGCAGAAGGATCACAAGGGTACGGCGCATGGCAGGTCCAGTCGGGAAATCGAAAAAATCGCCAGAAAGTCAGGCCGGGCGCGGGCGCACGGACATCTCGCCGCTGATCTGGCGCAGCGGCCCGTCCGGGCCCTGCAGCAGCAGCGCGCCGCTGTCGTCCACGCCCTGGGCCACGCCCAGCAGACGCCAGACGCCCGCCTCGTCCACCTGGCCGACCTCTTGCCCCTGCAGCAGATCGGCTTGCGCGTAAATGCTGCGCAGCGGCGCCCAGCCTGCCGCATCAAACCGCGCCAGCGCCTGCGCCAGCGGAGGCAGAAGGCGCTGCAGCCAGACTTCGGCGCTGGCGGGCGGCGCCAGATCGTCCAGCGCGGCGTGGCCGCTGGCGTAGCGCACCGGGTCGTTCTGCGCCTGCGGCTGGCTGCGCAGATTCAACCCGAAGCCAATCACGCAGCGCCGCTGCCCCTGGAAGCGGCTGGCCTCGATCAGGATGCCGCCCAGCTTGTCGGCCAGGCGCCCGCCCGGCAGTGTCTCGCCCCGGGGCGGACGCACGGCCAGATCGTTGGGCCACTTCAGCGCCAGACGCCGCGCCGCCGCCGGTGGGAGCAGGCCCTGCAGCGCCTGCCACAGCGCCAGGCCCACGGCCAGCGACAGGCCGGACAGATCCTCGCGCTGCAGCGGCACGTCGAGCGAGACCATCAGCCCATCGCCCGGCGCCGATCGCCAGGTGCGGCCGCGCCGCCCGCGTCCGTCGCTCTGGCTGTCGGCCACCAGCAGGCGGGCCGCTGGGGCCGTCCCTTGCGGATCGGGCCAGGGCGCCTGCATCAGCACCGTGCTGGTTGAGGTCGTTTGCGCCACCCATCGCCCCTGCCAGCCGCCTGGCGGCCAAGCGCCGTCCTGCAGCGCCGCCAGCAGCGGCCCGGCGCGCTGCACCGCGGCCGCGTCGGCCCAAGCCTCGGGCCAGCTGTCGCGGGACGGATCAAAAGCCGCAGGGGCGGGGCTGAAAGCGGTCATGTGCCGATTTTAGGGGATGGCCGCAGCGCCAGCGCCGCCCGCCCCAGCAGCACCATCATCGGGTCCCCCTGGCGGGTCAGGACGAGGGAGGCCAGAAAAGACAGGGCATCCGTGCGCATGGGGCATTCTGGGATCAGGCGCCAGCCGCAGGGCCTGCCCCCGTTCATGGCATGATGGCGCTCGTCTGAAAATACGCCGCCCCACCTGCGGCCGCCACTTCCATGAGCAAGGCCCTCGTCATCGCCGAAAAACCCAGCGTCGCGCAGGACATTGTGCGGGCGCTGACGCCTTCCAGCGGCAAGTTCGAAAAATACGCCGACCACTTCGAGAACGAGCACTACGTCGTCACCTCGGCGGTCGGCCACCTGGTCGAAATCAAGGCGCCTGAAGAATTTGATGTCAAGCGCGGCAAATGGAGCTTCACCCATCTGCCCGTGATTCCGCCGCACTTCGATCTGGCCCCCATCGACAAGGCCAAGGCGCGCCTGGCGGCGGTCGTCAAGCAGATCAAACGCAAGGACGTGGGCGAACTGATCAACGCCTGTGACGCGGGTCGCGAGGGCGAGCTGATTTTCCGCCTGATCGTGCAGTACGCCGGGGCCAAGGCCACGGTGGGCAAGCCGGTGTCGCGGCTGTGGCTGCAGAGCATGACGCCGCAGGCCATCCGCGACGGCTTCGATCGCTTGCGCTCGGACACGCAGATGCAGGGCCTGTCGGACGCCGCGCGCAGCCGCTCCGAAGCCGACTGGCTGGTCGGCATCAACGGCACGCGCGCCATGACGGCTTTCAACAGCCGCGACGGCGGCTTCTTCCTGACCACCGTGGGCCGGGTGCAGACGCCCACGCTGTCCATTGTGGTCGAGCGCGAAGAGAAAATCCGCCGCCACGTCGCGCGCCCTTACTGGGAAGTCCACGCCGACTTCGCCGCCGCCGCCGGGCTGTACGCGGGCAAATGGCTGGACGGCGACTGGAAGAAGGACAAATCCGACGCCGCCGACCCCGAACAGCGCGCCGACCGCCTGTGGGACGAAGCCCGCGCGCAGGCCATCGCCGACGCCGTGCGCGGCCAGGCCGGGCGCGTCAGCGAGGAATCCAAGCCCTCCAGCCAGTCCAGCCCGCTGCTTTACGATCTGACCAGCCTGCAGCGCGAGGCCAACAGCCGCTTCGGCTTCTCGGCCAAGACCACGCTGGGGCTGGCGCAGGCGCTCTATGAAAAGCACAAGGTGCTGACCTACCCGCGGACCGATTCGCGCGCGCTGCCCGAAGACTATCTGCCCGTGGCGCAGCAGACCGCCGCCATGCTGGCCGCCGAGACCCTGCCCGGTCCCCTGGCCGAGCTGTCGCGCCACGCCCGCACGGCCCTCAAAGAAGGCTACATCAAGCCCACCAAGCGGGTGTTCGACAACAGCAAGGTGTCGGATCACTTCGCCATCATCCCCACGCTGCAGGCGCCCAAAAGCCTGACCGAGATCGAAGCCAAACTGTACGATCTGGTCGTCAAGCGCTTCCTGGCGGTGTTCTTCCCGCCCGCGCAGTACCAGATGACGACGCGCATCACCGAGGTCGATACGCAGATCGGCGGCAAACAGGACACCCAGCGCTTCCAGACCAACGGCAAGGTGCTGCTCTCGCCCGGCTGGCTGGCCGTTTACGGCCGCGACCAGCAGGATCCGGACGCGCTGCTGGTGGCCGTGACGCCCGGCGAAACCGTGCAGACCGACGACGCGCAGGCCAAGGCCCTGATCACCAAACCGCCGCCGCGCTACACCGAAGCGACGCTGCTGTCGGCCATGGAAGGCGCGGGCAAACTGATCGACGACGAGGATCTCAAGGCCGCCATGCAGGAAAAAGGCCTGGGCACGCCCGCCACGCGCGCGGCGACCATCGAAGGTCTGCTGACCGAAAAGTACCTGCTGCGCGACGGCCGCGACCTCATCCCGACGGCCAAAGCCTTCCAGCTGATGACGCTCCTGCGCGGTCTGGACATTCCTGATCTGACCCGGCCCGAGCTGACCGGCGAGTGGGAATACCGCCTGTCGCAGATGGAAAAAGGACAGATCTCGCGCGAGGCCTTCATGGGCGACATCGCCCAGCTGACCCAGCGCATGGTCGAAAAAGCCAAGGGCTACGACCGCGACACCATCCCCGGCGACTACGCCACGCTGGCCACGCCCTGCCCCAACTGCACCGGCGTGGTGCGCGAAAACTACCGCCGCTTCAGCTGCGTGGGCAAGAATGCCGCCAGCGAAAGCAGCGAAGCCGGCTGCGGCTTCTCGGTGACCAAGATTCCGGCCGGACGCAGCTTCGAGCTGCCCGAGATCGAAACCCTGCTGCGCGACAAGAAAGTCGGCCCGCTGGAGGGCTTCCGCTCCAAAGCCGGCTGGCCCTTCACCGCCGAGCTGCGCCTGGTGGACGGCGCCGAAACCGGCGGCTGGAAGATGGAGTTTGATTTCGGCGACAGCGACGCCGCCTCCGAGGGCGACGAAGCGCCCGATTTCAGCGACCAGACCCCGCTGGGCAGCTGCCCCAAATGCCAGGGCCGTGTCTTCGAATTCGGCAGCAACTACTGCTGCGAGCACGCCACCAGCAAGGCCGGTTCCTGCGATTTCAAAAGCGGCAAGATCATCCTGACCCAGCCCATCGAGCGCAGCGAAATCACCCGCCTGCTGCAAACCGGCAAAACCGCGCTGCTGGAAAATTTCGTCTCCAACAAGACGCGCCGCAAGTTCAAGGCCATGCTGGTCTGGGACGCCAAAGCCGGCAAAGTCGGCTTCGAGTTCGAACCGCGCGCGCCCAAATCACCCGGTAAAGCGCCCGCCCGAGGGAAGAAGGCGGCTAGCGAGGGCTGACAGATAAAATGGCGGAAAAAGGAGCCCCAATGAACACAGGTTCATCCCTTGAATCCGCTGAAACACTGATCCAGCGCCTCGCCCGTTTCGATCCGGCCCGCCACGGTGGCGAGGGGCCGCAGGTCTCTGATCCGCCGCCCGACATCCCCGCCCTCATGCAGTCCATGGGCCAGGCCGCGCGCCAGGCCAGTCAGGCGATGGCGCGGGCCGGTACGCGCGAGAAAAACAACGCGCTGCTGGCGCTGGCGGCGCTGCTTCGGGCCAGCCGGGCGCAGCTTCAGGCGGCCAATGCGCTGGACCTTGAGCAGGCTGCGGCCAAAGGCCTGGACGGTCCCCTGCTGGATCGGCTCAAGCTGGGCGACAGCGCGCTGGAGACCGTGGCGCTGGGCTGCGAGCAGCTGGCCGCCATGCCCGACCCCATCGGCGAAATCACCGGCGTCAAGCGTCGCCCCACCGGCATTTCGGTGGGCCAGATGCGCGTGCCGCTGGGCGTGTTTGGCATGATTTATGAGAGCCGCCCCAACGTCACCATCGAAGCCGCCTCGCTGGCCATCAAGAGCGGCAACGCCTGCATTTTGCGCGGCGGTTCCGAGGCGCTGCACAGCAACCTGGCGCTGGCCGCCTGCGTGCGCCAGGCGCTGCAGCAGGCGGGTCTGCCCGCCGACGCCGTGCAGCTGGTGCCCACGCCCGACCGCGCTGCCGTCGGCCGCCTGATCGCCATGCCCGAGTTCGTGGACGTCATCATCCCGCGCGGCGGCAAAGGCCTGATCGAGCGCATTGCGGCGGACGCGCGCGTGCCCGTCATCAAGCATCTGGACGGCAACTGCCACACCTACGTCGATGCGGCGGTCGACATCGACCAGGCGCTGGCCGTGACCGACAACGCCAAGACGCAGAAGTACAGCCCCTGCAACGCCACCGAATCGCTGCTGGTGCACAGCGCGCAGGCGAGCGCCTTCCTGCCGCGCATCGCGGCCCTCTTCGCCCGCAAGGGCGTGGAGATGCGCGGCTGCCCGCGCACGCTGGATCTCATCCGCAGCGTGCCCGGCGTGCGCAGCGCCCCGGCCAGCGAGGCCGACTGGTCCGAGGAGTATCTGGCGCCTGTCATCAGCGTGAAAGTGGTCGACAGCCTGGACGAAGCCATCGCCCACATCAACCGCTACGGCAGCCACCACACCGACGCCATCCTGACCACCGACCACCCCAGCGCCATGCGCTTTTTGCGCGAGGTCGATTCGGCCAGCGTCATGGTCAACGCCAGCACGCGCTTTGCCGACGGCTTCGAGTACGGTCTGGGTGCCGAAATCGGCATCAGCACCGACAAATTCCACGCGCGCGGCCCCGTCGGGCTGGAGGGCCTGACTTCGATGAAATGGGTGGTGCTGGGCCAGGGCGAGGTGCGCACGTGAGCCAGCACGCTGCCGCAAAGCCCCCCGTCAGCCTGACCCCGGCCCCGCGCAGCGCGCTGGTGCTGCTGTCGGGCGGCCAGGATTCCTGCACCTGCCTGGCCTGGGCGCTGTCGCGCTTCGATCGGGTGGAAACCGTCGGCTTCGATTACGGCCAGCGTCACCGCGTCGAGCTGGACGTGCGCCAGGACGCCCTGCGCGAACTGCGCCGCCTGCGCCCCGACTGGGCCCAGCGCCTGGGGGAAGATCACTTCCTGGACATGCGCTGGCTGGGCCAGATCGGCGACACCGCCATGACCGCCGACAAGGCCATCGAATGGCAGGCCAACGGGCTGCCGACGACGTTTGTCCCGGCGCGCAACCTGCTGTTTTTCACCGCCGCCAGCGCCCTGGCCTACCGCCGCGGGCTGAACGTGCTGGTGGGCGGCATGTGCGAAACCGACTATTCCGGCTACCCCGACTGCCGCGACAACACCCTGAAAGCGCTGCAGGTCGCGCTGAGCCTGGGCCTGGCCGCACCGATGACGCTGGAAACACCGCTGATGTTCCTCACCAAAGCCGACACCTGGCAGATGGCGCAGGATCTGGGCGGCGAAGGCCTGGTCGCGCTGATGCAGGAGCACACGCACACCTGCTATCTGGGCGACCGCAGCCAGCGCCACGACTGGGGCTACGGCTGCGGCCAGTGCCCGGCCTGCGAGCTGCGCCGCCAGGGCTGGCAGCAGTGGGTGGCGCGCTGATGCGCGAGCTTCTGGACACCGCCTGGCTGGACGCCCTCTCGCCCGCGCAGTGGGCCTGGGCGGGCGTCGCGCTGGTGATTCTGCTGTGGCTGCTGGGCTGCCGTGCCCGCGTGGGCGCTGCGCAGCGTGAGCTGCAGCAGGCCTGGCGCCACTGGCTGACCCAGCAGAATCACAAGCTGCATCT
>NZ_JAWDIE010000032.1:0-14206 GCF_037688875.1 Amphibiibacter pelophylacis
GGGGCATCTTCGTCTCGTGAAAACAGCCGCATAGTTCTCATTCCAACAGACGGATACGCTAGCGCCCTTCGCATGCTTTATTTTCCGTTTTCTGAGACGACCCCTTGAGGCTCTGGCGCAGCCGCTAAGGCCTCGTCGCCCTCTTTTTCCAAGTGCAGCGCGGGCGGGTTTCTTTTTCTGGATAGCCTAGCGGGGGAGCCGAAACCGCCTCAAGGCGGTTTTGGGGGCCGCAGGCCCCGGGGGGGTCGAGTCCGGCGCGAAGGCGAAGCCGCAGCGCGACAGGGGGGAACTGCGTTCCCCCGCGGACTGTCTTCGCCCGCCTCCGCGGGCGCGGTTCTTTCATCGGGGGTCGTCGGCGCGATAGCGCCTTTCACCCCCTCCGGGGGGCACTTATCAAAGGTCTTGGCACGCTGCCGACGTGAGAGGAACGCTATCCCGGTGCCCAGCTCGGCAAGGCGCTGAAGCCCGAAGGGGCCGAGACGCGCAGCGGCTCGATGCGAAGCACGACATTGCCGGTTCCTGCCCTGGCAGGAATGCCCCTGCACTTGGTGCCCGTGGTGCTTGTCCACAGGCCAGCATGGTTAAAGATAGGTTAAAACAGGTTAAAGCAAAAAAGGCCCCGAAAATTACTTATGAACCAAGCGCTTACGAGACCCACTCAGAATGCTATCCCGACATCGTGGAATGCTATCCCGACGCGGTGGAATGCTATCCCGATGGCACTGGAATGCTATCCCGACGCCCAAAACCGGCTGTCCATAGGCCCAAGAAGGGGCGTTTGACCCCCTCAAAGTGGAATGCTATCCCGACGCCTGGCCCGTCCGGTGGTGACAGAACTGGAATGCTATCCCGACGCTCTGACACCAATCAGAGCTTCGTCCAGACGGCTTGAACCTCCCGGCGCGAACTTGGCTCGATCCTGGCTCCGGCGATGATCTCCAGGCGCTCCAGTTCGCCCATAGCCTCGCCAAAGGCCTCCTTGAACTTGTTCATGGGGCTGCTGTAGTCCATCCACTCTTTGAGCAGCTTCAGGCCGATGCGGTGAATCCCCGGCTCGTGCGACGCAAGGTAGTTCTGAAGCCACTTCGCCATGTCCACGCGCTTGTGCAGTTGCTTGCGTTTCTCCCAGTCGATCAGTGCATATTCCTTGTTGTGGAACAGGGCAAGGATGCGCGGGTCGAACTTGATGAAGTAGGTGTCAGCCTCGGGGTCGTAGTCGAATGAGTCCACCAGGTGCAGGCCGGAAGATTTCGGCGTCCCGCCGATCTTGTACCGCTTGGCCTCGATTTCGATAGCGCACAGGAACAGTCGCCGAAAGGCCTCATGGAGCCATTCATAGTCGCTCTTGCCGTTGCTGCGCCCGATGGCCTTGAGGAAGGTTCCCCGCTTGATGATGACCCGCTCGCCCAGGGGCGCGCGGTGGGCCTCGTAGAGCGCCTGCATGAAGACATCGCAGTCGGCCATGTCGAGCTGCTTGCCGGTGAACAGGATTTTCACGTCAACCCTGCTGGCGATCTCCGAGCGGTCGTGCTGCTTGCGACGGCCTGGCGCGATGGGTGCGAACAGCGAAGACCTGGCGAGGTGGTTCGGGATGGCACGCTCAAGCTCTGGCCACAGCGGGAGCTGTCGGCGCTCTGGCGGGGCGGCGGGGGCGCTGGCCGCGCGCTCTTTGATCTTGGCCAGTACCGAATCAAATGACTTTGGCGCGCTGCTCATTCGGTGCCCTCCTCTGCCCCGCCCGCCGGCGGCGCGTCCAGCTCGCGCCTGGTGCCGTCCGGTGCCGTCTCGATGATCTTGCCGCCTTCCATGTGGTAGGTCGGGATGCCCCGCGCGTGTAGGTCGGCCACGGCGCAGCGAACAGCCTCTTTCGCCTGGGCGTCCAGCTCGGCGAAGGTCTTTCCGAAAAAGCGCTTGTGGTCGCTCATGGCCGCACCCTCACGCGCTCTGCGCGGTCTGCTGAAGATAGAGGTCGAGGGCTTCGACAAATATTTCCTGGCTCCTCTTGTCGAGCTTCACGCCCAAGGTTTTCAAGGCCTCGTAACGCTCGCGGTCGAGCTTGACGGTCAAGGCCTTGTAGTAATCGGGCGCGGCGGTCTTGGCCGCAGCGCGCGCCGGGGCCTCGGCCTGGTGGGTCACGGCGGGCATTGCCTGGCCCTTCTTGGCGACCAGGCCGGAAGTGAGGCTCGCTGTCTTTGCCATGCTGATAAATCCTGTACGTAAGTGCGGTTATACGTAATTTTATCTTACTTCTTGCGGATTTGCGCAGATACGTACATCCACAATTCCATAATTTCCGCAGCGGATCGGCCTCCGGCGTCGATCTCCTGGACGGTGCGCCCGTCGATCATCGAAGCGGCGAAGTCGGTGCGTTGGTAGAGCGTCACCGGGGCCACGGTGCCGTGCTGGCTGAGGGCGATAGCGGCTTCCCCGGTGATCTTGGCCCGCTGCGCGGCCCCGTTGATGACGAAGACCATGCGCTTGCCTGCCGCCTCGGCCAGCTCGACCGTAGAACCTACGGCGCGCAGGTCATGCGGGCTTGGCCTGGTCGGGATCAGCACCAGGTCGGCCACGGCCAGCACCTTGCGAATGGTGTCGGTGACTGCCGGGGGCGTGTCGATGATCGCCAGCTTCACCCCGGCCTTTTCGAGCTGCTTCAGGTGGCCGGGCAGGTTGGCGATATCCACCGACGCGAAGGCGGGGGCCTCGGCCTGGCGCTCGTTCCACCAGCACGCAAGACTGCCTTGCGGATCGGTGTCGATCAGTGCCACCGGCCCCGCGCCTTGGATTTCAGCCATCACGCCTAGGTGCCCGGCGATAGTGGTCTTGCCGACGCCACCCTTCTGGCTCGCTATCACTAATGTACGCATATGCGGCACTCCTTTGATACGTTATCACATCACAGCGCAAATACGTATTTATTAATTTAAAAGCACGTCAATTAATGCGGTGTGATAGCGACCACTCGACATCACATTAAAACTCTAGCAATGCTGAAATTTCCTGAGCACAGACCCTGGCCAGCTCCTTTGGCTCCATCTTATACAAACCGCCGCCGTATATACGACCCTCACTCATCAACGACTCAGGACGAATATTATTCAACTTTTTCCACACACTGCGAAGCACATCAGGACGACCATTCAGCTTCGCTTCGACATGTGGCTTCGGGTAAAGCATTAAATAAGCATTGGCAACAACAGCACGCGAGTGGTTCAATAAGAACCTGAACGGGTTTTCAGTAGCACAATCACTACGCCCCATGTAAGTACAAACAAATGGCGCTGGGCGGCGATCTTCCTGCTTGTACCAAATAGGTCGAGACTTGCAGAGATAGCGCGAACCCATTTCCTCTTTGCCTGACTCAAGGTAACGCCAGAGACTTCGATGTTTGGATTTTATTTCACTCTCTGGCAAGCTGCAATTTAGTAAGAAAAGTGATTGCGCCAAAACTGGATTACCTTGATCGTCAGCCTGAATTTCATCACTCTTGAGATAGCGCGGGCTGGGCAAAATTGGCCTGAAAAACTCCATTGGCAGGTCAAGCTCTGCAATTTTCTCTCGGCTCAAAATGAAAAAATCATTGCTGCCAGTGGCTATGCCGCGCTTGATGCTGAAAAAGTCCGAAAGGATTGGCGTATCAATAGCCGCCCTAATCTCTTGCCTTGGGAATCTTGTCCATTTAGCTTCGTTAGCCAGCTCAATCGATGCAATTTGGCGCGATATAGCGGGCGCAGTGTGCGTACCACCATAAGAAAATTCAACCGCGTGTCCTGCTGGTGGTTTGGACTTTTTGAACCAGACCACTGCCGAAGAGACTAGCGCATCATCAAACTGAACATCGTTCGGATCGAAACGATGAATTCGCTGCAGCGTGACCTCTTCTAGAAGATAACGCTTCAATTCACGCCCGTAATTTACGTCCATGAACTCACTCGGGATCAGCCAGCCAGCAACACCATCATCACTCATCCAGCGATGCGACAACGCCATGAAATGGCAATAAAGACCTGCCAAACCAGATAACTTCACACCTGCAGACTCCTTGCTCACGATCTGCAAACGGCGCTTTTCATCGGCTCCAAGATGATGATGTCGAACGTAAGGAGGGTTGCAGATTAGTAGATTGAAGCCATCGCACGGCGGCTGGGCTTGGGTGAAGTCAGAAAGCTCCATATCAAGGCCTGAACTAGCCCATAAATCGCGGGCAGGCTCTCCATAGTGAGGGTCGACCTCGTAGCCTTTCGCAGCCTCTACCGGCCTGCGTCCAATCATTTCGCGCAGCGCCGAATAGAACGAACCTGTGCCAATGGCTGGATCAAGAAAACGAACTCGCTCCCCTTTTGGCATCAAGCTCAGCCCATACGACAACACCTCCCGAGCCAGCACAGTCGGGGTCGCAAACTGGCCAAGTTTGTTCCGCTCTAGTGCCGTTTTTTGGGCATCCAGCCCGTTCTGAATCGATAAGCGAAGTGTTTCGTGATGAACGCGCTGTTCCATATTCAGATCCCGTATTGAGCCAAATCGTCGATCCGGTGTTCCCACACCCAGTCGATTCCCTCTGCTGCTTCATACCCGAGATAGCCGCTATCAAAATACCCGCAGAGGAACAAGCCAAAGCGAATCGTCGGCCCGTAAGTGCTCCGCAGTTGCGACATCTTTTGAGCCTCTTCCTTTCGGCGCTTGTTCACGTTGGTGAAGTCGCCCGCAGATTTAGCCTCAATCAGCAGAGGGAAATCACCTGGAGCTGCTGATTTTGGCATGATGACTGCATCGACAGGGATATTCACCATTTTTTCTTCGTTATTATCCGTAATCATCTTGATTTGGACATTCATTCGGAACGAATAAGTACCGGGCTGCATCTGATTGAATTTCACCCCATTGGTTGCAACGTGCTGTGTGTACCCACGTTCCTGCAACCAAGCTGCTATTACAGCGAGCTGCCTCTTTTCTTGAGCATTACGAATAATCGGGTCAGAGACGGCGCCGCACAAACGATCAGCAACAACAGTGGCTGCTCGGGTCACTTCACTGTCCGTTGCAGATTCTTCACGATCAAGCCAGACGAAAATATCTGGATCAGCCATTTTTTCAATGATCGCGCCAATTTTCACCAATTCGGCATCTAGTTGAGCGACAGGCATTCGTGGTGGTATGCGCGGCGTATCTGCATCTTCCATGCTCGCAACGAGATTTTTGGAAATTCCAGCCAATCCAATCAATCGGTCTCTTGCAATGGGCGGACAAGTAGACATGCGCAACATCGGCAGAACTCTGGGATGCTCTTTCAATAATTCTGGTGTCACGTTGGTGAGGTTGTCCGTCGACCGCAAAGCGAATTCAACTTGCTCCGCCGTTTTGACTCGCGTCTCCCGGAATGCCTTCGGTGCAAATTCCATAAACCATGAGTTATATAAATCAACCGACCGTCCAATGTCAGCTTTCCACAGATCAGGCTTGTCCCTGTTAATACTCATTTACTTATCTTCATATTGCTTATTAAGTGTTGCATGGCGACACCACACCAACATGGTTATACACCGTTGTTCTCGAAACACCATATCGGCGAGCCACATCTGCCACATTGCTTTTTGGATCTCCCAAAAGTAGCTTAATCTCTCGCAACTGTTTGTCGTCAAGTTTCGGCTTTCTACCGCCACATCGACCACGAGCACGAGCCGCTATCAAACCGGCCTGTGTACGCTCTCGAATCAAGTTTCTCTCAAATTCAGATAATGCAGCAAACACATGAAAAATCAGCTTACCCGCTGCGCTGCCGGTTTCGATCTTCTCTGTCAGGCTCTCAAAGCCGATACCGTCCCTCTCAAACTCTGCCACGATCTGCACAAGATCAGGCAAAGAGCGGCCCAACCTATCCAGTCGCCACACCACAAGCGTATCCCCGGAACGTAGCGCCTTGCGACAGTGCTCCAGCTCTGGTCGATCAATATTTTTCCCGCTGGCCGATTCCTCATAGACGACATTGCACCCGGCCTGCTTTAGCGCATCACGCTGCAAATCCAAGTTTTGATCGTCTGTTGAGACTCGTGCGTATCCGACACGTTGATTCATGAACAATACCGAAACATTGAAAAATTGACGACTATTTTAACACTTTAAGAGGAAGAAAACACCTCAAAAAGCAGCTTAGCCAGAGCGTACACAAAACCACCGTTTAATGAACACCTTGACTCCGAGCAAGTCGCCACGCGCGAAAGCCTTCGTCGTCGATCTGCATAAAGGTTATGCCGCGCACTGCGGCCCCGTCTGTGATAGGGCAACCATGGGCGGCGCTGTTGCGTGCCCATTGGTTAATCGTCCATGCTGCATCACGGTCGAAATATAATATGTAATTACGCTAATGCGTAGATACGTATATTTGCGAATAAAGCAAGTATTCCGCACTTCACAGGGTGAGGCTCTTGCCTCGCGTTTGCGGCTGAATGGGAACCGCCTTACCCCTAGTGTCGGCGTAGCTAATGGCAAGGTGTTGGCCGGTCTTCGGTCGCTGACCTGGTGGCAGGTGAGCGAACCGGGCTTTGTCGTGGATCGCAGCCACGGTCGGGGAAACGCGCTGCACGTAGTGATGGGCTGTTTCTCCCACGATCTGCCCCCGCGCGGTCGCACCTTCGCCGATGGCATGCAGGCGCACTCCTTGGCCGATGGCCTGGCGGGCGAGCTGCTCGGCCTCCTGCCGGGACTGCTCGGCAGTCTTGGGCGCTGCCGCCAGCTCGGCGGGCTTGGTCGGCGCGGCGAGCTGCTGCCGGTGCTGCTCGATGGCCTGGTCGGTGAACGTCACCCGTAGGCCGTGCCTCGCGGCCACGGCTGCGACTTGGCGCTTGAATGCGTCGCTGCCTGTCACGTCCAGCCGCTGACCGTACTTCTGTTGTGCGAGCTTCAGCCCGGCGAGGATCACGGCATCGTCGTTCGCGGCCTGGAAGGTGATGCGCCGCCCGTGGTCGGTGAAGGCTGCACGCCCGGCCACCTGATAGATCACGTCGCCAGTCTGCCGGTTGACCTGGTAGGTCATCGCCTTGACCGTCTTGAACTCGAAGGCCTGCGGCTCCTGGTCGGCTTCGCCCGGTGCCTTCAGGCCCGGCAAGCCCTCCCGCTTCTGCTCAGCCCACTGCCATTGGCGCAGCTTGCGCTTGTCGGCGTAGACGTAGCCACGCAAGGCGCTGATTGCTGCCGGATGCCCGGCCTCGGCCTGGTCGGCAACCCACTCGCGGTAGTTCTGCACCTTGCCAATGGCCGCTCGGTCGCGCTTCATGGCCTCGCGCAGCTCCGCCCGCTGCTTGACCGTCTCGGCGGCAAGAACTGAAAGCATGGCCTTCTTCATGGGGGCTGGGTGGTCGCCCGACTGGATGGCCTTGCGTTGGGCCTGCGCCTGCTCGGTGATGGTCTTGCCCTTCAGGGCATAGGTTGCCTTGAGCGCCTGCACCTGTTTGGCGATGTCATCAGCAAGCGGCCTCTTCGCCTGGTCGTACAGCTCCCGCAGCTCGCGGCGCTGTTGCGCACGCAGCTCGGCGCGCTCCGCGCGGCTCAAGGGATCGCGGCTCGGCTTGCGCTCCGGGTTGTACGTCTGCGCTGGCTGCTCGATCTCCGGGGCGGTCTGGTAGGGGCCTAGCTGCTTCTCAAGTCGGGTTTTGCTCAGGCGCTCGTGCATGTCGCTGGCCTTGATGGGCGTCTGCTCCGGGTTGCTGCGGTCGTAGACCGCGAAGCCTTGCCCCTTCTGGCGCAGCTCAAGCCCATAGCGGCCCATGACCTGGTGCAGCTCGCCCCAGCTCAACGAAGGCGACTTCAGGGCCTCAACGATGGCCGCGCGCGGCTCTCCCCTGGCGTAGCTGAATAGACTTTCTCGCCCGTGGACTTCCATGTCGCGGGCTTTGGTGGGGGCCTTCTCTTTGGTGTTGCGCGTGTCCTTGCTGGCCCAATCAATGACGGTTTCCCCGTCTCGCTCGAACACGGCAAAGGCCCCCTTGTCGTGCCCAAGCCCATAGCGAAGCTCGATCTCGCGCATGGCCCGCGCACCCTTGTAGTGGTCGCGGTCGGGATAGACGGCCTTGTAAGTCTCTGGATGCACACGATTCACGGCGACGTGAACATGCAGGTTGTCGGTGTCGGCGTGGATGGCAGCCGCGTACTGGTGGCCCTCAAAGCCGAGGCCCTTCATGGTGTGCCTGGCAATGTCGAACATCGCTTCATTGGGCAGGCGCTCGCCCTTCTTCAAGCTCACCAGGAAGTGATAAACCGGGTCTTTGATGCGCGGGTTCAGGGCCGCGACAGCCTGCATTTCAGCGGCGGCGGTGTCGATGTCCAGGCAGTTGGTTTCCATCGGCACAGTGGGCGCGGGACGGCCTCGACCTGTGCCACCCATGCGCAAGGTCTGGACGTTGCTCAAGGTGCGCGCCTGGCGCAGCGGTGCCCGCTGCTCGATGTCATCCAGTCCGGGCAAGTCCTCCAACGTCAGCAGCTCGCCGCGCAGGTGCTCGGGCATGCCCTCGAATAGCTCGCTCTCGATCAGCGGGGCGGTGGATTCTCGGCATTCATGCGTGTCCTCGCGCCCGATGTAGGACACCAAGGCAGCGAAGCTAGAACGCCCGTCGTTACGCTTGGCCGTCGCCTTGAAGATCGCCACGGCCTAGCCTCTCGATTGCATCCTTGATCGCGCGAAGGATGTCGGCGGTTTCCTTGCTGTAGCTGCCGCCTGTGTCGTTGTGAATCTTCTTCTGAAGGCCTCCAAGGCGGCGCAGCTCGTTGATGACCTGGGCATCGATGGTGCTGCGAGTCTTGCGGCCAAGCGCCGCCGCTCGGAAGAACTCCGATACGGTCACGCCACCGTCGCGCGCCTTCTCGCGGATGGCCTCGGCCTCATCCGGCGTGAGGCGCACCGCTAGGGCGACGGTCTTCTTTCTCTGCTCGCTGCTCATCGTTCCTCGAATGCTTCGTTTCCGCTCATGTTTTGCTACCGTCCCGGCAGTGCTGATGTTTTGCAGATGTTTTGCTGATTTTTTGCGGATGCCTGGCCTCGCGCTGCTGATCTTTTGCTTATGTTTTGCTGATCTGCGCCCGCCTTGCGGGCCTGCATAAGCAGAAGGTCAGCAAAACATAAGCAGCTCCCCACGGGCGCGGCGGGTGAGGGGTCTCGGGGCGTAGCCCTGAGCAGGTAGGTTAGGCCAGCAAAGGGAGTGCAACGACTGGCGCGGGCCGGTGGAATGCCGCGTCAGCGGTATTACAAACCCTATCCTGTCCTCCTATTTTCTTCGTCGTAATTTGATGATAACATGCGTCCAACGTTGGGGACAGTCCAAGCGTTGAACTCACAGCACAGAAAGGAGCGAACTTGGGTATCTCGATTGACACCATCGAGCGCCTGAAATCGAAGCTGCAAACAGTGCCGCCGAAGCCGCGCACCGTGGTCGAGTCGAACAAGGAAGCGGTGTTGATGCTCCGCGCCGAGATCGAGCAACTAAGAGCCAGCGGTCACGACTGGAACGATGTCGCCGAACTGCTCAAAGACGATGGGCAAGGAAGCGGGATCACGGTCAAAGGATCGACACTGAAGTCGTTCCTCGCGGCCCCGAGGACCAGCAGCACTAGGCGCAACCGGAAAGAAAAGGGGCAACCCAGCAAGGGCGACAACTGGCCCGAGCTGTAGCCTTCGTCAGCCGCAAACCCTAAAATTGCACTGACTTGAACGTGACCACTGCATGCAGCGTGTCCCCTGTGAAAGCAGGTCGGGAGGAAGTAGCGAAAGCGACACCCCTCGCTAGTCTCAGAGCCTAAAGCCGGGCATATTTGCCCTACATCCGCGCGGTCGTATCGGGATCGGCGGTGATAACCGGCCAAGGTTCGTACCGATGGATTCAGCCACCGCGCGCTGATACTGAAGCCGGACCCGGCATAGCTCCCGTGAAACAGACCACGGCGAGACAGGTGATCGAAGTTCGTTCCTCAACGGGCTTTCCTGTCTTCGGGTCGGTTCTCGCTCTCCCTCCGGCATGGAAGCCCACACCTGAAAGGGCTAGGCCATGTCGCAACTCAAACCGTACCGGGGGCAGTCCCCGGATGTCGTTGACGCGGATTTCCGCGTCGTCCCCACTCTCCCAGCTCGCGCCTCGCGGTCGCTGCCGATTTTTCGGCTGCTGACTGTCACGCCGATTCTGATTGCCATGTTCGGCGGGGCTCTCAATCTGTGGTCTAGCAATACCGCCATGCTTGGCGCGTTCGCTGGCACGTTCGCCCTAGTCGGACTGAATGCCTGGTTCGATCCCTCCCGGCTGCGTCCTCTAGCAGTGCCGCTTGCGGTCATGGCTGGCCTGGCTGTGCTTTTCCTGGTCGGGAGTGGCGTATGAAGTGGCTCAAGAACTCCGTCCAGCTCGTCGGCTCGGTTCATCAAGAGATTGTGGCAATGCCCGCCTACGCTCGCCGCAAGGGCTGGGCACGGGTGGCGGTTGTCCTGGTCATCGCTGCCTGCATCGCCGCCCTGACAGGCTGCGGCAAGACCGACGAGCCTGCGCAGACCTCGGCCAGCGACTACAGCGCAGAGATTGCGAAACTGTCCAAAGATCGCGCCAAGTTCAAGGCTGAGGTCGTCAAGTGTGACCAAGTAATCAATGCCCGCATGAAGGCAGGTGACTACTCCCATGATGCACGCTGCGGTGCTCTGACGGCGGCATTCTATTCGTCCAGTGAGCACAAGGGCTACAAAGGCGGCTGGCCTCCTGGCGATGGGAAAGGGGGCCAGAAATGAGCACGCGCCGCACTCATGTTCTGTGGCTAGCGACACTTGCTGCTGGCCTGTCGCTCTTGGCAGGCTCTGCGTTCGCTCAAGTCGCACCAAACACCGCCATCCTGGACGGCATATCGGACTCCTACGAAGCCGCTGCGACAGGGTGGATGGGGCCGATGTTGGCCTACGCGAATCGACTGTTTGCGTTGCTGCTGACTATCGAGCTGGCCGTCACCGGCGCGAAGTACGTGCTTGAGAAAGACGACACGCGAACCCTCATCGCGGCCATGGTCAGCAAGATTCTGGGCGTCGGCTTTTTCTACGCGCTCTTACAGTTCGCCCCAACATGGATACCCGCGCTCATGAACTCGTTTCGTGACGCTGGAGCAACGGTGGGCGGGGTGGGGGTACTCAGTCCATCAGCAGTGTTCGCTCAAGGCCTGAACTTCGTCATCATCATCTTCAGGTCCATTTCAGACATGGACATGTGGGATGCGATTGGCGTCGTCTTGGCAGCGCTCCCCGCTGCAGTGTTCATCATCATCGCCTTCGTGGTGGTCGCTGGCCAGCTACTTGTGACGCTCATTGAGAGCTACTTCGTCATCTCAGCGGCAGTCATCTTCCTGGGCTTCGGTGGTTCGCGATGGACGCAGGATTTCGTTCAGAAGTACCTCGGCTATGCGATTGCGGTCGGGGTCAAGCTCATGACCATCTACCTCCTGATCGGGGCCAGCTCTACCCTTTTCAACGGCTGGGCAGCTCTGCTGAATGCGGCGACATCTGGCCTGCAATTCATCATCAATGCCTGGGTGGTGATGGGTGGCGCCGCCTTCTTCGCCTTCCTGGCCTGGATGATTCCATCGATGGCCTCCTCGATGCTATCGGGTGCTCCCTCGCTCACTAGCGGGACGGCTGCGGGCGTCATTGGTGGCATGGTTGCGGGGGGCATCGGGGCTGCGGCCACGGCTGGCAAAGGCCTGGGCAAAATCGCGGAAGCCGCAGGCGTGGCCTTCAAGGGTGGCGGCGGGGGTGGTTCGCCCGGCCTTGCTGGCAGTTCGGCAGCTGGAAGCCTGTCCACCCTCGCAGGGACTGTTGGTGCTTCCTCGGGTTCGTCGGTCGGCTTTGATCAAGTTGCGCCACCAGCCAGTTCTGGCAGCTCACCCGCAGCGCCGCACGCGGCTGGAAATGGCGGGGTAACCCCCGCCTCTGGATCGGCCTCGGCTCGGTCGACGGCGGCAAGCTCGACCGGCGATCAACGCTCGATGCCTTCGGGTAACTCGTCCACGCCTGCCGCGCCGCTTTCTGGTGCCCCTGACTCTGGCTCGGCACAAGCATCGCAAGGTGGCAAGGTCAGCAGCTCAAGTGCAAAGGCATCCAGCTCGAACACCGAGGCATCTGCTGCCGTCTCTGCCGCAGCTTCTCGGCCTGTCGTGGATGACTTCGGTTCTGTGGTGCCGCCCTCCGAGTCGAAGGGTTCTAGTCCGGCCAGTGCCGCCACGTCCACTCCGGCCACTGAATCCAACGGGATCAGCGCTGAAGAGTCGAACGTCGGCCCACCAGGTGAAGCCGAAAATGGCCCCGGACTTTTGGATCGCCTTCGCAACGTGAAACCGCCACAGCTTCAGTCGGACACCGCACCAAGCGCAACCGTTCAGATCCGCTTCGACAGCGGTCGAGATTAACGCATCAACGCAAATACGTATTTAATTGAAAGGATCATCATGAAGAAGACCCTCATTGCCTTCATCGTGTCGGCCTCTCTGGTGGCCGCAGTGCCGCCCTCGTTTGCTGGCTCCGTTGCGGGCTTCGGCGGTTCGACCGAGATCACCCAACTCGCCAATAACATCGAGCTGGCGAATTCGTACCTCCAGCAAGTGCAGTCCTACGCGACGCAGTTGCAGCAGTATCAGAACATGCTTCAGAACACCTTCAACATTCCGGCCCAGGTGTGGGGCGCGATAGAAGGCGACTTGAGGGGAGTGGCCGACGTTGTCCAGCAAGGCCAGGCGCTGGCCTACTCAGCGACGAACATCGCCAGTCAGTTCGAGAACACCTTCAAGGGCTTCACCTTCACCGGCACCGACTTCAAGAAGGAGTACCGGGACTTGTCGCGCAAGACCTTGGACACCTTGAAGGGTTCGCTCATGGCAGCAAACATGCAGTCGAACCAGTTCGCCACTGAGGAAATGACGCTGAAGCAGCTCCGCACGATGTCACAAAACGCCACCGGCCAGATGCAAGCGATTCAGGTCGGCTCGCAGATCGCAGAGCAACAAGTCCAGCAGCTCCAAAAGCTGCGGCAACTCATGATGGCCCAGCTCAACCAGCAAAACACCTACCTCGCCGGGCAAGAACAAAAGGAAGCCACGCGCAAGGTGGCAGCGGATCGCGCCTTCGACGTTGGCGACCCCACGACTAACACCCACAAGGGCTACAAAGGCGGTTGGAAGTAAGGCCAACAGGCGGGGCGCGGTCAAGCATGGCCGCCCGCCGCGCAAACGCTCTGAGTCCCCGGCAGAGTCCCGCCGAATAGCCGGGGACACCTACACCAAGGCCCGCCACAGTGCGGGCCTTTCTTCGTCCTGGTCAGCTCGTCGAGCCTTCGACCTGGCGCAACTGGTCGGCGGCTTGCCGCTGCGCTTCGCTGGGCGGCTCCGCGAAGGTCACGAAGGCGGGAAGCGGGTACAGCTCGCGGTCGCCGGGCGCGGCGTCCGTGGTTCTGGTCGTCGTGTCGGTGTCGTTCATGGGTTCGTTCTCCTGGTGTACTGGTGACAGGCCTTCGCGTGGCCGCCGTCTACCTGGTCAACCCGCGCCGGGCGATGCCCGGAAAACAGCGACCGCATAGGGTGCGTCTCAGAAAACGGAAATAAAGCACGGTAAGTGATCTGCTGATGGCAGGCGTTGTGACATGGCCCGCACCAGTCAAGTGCAGCCGAGTTGCAAAATTTAATTTAATGAACTAAACTTCTTGCGCCTGGATCACTGAAGACACGCCGCAAGTGGCGGTCTTTAAACATACCTTAGAGGGTAAAATGGGCAAAGAAACAAAATTCATAACGCAGGCCGTAGCAGCCTTGGCCAAGGCACAGGCTGCGATGGCCGAGCGAATTGACCGTCACGAAAAAATTATCGATTCGCAGGTGCGCGAGATCACGGAGCTTCAGTCGCAGGTCTTGAACATCCGCAATGCTGCGATCAAGACGGATCTTGAGGCTGGGATGTCTGGGCGAGAAGTTGCTCTGAAATATGCGCTCTCGCCCGGGCGAGTTTCACAAATTCGCAACTCGTGAGGGGGATGGTGATGACTGACTCTTGGTGCAACCCCATTAAGTCCAAAAATGGGAACTTTGTGAGCGGCGGCGCTGCACGCAATGTACGAATTTCAGCGTCTGGAGGAATGGACAGGATCATTGAAGAGGTCGCGAAAGAAGCGGCCACTGCGGCACTTAACCGTGCTGATAGAGCAGTCCGAAA
>NZ_JAWDIE010000033.1:0-13047 GCF_037688875.1 Amphibiibacter pelophylacis
TAGGTCGGCGCATCGTCACCAATCGGCTGATCGGCTCCCTTCGCCATTGGCGACAACTCTATGCAACCTGGTGGCGGCTTGCGTCACCAATGAGCGATAAGGACTCAACTTATGGAAATGCCAAAGTGGCTTAAATGGCTGTTCGGCGTGGTGGTGTTCATCGCCGCCACTGTGGGCGCGGTCTGGCTGGCTGGCTTCTTCTTCTTCGCTTTCAGCAAGACGAACCCCTTCGGCAAAACCGACTTCTCTACGTGGTGGACGTACTGGCAGTTTTACCAAGCTGATCCGGTGGTAGCGAAGCGCCTCAAGGTGTCGGGCATCGTGGCCGCCGTGGTGGCCTACGGCGTGCCAATCGTCGCCATGATTGCAGCCATGCGCGAAGTGCGCTCACTGCATGGTGAAGCTCGCTTCGCCAATGCCGGCGAGATTGAAAAGGCCGGGCTGTTCGGCAATACCGGCATCATCGTCGGCAAGTGGAAGAACCGCTTCTTGATGTTCGCCGGCATGCAGTTCGTCTTGCTGGCCGCGCCGACTCGCTCGGGTAAGGGCGTCGGCGTCGTGATTCCGAACCTGCTCAACTGGTCGGAATCGGTCGTGGTGCTGGACGTGAAGCTAGAAAACTTCCTCATAACGTCGAAGTACCGCGCGAAGTGGGGCCAAGAGGTCTATCTGTTCAATCCCTTCTCGATTTCCGAGGATGCCGAAGGGAACCCGCTCAACGGCCGGACGCACCGCTACAACCCGTTGGGCTACATCGGCGACGATCCGCGCTTGCGAGTCACGGACATTCTGGCAATCGGCTACTCGCTCTATCCGGGCGAAGGCCGCGATGCGTTTTTCGATGATGCCGCCCGCAACCTGTTCTTGGGCCTGACGCTGTATCTGTGCGAAACGCCGACCCTGCCGCGCACGATGGGCGAATTGCTTCGCCAGTCGTCCGGTAAGGGCAAGCCGGTCAAGCAGCACATTCAAGACATCGTGACGCAGCGCAACTACCGCGAGTTCGGCGACGTGATGTTGAACGACGTGGGCGAAGAACGCGCCGACGTGGTGAAGGCAATCATGGCCGCTGCCGGCATCAGTGAAGCCGCAGCGGAAAACCTCTGCGACGAAGCGCCGATTGTGGTCGTCAAGGACGTGGCGGCGGCCGACATCGAGGAAGTCGAAACGCTGTTCAAGGTGGCCGGTGCCGAGATTGAAGTCACCCGAAAACTGGTGCCGATTCTGGAATGGGACGGCGTGGGCCTGCCGCCGCTGTCGATGGAATGCGTAGATGCTCTGAATCGCTTCACGGCCACGTCGGACAACACGCTGTCAAGCATCATGGCTTCGTTCAACGTGCCGCTGACCATTTGGGCCAGCCCTATCGTTGATGCCGCCACCAGTGCGAACGACTTCGACTTGCGCAACGTGCGCAAGAAGCGCATGTCGATCTACCTGGGCATCCCGGCAAACAAGCTGGCCGAAGCCAAGTTGTTGATGAATATGTTCTACACGCAGTTGGTGAACCTCAACACGAACCGCCTGCTGCACTCGTCGCCTGACCTCAAGTACACCGTCTTGATGCTGGACGACGAATTCACCGCGCCCGGCCGCATCGGCATTATCGACAAGGCGAATTCGTACATGGCCGGCTACGGCCTGCGCATGCTGAACATCATCCAGTCGCCCGGACAGTTGGAAGCGGAAGCGCCGAAGGGCTACGGCCGCGAGAACGCCCGAACCTTCGTCACGAACCATGCGTGCCAGATTTTCTTTACACCTCGGGAGCAGCGGGACGCGAACGAATATTCGGAAGCTCTCGGCTACTACACGTTCAAGGCCAAGGGCAGTAGTCGCCAGCTCGGCGGCAAGTCGGCAGGCGGTCGCAGCGAGTCGGAATCGGATCAAAAGCGGGCGCTCATGATGCCGCAGGAACTCAAGGAAATGAGCCAGCGTGAGCAGATCATCAGCCTTGAAAATACCAAGGCGATCCGGTGCGAAAAGATCAACTACTTTTCGGATCATGTCTTTGTTGATCGCCTGAAATCTGTTGCGCCTTCACTGGCGAAACTCGGCAAGAAGCTGCCGACGAAAAAGCAGCTTGAAGACTCCTGGGGTTCGGGTGAATGCGCGGTGTCGATTCCACTGCTGAACCTTGACCTGCACGAAGCCGTTATTCAGTCGCGTAGCCGCGCCCTGACTGTGGCCGACGTGGAGAAGGGCATCGACCTGCGCGCGCTCGCCCTGGACTTCTCCAAGGTGCCGCTGCCCGAAGGCTCGGGCATCGAACCCGAACAGGTTGAAGCGTTCGTTGATGGCTTCTTTGATGCCTTGGACGCGGCCAACGGCTACGACGCTAGCGAAGCGCCCGACGTGGACGAAGACGGGGCCAGCGAGCGGCCCAGCGATGACGAACTGGCGGCCCTGGACGCGCAGGCGGCCGATGACGGCGGGCAGGAAGTCGCAGCGAACACCATCGAGCCGGCCGACGACGAACCGGCCGACGATGAAGCGGATCATGGCCTTGGTCATGACCAAGCGGACATCGAGCCGGCCGGGCCGACCGATGAAGAACTTGCCGCGATGATGGAAGACTTCACGCCACCCGATGACGGGATGATGGATGAAGCTGAAATGCTGGCCGCTTTGGATGAAATGGAAGCGGTGCCGGAATACGTCGGTGAAACCGAAAATGACGCGCCAATACTCGATTTGAGCGTGCTTGACAAGCCCCTTCCTTCAAACAAAAATGCGGAATAGGCATTGAATTTGGTCGTCGCTTTTTAAGCGGCGACTAATGCGGGCGCAGCCCAAGAGTGACTTTATCGAGAGTCACATTTTTTAATAGTTAGGAGCCACATCATGAATGAACGCACTGCCGGTTCTCCGGCCGCTCAACGTCCCGCCAGTAAAGTCGTAGGCAGCTACCTGCACAAGATTGAAGAAGTGCCGAAGGAAGTTCGGGACTACGCAATCAACAAGCTGAACCCGGTCGATGCTGCCGGGGAACGCATCAAAGACGCGCAGGGCAACAACATCACCGCTCGCATTTCCACCGCGAAGGAAAACGGCAGCTACTACGGCCCCGTCATCCTGAACAATGACAAGTTCATCGTTCAAGCGGTCGGCAAAGAACGCCTGTCTGCCGTGGTTCATCACAAAGACGATGTGGCTCTGCAAGGCGCTTCGCTCGCGCTGCTGAACGCTAAGAAAACCATGAACGGCACCAGTGTCCAAGTGCATTACACCGGGGATAAGGCGAAGGCTTATCACTGGTCGGACAAGAGCAAGCAACAGGCCGCCGAACCCGCGAAAGACGCACCCGAGAAAACCGCGCCGCCTGCCCCCGCGAAGGAAGCCATGAAGGCGGAAGACTTCATGAAGCAGGCCACCGACTACGCCAAGGAGAACATCAAGAACACAAACCAGCGCGAGGCTTTCTTGAAGCACCTGGGCAACGTCACCGAACAGGCGTTCAACCGGGAGCAACCGCAAGCGGTGAAGTCCAAGCCCGTCCCTGCGCAGGCGCAGGAAAAACAAGCCGACGCCGGCATCGAACGATAAGGGGGACAGCATGGCAACCGAACAACAGAAAGACGAAGCGCGGCAGATTGCGGCCGTGCTGGATGCGTCTGAACGCGGCCCGGCCTATGGCGTCATGACGCTGAACGACAAAACGGTGACGTCGATCCGCTTTGAGCGCAGCGAAAAGGACGGAGAACAGGCGTTCAACGTCTCCTTCCACATGGGCAACAAGACCGTGGGCAAGCTCAAGGACATTGACGCCGACACGCTGGCCGACTCGGTGGGCGACAAGAACGCCAAGGCCATCATGGAGCATGGCGAAGCCAAGGGATCGTTGAAGGGCGAAGCCCTGATGAACGAATACGGCATGACGCCGGAAGAAAGCGCCCGGCGCGCGGCCATGAAGGAAGCCCGCAAGGCCGTCGAGTTGATCCAGATCGAACAGCTCGAACCTGACGCGGCCGACGAAAAGAACACGGTTGAACAGGTCAAGGAAGAAGAACGCGAACAGTTCAGCCCGGAAGAAATTCAAGAGGGCCTTGCGCGTGCTGCTCTACTTCGCCAGCGCGACCGTGAACAACTGGCACGCGAGCAAGAGGCGCTTGGCATCAAGGCCGAAGGCAAGCGCATCGACGTTGAAAACCTGTCTGAAAAGGCGCTGGAACAGGACGACGCGAACGACATCGCGGAACGGACTGGCGGCACCACTGACCGGGATGCGCAGCAGTACACCGAACGCGAGAAAAACCGGCAAGTGGAGCTGATGGAACAGGTTCATAGCCAATTCCGCGTTGCCGGGGCGAAGTTCTACTTCAAGGATCAGCCGGGCAAGCTCGCCATGAAGGACAAGGGCGAACGCATGGTGTCGGCCTCTAACGATGACCGCGTGGCAAAGGCTATGGCGACGATGGCCGAAGCCAAGGGCTGGAAGACCATCAAGGTTTCCGGCCATCCCGACTTTCAGCGCGAAGTCTGGATGGAAGCCAGCTTGCGCGGCATCGAAGCGCGCGGCTACAAGCCCACGGAACAGGATTTGAAACTGCTGGAAGACAAGCGCGAACGGGCGATGCGCAACAGTGTTGAGCATGACCAGACGGCACGCGAGCGCAACACGGAACAGCAGCGCCAGGACGCCGGCCGCAAGACAGATTCAGCGCGCCAGGAACGCGCCGCAGCGCCCGACAGGGCCGAAGGCAAGGGGATGGTAGGGCAGGCCGTCGAAACGGCCGCCAAGTCGGCATTGCGGGCCTACGCTGGCCGCGTTCTTGAACACGGCGCGGCCAACTTCAACCATGACCCGAAGGAAAAGCCCAACTACTTCGTGAAGCTGGCAACCGACCAGGGCGAGAAAACTGTTTGGGGCGTCGATCTGAGGCGCGCGATGGGCGAAGGCAAGGTGAAGACCGGCGACGATGTGAAGCTGGAATATCGCGGCAATACGCCTGTCACCGTGGAAGCTCTGAAACGCGACAAGGCCGGCAACGTCATTGGCAAGGAAGAAATCACGACGAACCGCAACCAGTGGGACGTTGAGAAGTCGGACAAGGCGAAGGTCGCCGAAGCCGTCGCCTCGGCGTTCATCGACTCCAAGGTGAAAGACCCGGCCCAGCGTGAAGCCTTGAAGGCCGCTGTCGGCGCTCGCATGGCCGAACGCGAAAAGGCGAACAAGGTGCCGGCCGTGCCGGTGTACGACAAGGCAGCACCGGCCAAGACGCAGCAGGCAGAACGCACCGGCCCGGTGGTCGAGCGGAACGCCGAACGCACCCGATGAACTGAGGCTGAATCTGTCTTGAAAATCGAAAAGCGCCTTGTCACACAAGGCGTTTTTCTTTTGTGCGGCCTGCGCCGTGGTGACGCCGCGGCAGCCTGGCCAGCTCGTCTTTGTCGCCAATCAACGCACACCACGCAAGCGCAAGACAGATTCAGCGCGTCTTATGATTACAAAGTGCTTGCCAAGATATATAATCTTGGTTCTGCAAAAAGCACATATCGGAGTCACACAATGCGTAAATTGGTCGTTCTTTCCAGCATCCTCGCTTTGGCCGCATGCTCGTCGCCGCCAAAGCCGCCAGTCGTGGACGGCTCAACCCGCCAAGCCGTCAACACTCCCGAGACGGCCGAAACGATTGCACTCCGCGCGAAGCTCGCGCAGGCAGAAGAAAAACTTCGAGTAGAGCAAGCCTGGCCGGTGATTTCACCGGCCGTTTTGCAGCCGGCCCCGCCGCCTGCGCGCTCGCGCACGTTCAGCGTGCATTTCCCCTACAACGGCACGAATTTCTACCTGAGCGCCAACGACAGCGCACAACTGCTGCCGCTGCTCGCCAAAGCGCGCCGGATCGAAGTACGCGGACGCACGGACGGCCAACGTCCCAGCACTGCGGACGAAAAAGTAGCCCTGAACCGCGCCCTGGCTGCGCAACGGTTCTTGATCGGGCAGGGAGTTTCACCGGCCATCATTTCGGTCAACTACGTGTCGGCCGGTGATTACGTTGCGGATAACTTTTCAGCGGCTGGAAGGTCGCTGAATCGCCGCGTGGACATCGAAGTTTTCAACCAGTAGGAGGAACATTTTCATGAAACGTCTTGCCATCACATCCGCGCTCGCCGCGATGTTCTTCACGGCTGCGCCCGCGCACGCCGATGATGGGCTTTTTACAGGTGACGTGCGGCTCGCTTGCGAAGCCGTGCTTTGCCTTTCATCTGGCACCCGGCCCAGCGAGTGCGCGCCGTCTCTGCAACGGTATTTCAGCATCACGGCTAAGAAGCTGTCCGACACAATCAAGAAACGCAAGAGCTTCTTGAATCTGTGCCCGGCCGCAACGCAAGACGAAAAGATGGTCGCCCTGGTCGATGCCATCACCAACGGCGCAGGCCGTTGCGATTACGCCTCGCTGAATTCGACGCTGCGCGTTTGGAACTGGAATGGCGACAGCGGCGAAACCTACATCAGCAACAGCCTGCCGTCGTATTGCACGGCCTACAACAACAACGCCTATACCGACATCAAGGCACCGCGCTATGTCGGCGTCCCTGAGCGTGGCGGCTTTTGGGTCGAGGCCGACAAATACGATGCCGCCCTGGCTGAATACAACGTTCGATCCGGGTCGGCCATCGCTTCACGAAGGCCAGCGAACTAGCGATTGCCAATGTGCGTGACGGCCGCAACGCCGTCGCCCACATCAACGACGTTCACCGGGCCAAATTGGGCGACTTGTACCGCTGAAAATGGGAAAACGCAGAAAAGAAACGCGGGCCGCCCGCGTTTTTTTTCGTCTGCTTATCGGGTCTTCTCGTCGCCTGGGGTCGCCCTGCCCTGCTCCTGGCGCTGCGGCTGCGGCCGCTGCGGCTCGGCCTCGCGCTCGGCGGTCTTACCGTTCTTGCTGCGCAAGCTCTGCACAAGGGCCTCATGCTTCGTCACGACTGGCGGCATGGTCTGCACCAGTCGAACGATATCGAGCGCAATTTGCTTGTCTTCGGCCTCGCCAGTCGCCAGCGCCCGCGCGATCTGGCCGTATGCCTTCTGCGTGTCTTTCCTGGCTGCGCTGATATTGTCTTGCGCTGGGTTGGCGCGCTTTTTGCCTGTCTTCACCTCGGCTTCGGCGTCCTGCCTTTTCGCCCTGGTGACGCGGGCCGGCTCTTGGCGCTTACCCTGCTCGAATTCGGCGTCAATGTGGCGCACGGCCTGTTTCTCGGCCTTCTGCACCACGCCCCGCGCCCTGCGTGGTGTGGCGTTCGCCTCTATGCCCTGCTCGCGCAATTTCTCGGCAAACTGCTCGCGCCAAAATTGCAAGTCGCCCTTCCTCGGGTTCAAGCGAATGCCATCATTCCCCACGGCCTTGACCGCAAGGTGAACGTGCGGGTGCTTCTCGTCGTCATGAGCGGCGAAAACGTACTGGTGATTGCCGAACTCTTGCTTGGCGAACTCTCGCGCGGCGTCCTTGACTGCCTGCCGGTCGGTGCCGGGCGGCATCGACAACACGATGTTGAAGGCTTCCTTGCGCTTCTCGCCTTCGTAGGGAATGCCGATCTTGCCCTTTGCCCATGAGTCGCGCACGTCGCGCACGGCCTCCATGCCCTGATGAATGTCGCCGTTCTCGTCCTCTATCTCCACCTCGCCATTGCGTGAGATGTAGTCCATGTGCGCTTTGATGTGCTTCATGTTCTTGCCACCGCCCGAGATTTTCACCATGACTTCGGCCGTCTTCTTGGCCGTCCTGGCTACCTTCTCTTTCGTGGCCGGCCCGCTGGGCGGCGCTGGCTTCGCGGGCTTCGTGCTGCCTCCGCTGCGGATGTTCCGGCCCTTCGACCCCTTGATCGGCGCGTAGTGAAGACGCTCGCCCCAATCCTTGATGATGCCGTCGATTACGGTCTTACTCATTCGATGTTCCACCGCTCAAGGCTGGCCCGAATAGCACCACTGACTTTCTCCGTATGCGCGTCGATGATGGCGCGAAGCCGTTCGATTGATTCAATCGTGACTGAATCGCGCCGCCCCTCGTTCATGGCCTTGGCTACTTGGTTGAGGTTGCGCCCGATGGCAAGCAACTGATAGTTCGACTCGCCCAGCGCGTCGATTTCCTTCATGCCGAACTGCGGTTCGCGCGTAAGGCCCGCCCGGATCGCGTCAATGATCCAGCGCCGTTGCGAACAACGCTCAAGGTTGGAGCGTTCCAGCACGGCCAGCTTTTCGGATTTGGTCATGAGGATTTCAAACCGCACCTTGGGTTCATCGTCGGGCGCTTCACCAGTCTGGCGCATAGGCGGCGGCGGTGGATTCTTGGCGGCTTTCTCTAGCTGCTGCTCGATGGCCTCTTTGATCGCTGCGCCGGGCGTCTTTCCAAGACCGGCGCAGTAATCCACCCAGCGCGCTTTGAGGTCTGCGCCCAGGTGGATGTTCATGGCACGGCTCGGTTTCTCCATAACGGCTCCAACAGGTCATGCAAAAGTGAAAAGGGGGGGATCAATGTGTAAGCTGTGCGCACACTATACCGGCGATTAGCCTATCCTGCAATAGACCACACCCCCCCACACTTTTGGTCATGACCAAGCGTTTTTTGCTCTTGGGATTGAAAACGTGGTCTTGAAAGCGCCCCGTAGAACGATCTGTGCGGGATTTCGGGCACGGATTGTTCTCGGGCAAAAAAAACCGCCAAAACTTGGCGGTGTCGATCACTTCTAACGCGGCCTACTTCGTAGGTCGGCAATCCTCTTTCAGCAGCCGGGAACCGACTGCAAGCCCTTCACGCTGGAACTGGCCTTGTGCGAGTTCCAAGGCGTACTTGGCGGGTTTCATCGACAAATGGTATTCGTCGGATTCGGGCTGCATGTCCTCGATGACGAACAGGGTTCCATCCTCGGACACGAACGCGATTGATAACGGAATTCGGGTGTCTCGCATCCAGAAGGCCAGTTTGCCCGGTGGGTCAAACGCGAACAACATTCCCGGTCCGGCGTCATCGCGGTTGGAAAGTCCTTTCGCTTGCTGGGCCTTCGTGCGTGCAACGGGAACGCCGCGAAGCTGGACGTTCCCGGTAAATGTCAGGTCGCATACTTCGGCCACGTCGGCGGCTTGCGCTTGCTGCCTATGGGCAGCAAACGCAAGCAACGCACCGGCCACGATAAGGCCGACTGCGCTTTTCATGATCGCCGGTTTCATGGTCATTTCTCGGCTTCGGTCAGCAGGTTGATTTTGCAAGCGCCCGCATCTACTTCTTGATCGCCGCCGCCATCCTCGAAGCGGATATGAATCAGGCCAGCAGAGCTAGGCCGGCGATTCAGCAAAACAGCCGCCGAACGCCCGTCAAATTCCACCAGCAAAAGCGGCTTGCTCATGCGGTCGGGATCGGACACGGCGCGGCCCTTCGGCCAGCTTGTCAGCTCGCCCGTATCGCGGCCCGCTTCGCCATCCTCGCCAGTGCCTGCACCGTCGCCCTGGCCGTTGTCGTCGCCCTTCTTGCTGGCAGGCTTCGCCTTGCCGCCGTCGATTTCGCTCTCGCCGGTTGCGCCACCGTTGCCGCCTTGGCCTTCGCCAGCGCCGCCCGGAATTTGGTCATGACGAAATTTCGAGGCATCGCCTCTACCGCCCGGCTCGCCGCCCTGCTGGCCTTCGCCAGCAGCAGGCGCGGCCGGTGCGGGCTTCTTCTTGCCCTTCAATTCGTCGGCCAGATCGGCAACCGTCTTGCGCGTGATTTCGGCCGCCTCGGCGCACCATGCTTCGACTTGCTCGGGGAACTTCTCATGCAAGCCGCGCAGCTCGTACAGCGTCTTAGGCGACGTGCATTTGCCGTTACTGTAGGCGTCTTCGATGCAGGCGGGCGGATCAATCAACGCAAGGTGCTGCGTGATGATTGCGCCGTCTTTGCCCAGGTTCTTTGCAATGGCCTTCTTCTGGTCGCCAGCATCCAAGCGTTTCTTGATGAACAACGCGAGTTCCATCGGCTTCAAGTCGTCGCGCTGGATGTTCTCGATGACTTGATCGTAGTCGTCGTGCGACTCGTCAACGAAAGCCGGGATAGTAGGGCGGCCAGCCGCTAGCGAACCGCGATAGCGGCGCGCGCCATAGTTCAGCATCCACTTACCGGGCTTGCTCGGGTGAGTGCGAACGGATACGGGCGTTTTCACACCACGCGCCCGAATGCTGTCGGTCATTTCCTGCATGGCCTCTGGCGTAAATTCCTTGCGCGGCTGGTCGGGGTCTTCCTCGATGTCGGCAAGGGGAATGTCCAGCGGCTTGCCGGTCGGCTGCGCCGCCCCGGCCACGGCCGGGGCAGTGGGTTTTTCTTCCAGGGCGGAAAGGTCGAGTGCCATTTATTGAACCTCCATGATTGAAGCGATTTTTTCAAATACCGGCTTGATCTGCGTCCACGCCTCGCGCCCGCTCGTCTTACCGAGTTTCCAGACGGGCACGCCCGCCGCCTGGGCTTCGGGAACCGCCGTGGTCTTCTTGATCGCAGCAAAGCCCGCGTCCATCGGGATCAGCAGCTTGGCGAAGTGAGTCGAAAGTTCGCGGAAGTTGTCGCGCTGGAAGGGCGTCGGTTCGACCAGATTCGGCAGGATGCCAATCAATTCCAACTTGGGATTGATCGCGGCCTTGATCTTGCGAATACCGATGCTGTCATGGTTGAGCAGATCGCCGATACCGTCGATGGCCTCCTGATTCAGTTGCAGCGGCGACAGAACGTAGTCGCTGACAACCAGCGACGAAAGCTGTCGAATGTCAGGGTTAGGGTTCGTGTCGATGATGCAAACGTCGAAGTCGTTATGCACCGCCTGCAAGAACGCTTGCAGGTTCGACGCGAAGGCGTTGTGCTTGTCGGCCTGCTTTTCCATTTTCAGCAGCTCGGCATTGTCGGCCGACACCAAGACAAATTCAGCGTCTTCCACGCCGCCGACTTTGGCCGTCAAAAGGCGGCTGGCCGGCATCTGCGACACGGCGGCAATGCCCCCGGTCTTGATCGCCTTGGAGCTGTTGCGTTGGTGGTCGAAGTCGATCACCAGCACGCGCTTGCCCATGATGAGGTGGAAAAAGTAGGCCAGTTGGACGGCCACGGCCGACTTGCCGACGCCGCCTTTTTGGTTCGCCAGAACGATGGTTTTCATGCCCGATTGCTCCTTAAAAAAGTCCGAACTGTTGTCGGTGAAGTGGAAACGCCGCTTTCTTTGAGAAACGCCACGATCTGTTCAATCGTGTAACCCTTGTCCCGAAGGGTCTGCATCTGCGCGGAATACGGCTCAAGTGCTGAACCCGCCAGCTTCGGTTTCTCCCTGCTCATGAATTCTTCAATGCGCAGGTCTTCGGCCTTGGCGAGAAAACGGCCGCGAATAACGTTCGCTTGCTGCGGTGACATCGAGTGCGCCGCCGCCGCTTCGGACAGCGACGCACCTTCGACGATCAACGCTTTTGCAACGCCCAAGGAACGCTCCGACCATCTTTTGCATTTGGACGCCACGCGCTCAAACTGAGCGGCATCCATCCTTGGGGCGGGGGATGTCATGAGTTATTCACCCGCCCGGCTGAACTGTTCCCGCTTCTCTTTGCCCGGCGCACCGAACGCGAAGTCTTCCACGATGAAGTTGTACCCGTACACGATTTCGCCGTTCTTCTCGTAGTCGTTGTTTTCGACGCGGTAATCAACAATCAGTTGATCGCCCTTCATGGCGTTCTTGACGATGGTCTCGGCCTTCGCGCGGAACGCGGTGAACTGGATCGCCACGGCACGTTCGCGGGTCTGGCCGGTGTCCTTGTCCTTGCCGGCGTACTCGTTCGCAATCAGGGTGAAACGCGCTACGGCGCGGTCGCCCGCGCCGGTCACGCTGGCTGGCCGCGCGAGGTTGCCGACGAAAACATTCTTTTGCATTGTGTAGCTCCTTCGGTTGGTGCGGCCAGGATTGGCCACAAGCGAATTATAACACCCATAAAACAAGTAATGCAACAACAATAAAACAGAATAAAACAAGTAAGAAACAGCAACAGGGCAGGCCGCCCCACGCAAACCGGGACATTTCCGGCCAATGCCAGCACTAGGCACCACGGAGACGCAACACGCGAACGCAAAAGCCCGTAGGACGCGATTTAAGCCGCTTTGGCCCTTGCTGCACCCTCGGTATGGGAAAGGTCGAGAAAACGCCTTGGCGGGCCTCCTGCGGCTGCTACAGGGCGCAATCGAGGGCAGGGCACCCCCTTCCTCTTTCTAAACGGTTTTTGCGGCCTCTCGATCACCACGAACGGTTCCGGCATGGCGCGCACACGCGCCGGGCTGAGCGGGCGGCCGACTTGTCGGCCGGGCGTGATTTGTCCCGGTCTTAGCGCCCCGCAGGGGTGGCCGCTTGCGGCCATGCCGGCCGGCTTGCCGGTCGGGACGCTTAGACCATGCCTTACCTCGGCCGTCGAGCTGCACCGCGCGGCAAGTGCCGCGCTTCGTTCTTCACGTCCTGGCCGCAGGCCAGCCATTAGAGCCTTCTGGCTGTTGGCTGTTGGTCTTTTGACTTCCTTGCGGCCTATGCGCCCAGGTGATGCCTGTTCCTGGCTGCGGCGGTGGTGCCACACCGCGCGGCAGGTGCCGCGCTTAAATCGGCATGGCCGAAGGCCATCCATTGTTCAGGCCGGCGCGAAGCGACGGGGCGCAGGGAGTGAAGCGACCGGAGGGTAGGCGGTGTTTGCCGCGTTTCGCGGCAGCCTTTTTGCCGTTGTTCACAACGGCGGCGGTTCCAACTACTAGGTACATTTTCTAAAGGAAAAAAAACCTAAAGGCAAGAACTACAGGGGGCAGGCCGCACGGCGGCCAAAATAGCCAATGCTGGCAAGGCTTTGCGCGCTTTTCGGGCTTCGGATCGCAAGACATTTTCAGCGTAAACGCAAGACAGTTTCAGCGCATGGCGCAAGACACTTTCAGCGTGCGGTTCTGTGGATACAGAATTTAATTCTTTGAGAATCAACAACTTACGCGAAAGACACTTTCAGCGTGGATAACTTTCGTCATCCACAAGGTCATGCACAGGCAAGCGCCAGATTCGGGCGTCTTGGTTGGTGACGGTGGCCCG
>NZ_JAWDIE010000034.1:0-11876 GCF_037688875.1 Amphibiibacter pelophylacis
TACATACCCCGGGCAAAAGGGGTCCTTCCTGGCGATATTCCAATACGGGGGGCGCGAGCGCGGCATTCGCCTAGCGTCCGACTCCAAACCAAGGTTTGCAGGGTTTGCAGTTTGCACCCGGCAGCGTCGGCCAGCGGGCGTCAGCGCTGTCGTGCGCGGGATGGCGGGAACGCAGAAGGTGCGAACCTCGGTGCGTGCCGGGTTTGCAGGTTTGCACCCAGGCCAAACGAAAAACGGCCTGGATAGGAAACTCAATGCTGGCGCGGGTTTGCAGCCGATTCGCTGGCTGGGTTGCAGAAATCGGCCCACGAGCCTTTGCGCACCGTCTGACGCATCGGACACATCTCTACGTAACTCTCCATACGCGTGCGCGTGTGCGCGCCTCAAGGGAAGTTACGACAACCTGTGTCCGATGCGTCAGAAGCGCCTGTGTATCGGCAGGTGCCTCCAAAAACTGGACACCCTTGGCGACCTATCAGACCACCTGTAAACCCGTTCGCCGCTGTCGTTGTGCGCCAGGACCACATTCAGGCCGAGTTTCTTGCGCAGCATCCCGGAAATGGCTCCGCGCACGGTGTGCGGCTGCCAGCCGGTCGCCAGCATCAGTTGCAGGGTGGTCGCACCCTGCGGGCGGCGCAGCGCCACGACCATCGCGGCGAGTTTGGTGCCTGACCGCACCAAGATGCCCTCCAGAAGTTGGAGATCACCGATGGTGTCCACGGACTGGACGTCATCCGGCCGAACCGGCCTTTCCTGGCCGATAGCCGCATAGCCCGCGTCGGTCAGCAGGTGACCGTCGTCGGCAGGCTCGATCCACCCGCGCTGCAGCAGTGAGGTCAGCACCTTGACCCGTGCGCCGCCGCGCAGCGTGTCGGGCTGGATCACTCGCCCATCAGGACGGCGGGCGGCAGTGCGGAGCAGCAGGCATTGGGCAGGGGAGACTTTGGGCAGCGTTTCCATCACGGACTCCCTCACTTGGCCTGGCCGTCGAAGATCGCCAGCAGGTCATCCAGCGCCTGATCCACCCGGCCAAGGTCACCGACGTGGCCCCAGTGGATGGCCTCCGGGTCGTGGCCGAAGTGATCGTCGGCCAATTGCTGCAGCCGGGCCAACTTGGTGTGGATGGCTGCGGCGCGGGCGAGGTAGGCGTCGATGGCGGTGGTCTGGGTGGTCATGGTGGGCTCCGGGTTGATGGATGACGCCACCATTCACGCGCTGAACGATCAGGAAGCCAAGCTGTCGGGGTAACAGCGGTCGCAAATGGGGTAATTAGGCCGTCAATTACCTGGATAACCCAGCTGCGGAACGTAGCCCCCTCAAGTCCGACTCGGCCCTCGCAGACATTTCATGGTGGTTGGCAGTCCGCCCCTCTGGTAGACTTTCAACGATTTTCATCGACTTTGACTCATAACATCCGAGCGCCAATGCCATGATTGCTGAACCGTGGGTTACCGCCGAGGATGTCGCCCTGCACTTGGGCGTGGCCAAGGACACCGTTTACCGCTGGCGTGAGCGTAAGGGTCTGCCCGCGCATCGTGTGGGGCGGCTGTGGAAATTCCAGCTCTCCGAAATCGATGAATGGGTGCGCGCGGGCGGCGCGGATGAAGATCAAGACCGCGACAATGGGGAAGTCATCTGATATGGATAAACGCCAGCTCAGTGAGCGCGATATCTGCACAAAATTCATCACCCCTGCACTTGAGCAGGCGGGCTGGGATATTGCCACTCAGGTACGTGAAGAGTTTCCGCTCACCAAAGGCCGCATCATTGTCCGTGGCAAGCTGCACACCCGTGCTCAGAATAAGCGTGCGGACTATGTGTTGTTCCACAAGCCCAACATGCCGATCGCGGTCATCGAGGCAAAAGACAATAAGCACTCGTTGGGCGATGGTATGCAGCAAGGGCTGGGTTATGCCGAAATGCTGCAGGTGCCTTTTGTGTTCAGCAGCAATGGCGACGGCTTCCTGTTTCACAATAAGATTGCCAAGGATGGGGTCATCGAGCGTGAGTTGGCTCTGCACGAATTGCCGGGCCCGGATGTGCTTTGGCAATGGTGGGCAGAACACCTCGGCCTGAACACGGCGCAAAGCGCGCTGGTCTCGCAGGACTATTACAGCGACGGCAGCAACAAAGCACCCCGCTACTACCAATTACTGGCGATCAACAAGACCATTGAAGCCATCGCTCGCGGCCAAAAACGCCTGCTGCTGGTTATGGCCACCGGTACCGGAAAAACCTATACCGCTTTCCAGATCATCTGGCGTTTGTGGAAATCCAAAGCCAAAAAACGCATCTTGTTTTTGGCCGACCGCAATATCCTGGTCGATCAGACCATGACCAACGACTTCAAGCCCTTCGGGTCAGCCATGACCAAAATCCAGAAGCGGCAGGCCAACAAGTCGTATGAAATTTATCTGTCGCTATATCAGGCCGTCACTGGCACGGAGGAAGAACGCAACATCTACAAGCAGTTCAGTCGTGATTTCTTTGATCTGATCGTCATCGACGAATGTCATCGCGGCAGCGCGGCAGCCGACTCTGCCTGGCGGGAGATTCTGGATTACTTCTCGTCGGCCACACAGATCGGCTTGACCGCCACCCCGAAGGAAACCAAAGAAGTATCCAACATCGATTACTTCGGTGAACCGATTTACACCTATTCCCTGCGGCAAGGGATCGACGACGGCTTTCTGGCCCCCTACAAGGTGGTACGCATCGACCTGGATAGAGACCTCACTGGCTGGCGTCCTGACAAAGGTATGGTCGATAAATACGGCAATGAGATCGAGGACCGCATCTACAACCAGCGAGATTTTGACAAAAACCTCGTCCTGGAAAAGCGCACCGAACTGGTTGCCAAAAAAATAAGCGATTTCCTGAAGCAAACCAATCGCTTCGATAAGACCATCGTCTTTTGCGACAACATCGATCACGCCGAACGCATGCGGCAGGCATTGGTGAATGAAAACGCAGATCTTGCTGCACAGAACAGCAAGTACGTGATGCGCATCACAGGCGACAACGAAGAGGGCAAGGCAGAGCTCGACAACTTCATCTTCCCGGAGTCCAAGTACCCAGTTATTGCGACCACATCAAAGCTGATGACCACGGGTGTGGATGCGCAGACCTGCAAACTGATCGTCTTGGACCAGCGCATCCAGTCCATGACTGAGTTCAAGCAGATTATCGGCCGCGGCACGCGCATCAACGAGGATTACGACAAGTACTACTTCACCATCATCGATTTCAAGAAGGCAACCGAACTGTTTGCCGATCCCGATTTTGATGGCGATCCGGTGCAGATCTATGAGCCCAAGGGTGATGAATCGCCCGTACCACCAGATGATGGCGAAAGCCCCCAAATCCCCGATGGCTTCAAATACGCACCCGCAGAGGAATCGCCGTGGTCGGGCGTGGCTGAACCTCGGCCTGGTGAGGAAGGCAGTGGCATCCGTCGCTACGTTGTCGCCAACGTAGAAGTCAAAGTGGCGTCCGAGCGAGTGCAGTATTTCGATGCTGCAGGCCGCCTAATCACCGAATCACTGAAAGACTACACACGCAAGGCGCTCGCCAAGGAGTTCAGTTCACTCGATGACTTTTTGCGGCGCTGGAACGATGCTGAGAAAAAGCAGGCCATCATTGATGAGTTGGCCAACGAAGGCGTGTTCTTTGACGCGCTGGCCGAAGAAATTGGCCGCCAGTCCGGCAAAGAATTCGACCCTTTCGATTTGGTCTGCCATGTGGCCTGGGATCAGCCGCCGCTCACCCGCAAAGAGCGAGCCGAACAGGTCAAGAAGCGTGACTACTTCACCCGCTATGGCGAACAGGCGCAGCGTGTACTGCAGGCCTTGCTGGATAAATACGCCGATGAAGGCGTCGGTCCCATTGAGGAAACCCAGATCCTCACCATTGCCCCTTTCACCAGTTTCGGCACCCCCATGGAGATCATCCGCGCCTTCGGCGGGCTGGATAGATACCAGCGTGCCATTCACGAACTCGAACAAGCGCTCTACTGCTCTTCGCAGCTGCGCGCCTGACAAATATCACGGAATCCATTTATGTCCATCGGCACCCTGATTAAAACTATCCAAGACATCATGCGCAAGGACGTAGGCGTAGATGGCGACGCCCAGCGTATCAGCCAGATCGTCTGGCTGCTGTTCCTGAAAATCTTCGACGACAAAGAGCAGGAATGGCAGCTCACCATTCCTGGCTACAAATCGCCACTGCAAAGCCGCTTTCGCTGGAGCAACTGGGCCAAAGATGCCGAAGGCATCACCGGTGAAGAGTTGATTGACTTCGTCAACAACGAGCTCTTCCCAGCATTGAAAAAACTGGCAACCGCCGCCGGCGTAACGCCGCATGGAAAAGTCGTAGGCTCGGTGTTCGAAGATGCCTACAACTACATGAAATCCGGCACCTTGCTGCGGCAGGTCATCAACTCCATTGAGAGCGATGTCGATTTCAACTCCTCCACAGACCGGCACCTGTTCAACGACATCTACGAAAAAATCCTGGCCGATCTGCAATCGGCGGGCAACGCAGGCGAGTACTACACGCCACGTGCCGTTACCCAGTTTATGGTGGACATTCTTGACCCGCAGTTGAGCGAGAGCGTGCTGGACCCGGCCTGCGGCACGGGCGGTTTTTTGACCTGCACCATCGAGCACCTGAAGGCACAGGTCAAAACGGCAGCCGACCGCATCACGCTGCAAGACAGCATCCATGGCGTAGAGAAAAAGCCACTGCCCCACATGCTGGCCATGACCAACCTGATGCTGCACGGCATCGATGTTCCCAGCAACATCCGTCATGACAACACCCTGAGTCGCCCGCTCAAGGATTACGGTCCGAAAGACCGCGTCGACATCATCCTCACCAATCCACCTTTTGGTGGCATGGAAGAAGACGGTATCGAGAACAACTTCCCGCGCAAATACCAGACCCGCGAAACCGCCGATCTGTTCATGGCGCTGATCATGCATCTGCTCAAGCACGACACAGGCCGTGCCGCCGTCGTGCTGCCGGATGGCTTCCTGTTCGGTGAGGGCACCAAGACTACGCTCAAACGCGAACTACTCGAAGAGTTCAACCTGCACACCATCGTGCGCCTGCCCAAGGGAGTGTTTGCGCCCTACACAAGCATCGCGACCAATGTGCTCTTCTTCGAAAAGGGCGAACCCACCAAGGACGTTTGGTTTTTTGAACATCCTTACCCGGATGGCTACAAGAGCTATTCACGCTCCAAGCCGCTGGAGATCAAGGAATTCGACCTCGAAAAGGCCTGGTGGGGTGGTTCCTCACGCAAAGGGCGGAAGACAACAGAGAACGCCTGGAAGGTATCAGCTGCAGACATTGCGGCGCGCAACTACAACCTGGACTGCAAGAATCCCCACGCGGTGGAGGTGAGCCACCGTGATCCAGCCGAGTTGATGGCGGAATATAAGGAAATCAGCCGCCAACTGGCTGAGGCGCAGAGCGCGTTGAAGAGCGAGCTGATGCTAGCGCTCGGAGGGCAGTGATGGAGCTGCTGGAGCAACACTTTGATATGGCCTTTTCCGCGCCCGATGGCGTCCCGAGATTGCGCGAGCTGATTTTGAAGCTTGCGATGCAGGGAAAGCTGGTGCCGCAAGACGCAAATGAGTCACCGGCCAGCGAACTGCTCAGGTCGATTGAAGCCGAAAAGAAGCGGCTGATGAAAGAACGCAAGATCAAAGCGCCCAAAACCTTGCCTGAGATCACCGCCAGCGATGAACCCTACTCTTTGCCCTATGGGTGGCAGTGGGTTCGACTCGGTGCGATTGGCAATATTTTTAATGGCAACAGCATCAATTCATCCGAAAAAGAATCTAAATATGAAGGCGTCGAGGGGTTGCCCTACATAGCAACCAAGGATGTCGGCTACGGTTTCGACCCGCTGGACTACGACAACGGTATTTGCATTCCTCTGAACGAAGAAAAGTTCAGGGTCGCGCACCAGGGTGCAGTGCTGATTTGTGCTGAAGGTGGCAGCGCGGGAAAAAAGTGTGGTTTGACCGATCGCGATATCTGTTTCGGTAACAAGCTGTTTGCCACTGAGGTGTATGGACAGATCCCTTCGCGATTCGTCCTCTACGTCTATCTGTCCCCAGCCTTCCGTGCATCGTTTACAGCTGCGATGACCGGAATCATCGGCGGTGTTTCCATTGCCAAGTTTGTCGAGATACTAATCCCGCTTCCGCCGCTGAACGAGCAACACCGCATCGTGGCCAAAGTCGATAAGCTGATGGCGCAATGCGATGCGTTGGAGAATCTGCGAAAGGAACGCGAAAATAAGCGCTTGGCTATCCATACCGCCGCGCTCTCGCAACTGATCGACACAACCGGAAACAGTAGCGCCGACGATGCTTGGGCCTTCATCACCCAACACTTCGGCGATCTGTATTCAGTCAAAGAAAATGTCTCCGAACTGCGGAAGGCCATTTTGCAACTCGCCGTCGTTGGAAAGCTTGTGCCGCAAGACCCGAACGACCAACCTACTAGTGATTTGCTTAAAGAAATTGCAGAAAAAAAACAGCAACTTGTAAAAAACAAATTATTAAAGATTGGACAAAACACAGAAGACACTAAATTTATTTGTCATGATGTGGTAATTCCAAAAACATGGAAATGGGTTAAGGGATCAGAGATTCTTTTTGTCACTAAATTGGCGGGCTTTGAGTTTACTAAATATATTCATCTTCAAGATGAAGGCGAGGTCCCGGTAATTCGTGCACAAAACGTTCGCCAATTCCACGTTGATTTGAGAAATCTGAAATTTATCGATTTAAAAACCTCTCAAATTTTAGATCGATGCGCACTCACAAAACCATCGCTTTTGGTGACATTTATTGGTGCTGGTATTGGCGATGTAGCACTTTTCGATTTGCCTGAAAGATGGCATTTGGCACCAAACGTGGCAAAAATGGAGCCTTTTGTTGGCTGCGAGAAAGGATTAAATCTTCGATATTTGAATTATTTTCTCCTATCTCCCTTGGGTCGTCGAGAGATATTCAAGCATCTAAAATCGACTGCGCAGCCTAGCATTTCGATGGGGACCATCCGAGACATTGACTACCCACTTCCTCCTGTTGCTGAGCAGCACCGAATTGTCGAGAAAATAGATCGATTAATGACCATGTGCGACACACTTGAGCAAACCATCGGTGCCGCCTTGTGGAAGAAGACTGAAATGCTTGATGCGATGATGGCCCAGGTATGAAGGTTTCGCTATGCGCCTGAAATCGGTATTCATTAATCATTACAAAAATCTTAAAAACTTTACGTTGAGTTTTGATGGCGCGAGCTTCATCGATGTGTTTGTCGGGAAAAACGGTAGCGGAAAGTCGAATCTATTCGAGGCATTGATTGAGATATTCCGGCATCTAGATCAATTTGGCCGCCCTGCGAATGAAATCTCGTTCGATTACCTTGTGACTTACGAAATCGGAGGTCAAGAGACGGTAATTGAATGGAAAGCGGGAAAGCTGAGGATCAACAAGGGCGAAGACCGTAAAACGCTGGGGCAAACGCCATTTCCAGACAATGTGTTGATCTACTACTCTGGCCACAACACTACGGTTGCTCAACTGGTTGCTGACTACGAAGCGAAATTTCGTGGGCGCATCAAAGGCGCAAATCTCGATGACAGTCGCCGCTTCACGGGGGTTGGCCCGGAGTACAGGCAACTTCTGCTGGCAGTTTTGCTGGCACAGCCAGACGAAAACAAGGCGCGACAGTTCGTTTGCCAGAAACTGGGGATAGAAAGCATTGGGGCTGATCTGCAACTGGTGTTGCAGCGGCCATCATTTGCCACTGGCGCACTCAAGGCACTTGGCACAGACAGCATTGAGAACTTTGATCCTCGTACTCACTATTGGGGCGCGGACGGCATCACGCGTGACTTTCTGGATAAGTTGGTCACCTGCGTCAAGGGTGAGTTTAATCACAGCAATGTATTTGATGCGGAGAAGGATCGCTATCAAATAGCCGTCAACGTCGAACTGTTCCAACAGCGCTTTGCCGATGAGTCGTTATCGGACATCTTTCGCCAGTTCGACAATTTGAAGACGTTGGGCATGTTGGCGGACCTCTCGGTCCCGCTCATCCTGACCAGCGGCTTGGACGGCACGATTAGACACTTCAGCGATGGTCAGTTTCAGTCGGTGTACATCTACTCTATCGTCGAGCTTTTCAAAGACCGCAATTGCCTGATCTTGCTGGATGAGCCGGATGCGTTCCTTCATCCAGAATGGCAGTTTGATTTTCTGCGGCAAGTTTTCGATATCACGGATGCTGCAGCGAAAACCAGCCACGTTTTGATGAGCAGCCACAGTGCTGTGACGCTTATTCCTCATGACAAGAAAAAGATTAAATTTTTTGATATCAAGGGCAATCAGGCAAATTGCTATGATTTACCGAAATCGATTGCAATTAAAAAGCTGAGTTCCGACTTGATCAAGTATTCAGAGCAGGAACAGTTGCTCAGCATCATCAACGCGGTCCAGATCGAAAAAAAACCTGTGCTATTCACCGAGGGCAGTACAGACCCGATCATTCTCAAAGAGGCGTGGTACAAGCTCTATGAGGATGAGATGCCTTTCATTCCTTTCTATGCATTTAGCTGTACCTATATAAATCAGCTACTGACCGACAATCGTATTCATGGAGAAATGGGCGGTTTGCCGATTTTTGCCTTATTCGATTTCGACAAGGCATATGACCAGTGGAATGGTCTAAACGGCGAGGTGACTGCCAATGATCCTTTCAAAGGCCTGATCAAGAAGTGGGCGCACGGTGAGTCCTATGCAGTAATGCTTCCAGTCCCTGCACATGCCGATATTCGAAAACAGGTGATTCGAAACGCTGCGACCGGTGAGACATTTGGCGGTGATTCGTGCTGTGAAATAGAACACCTGTTTTATGGGCAAGCGCCAACAGCAGACTACTACCATCACGAACCCTGCGTTGGTGGCACTAAGGTTGTTTTCAAATCAGATAGAGATAAGACCACTTTCGCCAAAGAGGTCGTGCCGACGCTCGATAAGTCATGCTTTGAGCCTTTTAAGCCAGTTTTTGAGTTCATCAAATCCAAGTGTGCTGGAGGTGCCCCCGCATGAGCACCAAGCTTCCAATCAACCTCACTGACCTGCTGCGCCAGCGCACCGTCGAGGGTGAACGCATCGAGTACAAAACCGGGTGGAATCCGGACGCGATCATCCGCACCCTGTGCGCTTTTGCCAACGACTTCGAAAACCTCGGCGGCGGTTATGTGGTGATCGGGCAGGATTGCGACGCCAACGGCCAGCCGGTGTTCCCACCCGTGGGATTGGCGGACAACCAACTGGACAAGATTCAGCAGGAGTTGCTGGCCGCCTGCCAGTTGATCCAGCCGCAGTACTTCCCGGTGTTGAGCATCGAGGAAGTCGAGGGTCGCAAGCTGATCGTGCTGTGGGCGCCCGGTGGGCAGAACCGACCATACAAGGCACCGGAGGCCGTCACCGCCAACAAGAAGACGTGGCGCTATTACATCCGGCGCTACAGCAGCACAGTCGAGGCCAAGGGCGAGGCCGAGCAGGATTTACTGAGCCTGGCGGCCAGGGTGCCTTTCGATGATCGATACAACCAGTCGGCACGGATCGATGATCTGTCCAAGCCGTTGATGCAGGCATTTTTGCAGGAGGTGGGCAGCACGCTGGCAGAGGATGCGCCCGGGCTGTCGGTCGAGGCCTTGGCCCGGCAGATGAATGTGGCGGGCGGACCCGCCGAATCACCGTGGCCCAAGAACGTGGGCCTGCTGTTTTTCAATGAAACACCAGAGCGCTTTTTCCCCGGCGTGCAGATCGATGTGGTCTGGTTCCCAGAAGGCGCGGGCGGGGATCGCTTCGAGGAAAAGATTTTCAAGGGGCCGCTGGCCCGGATGACGCGTGAGGCCTTGAGCTACATCCAGCGCAACTTCTTGCGTGAGACGGTCATCAAGCATCCCAACCGCGCCGAGGCCACGCGGGTTTGGAACTTCCCTTACGCCGCCATCGAGGAGGCCTTAGTCAACGCGGTCTATCACCGGTCCTACGAGGAGCGCGAGCCCATCGAGGTGCGCATCAACAATGAAGAACTGGTCATCCTGAGCTTTCCCGGCCCTGATCGGTCGATCCGGTTGGAGGACTTTCCGGCGGGGCGTGCGGTCAGCCGCCGCTACCGCAACCGGCGTATCGGCGAATTTTTGAAGGAGCTTGACCTAACGGAAGGCCGCTCGACGGGTATCCCGAAAATCCTCAAGGTGATGGCCGCCAATGGCTCGCCCGCGCCGCTGTTTGAATCAGATGAGGATCGACTTTCGTTTGTGATCCGGCTGCCCTGCCATCCGTTGGCCCGGCCGGTGCCCCCAAAAGTCACCGGGGAAGTCGCCCCCGAAGTTACCCCTGAAGTCGCCCCCGAAGTTGTGCGGGTCGTGTTGGCCTTGCAGGAAGAATTGTCCCGGACAGGACTGCAGCAGGCCCTGGATCTGAAGGACGAAAAGCATTTCCGGAAGGCATACCTGTTGCCCGCGCTCGATTCTGGCCTGGTGGAGATGACCCGACCCGAAACACCGCGCAGCAGTAAGCAGCGCTACCGGCGGACCGCCCTCGGGAAGCGTTGGCTGGAGTTGCATAGCGATACCGGTAAGGATCGAAAGTAAAAGAATTTTGATTGGAGAGGTAGCAAATGGCAACTGAGGCCCTTATAAAGCAGTTCCGCGATTTGATCAGCGACTGTACGCAGTCCCCTGTCGACGAACTGCTTATCAACCCCGACTGGGGCAAGATCACCTTCGAGGGTTGCCGTCCAGAGCTGGAGCGCACCTACTCGATGCTGAACCAGTTCAAATTGCTGCCATTGGATCTCCTGCCGGATGGGCCCACGCAGCAAATCGTAAATACGCTCCCGCCCATCAAGCAAACCATTGATCAGATTCGCAGCTTCTCCATTGAATCAGGCAATCCGACGGGGACACGCGATCAGTTGGTCAACCAGATCAAGAGCCAAGCCGACCAGTTCTTCACGGCGGCGCATTTGTACATTCCGTACCTCGCTTATCAGAAGGGCGATGTGCAGCGGAACATCAACGAACTGACCCGATCCGTTGAGGAGGCCGGGCAGTTGGTGGACGGCACCAAAAAGGATATCGAGCAGCGGCGAGGGGAAATTGGTGACATCATCGTCGCTGCCCGTGAGGCGGCAGCCAGCGTCGGAGTCGCGCATTTCACAGCTGACTTCAATGCTGAGGCGGAGACGCAAGACCTGAGCGCGGAGAAATGGCTCAAGACGACCGCAGGGTTGGCTGCAGCAACGATCTTGGCGGCTTTGCTCATGGTATTCGTTCCGGTCAAGCCAGATGCCACCACACCGCAAGTCATCCAGCTCTTTACTTCGAAGGTCGTGATTCTGGGCCTGCTTTTCACCGCAACGATCTGGTGTGGCCGTCTCTACAAGGCAGCCCGTCACCAGAGCGCAATCAACAAGCATCGGGCAAATGCGCTGCGAACGTTCCAAGCGTTTACCAAGGCCGCCAGCGACGATGCCGCTCGTAATGCGGTACTGATGGAATCCACCAAGTCGATTTTTGCCATCACGCCGTCCGGTTACTTGGAAAACGAATCGGCCCCTGATAGTGGGCTGAGGATTGTCGAGGTCGTGAAGCACGCCACCCAAGCCGTGGCATCGGTCAAATAGGCAGGCCACCTGTAGTCGTCTGCCCGCAGCAACCCGCGCCAGTGCCCATAAGCTCGGGAGGCCAGTCGGCACATGGTCAACCATCCGCCACCACACATGCTGCGAAAAGCCCGGACTGGTTCCGGGCTTTTTCTTTGGGGTCTGAT
>NZ_JAWDIE010000035.1:0-8906 GCF_037688875.1 Amphibiibacter pelophylacis
CGTCGGCTTTGCCGCCGTGGTCACCATCAAGGCCGTGCCGACTTACCTTGAGTTCCGCTCCGTCAAATCGGCGGTGGCAGAAGCGCAGGCGCAGTCCTCGCCCGCCCAGGCGCGCGAGACCTTCGCGCGCCTGGCCAACGTGAACAGCATCAAATCGGTCGCGTCATCTGATCTGGTCATCAACTCCGAAGGCGACCGCCTCACCGTGCGTGCCGCCTGGGACAAGGTGGTGCCGCTGTACGGCCCGGTCTACCTGATGATCAAGTACGACACCAGCACCCTGTGACCACGCGCGGGGATGGCGGCTGGCCCGCCCTGCAGCGCCACTTCGAGCGCCATCTCGGTCACCTTTTTGCGGACCGCGCCCTGCTGCTGCAGGCGCTGACCCACCGCAGCCACGCCCGCGTCAACAACGAGCGCCTGGAGTTTCTGGGCGACGCCGCGCTGGACCTGGCCGTGTCGCGCCTGCTCTTTCGCCACTGGCCCGACGCCAGCGAGGGCGAACTGTCGCGCCAGCGCGCCCACTTGGTTTGCGAGCCCATGCTGCACCGCCTGGCGCTGCAGCTGGAGCTGCCGACGCTGGTGCGCCTGTCCGAAGGCGAAGCCCGCACCGGCGGCGCGCAGCGCCCGTCCATCCTGGCCGATGCCTTTGAGGCGCTGCTGGGCGCGCTGCTGCACGAAGCCAGTTTCGAGGCCGTCCAGGCCGCCGTGGACCGCCTGTTCACGCCACTGCTCAGCGCAGGCGGCAGCACCATCGCCCGCAAGGACGCCAAAACCGCGCTGCAGGAATGGCTGCAGGGCCAGCGCCGCCCGCTGCCGCAGTACCGCATCCACGCCGTGCACGGCCGCGATCACGAGCAGCAGTTCGAGGTGGACGCCACCATCGAACTCGCCCCGGGCAGCGAGCCGCTGCAGGCACGCGGCCACGGCAGATCACGGCGCATCGCCGAACAGGACGCGGCGCGGCAGCTGCTGGAGAGGCTGGGGCAGGCGGGGGAATAACCTCACCTGCGGCGGACTCACGTGGCGACCGCCCCCAGATACTTCTCCGCCAGCCGCACCCACACGCTGCCGCCAATCGGGATGAGCGCGTCGTTGAAATCGTAACTGGGGTTGTGCAGCACGCAGGGGCCGGCGCCGTGGCCGCCCGGACGGTGCTCGCCCTGGCCGTTGCCCAGCACGAAGTAGCAGCCGGGCTTCTCCAGCAGGAAGTAGCTGAAATCCTCGGCACCCAGCGTGGGCGTGAAGGCGTGGACCTGCTCGGCGCCGCAGACGTCCTGCAGCACACCGCGCACGAAATCGGTCTCGGCCGCGTGGTTGATGGTCGGCGGGTAGTTGCGGTCGAAGCGGAACTCGCAGCTCGCGCCAAAGGCGGCGCAGAAAGGGCCCACCATATCGCGCATGCGCTGCTCGATCAGGTCCAGCGCTTCCAGCGTGAAGGTGCGCACCGTGCCTTCGATGACGCAGTGGTCGGGGATGACGTTGGTGGCTTCGCCCGCGTGGATCATGGTCACTGACAGCACCGCGCTGTCCGAGGGCTCGCGGTTGCGGGTGATGATGCCCTGCAGCGCCTGGACCAGCTGGCAGGCGACCAGCACCGGGTCCACCGTGGTGTGCGGCATGGCGGCGTGCCCGCCCTTGCCGTGGACGACCAGGCGGAACTCGTTGCTGGAGCCCATCACCGGACCAGTGGCGACGGCCGCGTGCCCCTGCGCCATACCGGGCCAGTTGTGGATGCCGAAAATGGCGTCCATCGGAAAGCGCTCGAACAGCCCGGCGCGGACCATCTCCCGCGCACCGCCGCCGCCTTCTTCGGCCGGCTGGAAGACCAGGTTGACCGTGCCGTCGAAGCGGCGCGTCTGCGCCAGCACCTGCGCGGCCGACAGCAGCATGGCGGTGTGGCCGTCGTGGCCGCAGCCGTGCATGCGTCCCGGGACAGTGCTGGCGTGCTCAAACGTGTTGATTTCGGTCATGGGCAGGGCGTCCATGTCGGCGCGCAGACCCACGCTGCGTGGGCTCGAACCGTTTTTCAGCACGCCGACCACGCCTGTTCCGGCGATGCCGGTCGTGACCTCGTAGCCCCAGGCGCGCAGGCGCTCGGCGACCAGGGCGCTGGTGCGGGTTTCCTCGAAACCCAGCTCGGGGTGGGCGTGAATGTCGCGGCGCAAAGCCGTCATGGCGGGCGCGCCCGCGATCACCAGATCGTCCAGTTTCATGCCGTATCTCCTCAGGTTGCAAAGTCCAGTGTGCCACCGCCCCGCATCTGCGCGCACGGTTGCGGAAATACTGCCGGTTTGGCAGGAAATCTGCCGTGCAGCGCCGTGAAGCATCTCGCACAATCACCCGAAACCTATTTATCAGGGAGGATGCATGGACACCCGGCACACAGCCGTCATTCTGATCGGCTTCCAGAACGATTACTTCGCGCCCGAAGGGGCCCTGCACGGCGTCGTGCACCACCAGGCCCAGTCGGTTCTGGACAATACCCTGCGGCTGGTTGATGCCCTGCCCTCCGATGTGCTGGTGCTGGCCACGCCCATCGTCTTCCAGCCCGGCTACCCGGAAATGGAAGAGCCCGTGGGCATCCTCAAACTGATCCGCGAGCGCGGCGCCTTTGCCGCCGGACAGCCTGGCTGCGACACGATAGAGCCGCTGCTGCAACGCGCACCACGCGTGCGCGTGGTGCCAGGCAAGCGCGGCTTCAACGCCTTTCACGGCACCAGCCTGCTGCAGGTGTTGCGCGAAAACAGCATCAGCCAGGTCCTGCTGGCGGGCGTAGTGACGTCGATCTGCATCGATTCCACGGCGCGTTACGCCGCCGACCAAGGCTACAAGGTGGGCGTACTGTCCGACTGCACGGCCGGGCGCAACGCCACCGAGCAGAGCGTGTTCTGCGACAGCCTGTTTCCGATGTACGCCAGCGTACTGACGGCTGACGAGGCGCTGGAGGCCCTGGCGCCCACCGAATCCCTGGCCCGCTGAGGGCCTTTCGGCTTCCGCTCCCCATGATGCGCATCCTGGCGGCCCTGCTGCTGACACTGCTGCTGGCGCCCGCCTGGAGCATGTCCAGCACGCCTGCGCAGAGTGGGCCGCCTCAGGCCATCATCGTGACGCCGCGTATGGCGGATGTGCCGGTGCTGCCGCACGCCCAGCTTCTGGAAGACCCGCAGCACACACTGGAAGTGCCCCAGCTGCGCAGTCAGCCACACCCCTGGCAGCCGCTGCACGAAGAGCGTCTGAGCCTGGGCTACACCCCTTCGGCCTGGTGGCTGCGCTTTGAACTGGTCAACCCCGATCCGGCGCCAGTGCGCCTGGTGGCCGATCTGGGCAGCGCCGTGCAGGACGATGCGCAGTGGTATGTGGTCGATGCCGTGCGCGGCACAAGCACCGTCCAGGTCACCGGCGACCGACGCCCTTTTGCCGAGCGCGACCTGCCGCTGCGCCAGATCAGCCAGCGCATCACCGTGCCGTCGCGCAGCACTGTGGAGGTCTACGTCCGGCTGGACTCTTATGACGGCCTGATGGACGTGGTGGACATCTCGCTGTCGGACAGCATCACCTATCTGGAGCAGGCCACGCGCACCACGGCGGGGCTGTCGCTCTTTCTGGGCCTGCTGATGGGCGCAACAATTTACACGCTGATGCTGGCACGGGTCGAGGTGGTTTACGCCTGGCTGGGCGTGCACCTGATTTTTTTCATGGGCTGGTATGCGGGCTTTCACGGCTTCATCTCACAGTACCTGCTGCCGCGTCACCCGGATCTGTCCAACAATGTCCTGACCACGGTCACGGCGCTGGCCGCGCTGACCTTCATCCAGTTTTCGCTGGCCTATCTGCGCCCGGCGCTCAAGGGCTGGACCTGGGCGGTGCGCGCCCTGCAGCTTCTGCTACTGCCTCTGGCCTGTGTGCCGGTACTGGCGCTGCTGGGGTATTACGGGCCAGCCTGGCTGATCATTCTGGGGTCAGCAGGACCGCTGCTGGTCGGGATCATGGCGCTGGCACTGCGCGTGGCCTGGCAGGGCGCAGGTTTTGCACGCCGCTTCCTGGTGGCTTTTACGGCCGCGCAGATGTCGGTTCTGGCCACGGCGCTGGACGCCCTGGGGCTGATGCCGGGCTGGATCACGCCCTATTTCAGCATGGAGCTGGGGCTGGGGCTGGGCTATTACTACCTGCTCTACAGCGTCGGCCAGCACCTGCGCGAGCTGCGCACCCTGCGCCGCGAAGCCGAGGTGCGCGACCGCGAACACGCCCTGCAGCAGGACGCCCAGCGCCGCCAGATGCAGCTGCAGAGCGACAACCACATCCTGCGCCAGAAATCCATCACCGACGAGCTGACCGGCGTATTCAACCGCCGCCACTTCAACGACACCTGCGACCGCATCCAGCTGGACTGCATGAGCCACGGTCGCCCCATGGGTCTGTGCATGCTCGACGTGGATCACTTCAAGCACTACAACGACCACTACGGCCACCAGCAGGGTGACAACGCCCTGCGCCTGATCGCCAGCGCACTGCAGCAGACGCTGGCTGCGCAACAGATTGATCTCTTCCGCCTGGGCGGCGAAGAGTTCGGCTTTTTCATGGACTGCGGCAGCGGCATCGAGGCCCTGGAACTGGCGCGCACGCTGGGCCTGCGCGTGCGCCAGCTGGGCCATCCGCACGTCGCCAGCCCGCTGCAGCGCCTGACGGTCAGCCTGGGCGTGGCCTGGTGGCCCAGCCACGAGGTGGTGGACCTGCAGCGCTCGACGATGTACGAATGCGCCGACCGCGCCCTGTATGCCGCCAAGGCGCAGGGGCGCGACACCACGGTGCTCTACGACGGCAGCATCGAGAACGAAACCCGCCCCATGAGCCTGCTGCACCCGCAGGCCTGACCCGGTCAGGCCGACAGCGGCAGGCCGTGGCGCTCTTCGTGACGGCGTTTCAGGGCCGCCAGCGCGCGCTGGTAGGTGGGTTTGGCATCGTCAGCGCTGGACACGGTCACGCTCATGTCGTCCATCAGGCCGTTGTGCAGACCGTAAACCCAGCCGTGGATGATGACCGACTGCCCGCGCGCCCAGGCGTCCTGCACGGTCTGCGTGCGGCACAGGTTGAGCGACTGCTCCAGCACGTTCAGCTCGCACAGCGCATCCAGGCGGGCGTCCACGTCGGGCAGCGTGGACAGCCAGTCCTGGTGGCTGCGGCGCACGTCTTTGAGGTGACCCAGCCACAGGTCGGCGATGCCGATGCGCTGGTTTTCCAGCGCCGCACGCACGCCGCTGCAGCGCGAGTGTCCCACCACCAGAATATGGCGCACCGCCAGCTGGTCCACCGCAAACTGGATCACCGACATGGCGTTGATGTCGCTGTGCACCACCAGGTTGGCGATGTTGCGGTGCACGAACAGCTCGCCGGGAAGCAGACCGACCAGATCGTTGGCGGGCACACGGCTGTCGGCGCAGCCGATCCACAGGTATTGCGGCGACTGCTGCTTGGTCAGCGTCGTGAAGAATCCGGGGCGCTGCGCTTCGCAGCGGGCCGCCCAGGACTTGTTGTTCTGCAGCAGCTGGTCCAGATCCTGGGTCAAATCGTCGCTCATGGTGTCATCCTGAAAGTCGTGCGCGCCGCGGCCCTGGGGCAGCAGGCTCCGGACAATCTCCGGATAATGCGCGGCAGTGAAGATAGGCGGGCTGATTCTACACAGCCCGTCCAGAACCGTCGGCGGGCCTGCTGCCTGCCCCTACTCTGTCCGGAACGCCGCCATGACCGTCATCCCCACGCCCGCCGCTGCGCCCGAGCGCCCCCTGCCGCCCCGTCCGCACGAGCACGAGCTGGCGTTGCACTACCCGCTGGGCGATCTGCAGCCCGCGCCCGGCGAGGCCTGCGCCGTGGCCGACGGCGTGCTGTGGGTGCGCATGACGCTGCCCTTTGCGCTCAACCACATCAACCTGTGGCTGGTGCGCGACCGCGTGCGCCGGCCGGACGGCGGCTGGCTGGACGGCTGGGCCATCGTCGACTGCGGCACCGACATGCCCGCCACGCGCGACGCCTGGGAGGCCGTCTTCGCGCAGCACCTGCAGGGCCTGCCCGTGGTGCGCGTCATCGTCACGCACATGCACCCCGATCACATGGGCCTGGCGCACTGGCTGGTCCAGCGCTGGGCGCGCGAGGGCGACGATCTGCTGGTCCACATGAGCCTGTCCGACTGGGTCAGCGCGCGCAACAGCGTCTCCAGCAGCAACGGCCTCAGCGGCAGCGGCGCGGCCGAGTTCTTCCGCAGCCAGGGCTTGAGCGACCCAGTGCTGCTAGACCGCATCCGCGCGCGCGGCACCTTCTACAGCGACATGGTGCCCGCTGTGCCGGACCGCTACCGCCGCCTGGTCCACGGCCAGACCCTGCCGCTGGCCAACGGCCATTGGCGCTGCATTGCCGGTTATGGCCACGCGCCCGAGCACATCGCCCTCTTTGAGCCGCAGCGCCGCATCCTGCTGGCCGGGGACATGGTGCTGCCGCGCATTTCCACCAACGTCAGCGTCTTCATGCACGAGCCCGAAGGCAACCCGCTGGCGCTCTTCCTGCGCTCGCTGGACGACATGGCCGATCTCCCGGACGACACCCTGGTGCTGCCCGCCCACGGCCGCCCCTTCACCGGACTGCACACGCGCCGCGAGCAGCTTCAGGAGCACCATCGCCAGCGTCTGGCCGAAACCCTGGCCTTCTGCCGGGACGCGCCGCGCAGCGCCGCCGAGCTGATGCCCGTTCTGTTCCGCCGCGATCTGGACATGCACCAGACCACCTTCGCCATGGGCGAAACGCTGGCCCACCTGCACCTGCTGTGGCACGACGGCCAATTGCAGCGCCGCCGCGACGCGCAGGGCGTGTGGCGTTTTTCTGCGGCCTGATTTTTCCTGCTGACCATGCGTGACATCCCCGACGACGCCCAAACGCCTGACCTGAACCGGCTCTCCAGCTACGACTACGACCTGCCGCCCGAGCTGATCGCGCAGCAGCCTACCGCGCAGCGCAGCGCCTCGCGCCTGCTGGACGGCAGCGGCGCCGCGCCGGTGGACCGCCATTTCACCGATCTGCCCAGTCTTTTGCGCGCAGGCGATGTGCTGGTCATGAACGACACCCGCGTGCTGCGCGCCCGCCTGCACGGCCGCAAGTCCAGCGGCGGCCGCATCGAAGCGCTCGTCGAGCGCGTGCTGCCCGCCAGCGACGGCGTCGCCCGCGAAGTCTGGGCGCATGTGCGCGCCAGCAAATCGCCGACCGCAGGCAGCGTGATTCATCTGGGGCTGGACGATGCGGATGCGGCTGAGGGTACCGGCTTTGCCGCCCAAGTGCTGGGCCGCTGCGGGCCAGACAACGGCCTCTTCCACCTGCGCTTTGACACGCGCAGCGGCGACGCCTATGCCCTGCTGGAGCGCCATGGCTACCTGCCACTGCCGCCCTACATCAGCCGCGCCGATGACGCTCAGGACGCCGAGCGCTACCAGAGCGTCATGGCGCGCACGCCCGGCGCCGTGGCGGCGCCCACGGCCTCGCTGCACTTTGACGAGGCGCTGCTGCAGCGCATCCGCGAGCAGGGCGTCCCTATTGCCACCGTGACGCTGCACGTGGGCGCGGGCACCTTCCAGCCCGTGCGCCACGACGACGTGCGCCAGCACACCATGCACAGCGAATGGCTGGAAATTCCCCCCGCCACCGTGGCCGCCATCGCAGCGGCGCGACAGGCGGGCGGGCGCATCGTGGCCGTGGGTACAACCAGCGTCCGCGCCCTGGAATCCATGGCGGATGCCGACGGCACGCTGCACGCGGGCCAGCGCGACACCGACATCTTCATCACGCCCGGTTACCGCTGGCGCGTGGTCGATGCGCTCATCACCAACTTCCACCTGCCCAAATCCACCCTGCTGATGCTGGTTTCAGCGCTGGCCGGATACGGGCGCATCCGCCAGCTCTACGCCCACGCCGTGGCGCAGGGCTACCGCTTTTTCAGCTATGGGGATGCGATGTGGCTGGAGCGGCCCCCCGAAGTGCCGCCCCAGACCAGTGCAGCGGACTGATTACCGAAGCACGCTGCGCGCGTTCAGCGGCTGCAGCGGCCGGTTGTCCGGGCTGTCCTTCATCGCATGGGCAAACGCAGCCAGCTGCGCTTTGGACGCCGTCAGCGGCGTTTTCATCACCAACCAGCGCACGCCTTCCGAGCACGGCGGCGTGGTCAGCGAGCCGTTGTAGCGGTAGTAGCCCGGGTTGGTGGGCAGCAGCGTCGCGACGTTGACCGGGGCTTTCAGCGCCTGGACCGGGCCTTCTTCCATGGGCAGCTGGTTCCAGAAGGCATCCAGCGCGGGGTTTTCAGCGCCCTCTTCGAACATCACCGCGATCACGGCCAGATTGCCTTTGCTGTCGGCGTGCACCAGGTGCATTTCCAGCGGGTAGGCCTTGCCGTCGATGTGGTTCTCGCTGGGCTCGTGGAAGTGGAACTGCTTGAGCTCGTAGCGGTCGCCATCCACCGTGATGAAACTGCCCGGCGCGTAGTTGATCTGCACCGTGTGGCCGTTGTTGATGATGCTCTGGCCACCCGCCTGGTAGACCGGGTTCAGCGGCGCCAGTTTGGCGTCCACGAAGCGGGTCAGGTTGATCGGCGACTGGTTCTTGCCGTTGCACGAACCAAATTCGGGCGAGATTTCCGCCCAGTGCTCAGGGCCAGCGTGGCCGGAATAGCCCCAGTGGACCGGCTTGCCCGCCGTGGCGCCCGCCGGGGTATCGGCCGCAGCGCCGTGCGACAGGCCCTGGGGCGACATAGCGGCGCAGCCCGCCAGCAGCGCAGCGCACACGGTCAGAGTGGGAATCAGCAGTTTCTTCATCGACTTCTTTCAGACAGGGCCATAAAGCCCGGCGCACCGCGCGCCGTGGCGGGCGGATGA
>NZ_JAWDIE010000036.1:0-5866 GCF_037688875.1 Amphibiibacter pelophylacis
CTGCGGGGGCTGTCCAGAATAAAAGCCTGACGATGTCCTACTTTCACACAGGCATCTGCACTATCATCGGCGCTAAGGCGTTTCACTGTCCTGTTCGGGATGGGAAGGAGTGGGACCACCTTGCTATGGTCATCAGGCTGAACTGTCTCCAACTGATCACCGCTCGCGCAGCTTTCAGCCAGAGTTCATCCATAAAGTCTTTTCATCAGATTCCAGCTTCGCGCTGGCGCAATGATCGCTCTTGTGTCCGTTTCACTTCAACAGCTCAAGCACGCTCGGTTCATACAGACCGGCGTCGTGCAGCTTGCCTTTACAGCAATCCTGCCTCATCAATTCGTATCACCACCACAACCCGTCCGCCACGCTCTTCGCAGCAGCAAGCTCAGGGTTATAGGGTCAAGCCTCACGGGCAATTAGTACTGGTTAGCTCAACGCATTACTGCGCTTCCACACCCAGCCTATGTACGTCCTGGTCTCGAACGACCCTTCAGGGGGCTCTAGGCCCCGGCAGATCTTATCTTGGAACGAGTTTCCCGCTTAGATGCTTTCAGCGGTTATCTCTTCCGCACTTAGCTACCCTGCGATGCCACGGGCGTGACAACAGGTACACCAGAGGTGCGTCCACTCCGGTCCTCTCGTACTAGGAGCAGGCTTCCTCAAATCTGCAGCGCCCACGGAAGATAGGGACCAAACTGTCTCACGACGTTTTAAACCCAGCTCACGTACCTCTTTAAATGGCGAACAGCCATACCCTTGGGACCGGCTACAGCCCCAGGATGAGATGAGCCGACATCGAGGTGCCAAACACCGCCGTCGATATGAACTCTTGGGCGGTATCAGCCTGTTATCCCCAGAGTACCTTTTATCCGTTGAGCGATGGCCCTTCCATACAGAACCACCGGATCACTTAGTCCTAGTTTCCTACCTGCTCGACTTGTCAGTCTCGCAGTCAAGCACGCTTATGCCTATGCACTATCAGCACGATTTCCGACCGTACCTAGCGTACCTTCGAACTCCTCCGTTACACTTTGGGAGGAGACCGCCCCAGTCAAACTGCCCACCATACACTGTCCCCAACCCGGATTCACGGGCCAAGGTTAGAACCTCAAACACACCAGGGTGGTATTTCAAGGACGGCTCCACGCAAACTGGCGTTCACGCTTCAAAGCCTCCCACCTATCCTACACAGATCTGTTCAAAGTCCAATGTAAAGCTACAGTAAAGGTTCATGGGGTCTTTCCGTCTTTCCGCGGGGAGATTGCATCATCACAAACATTTCAACTTCGCTGAGTCTCTGGAGGAGACAGTGTGGCCATCGTTACGCCATTCGTGCAGGTCGGAACTTACCCGACAAGGAATTTCGCTACCTTAGGACCGTTATAGTTACGGCCGCCGTTTACTGGGACTTCAATCAAGAGCTTGCACCCCATCATTTAATCTTCCAGCACCGGGCAGGCGTCACACCCTATACGTCGACTTTCGTCTTTGCAGAGTGCTGTGTTTTTAATAAACAGTCGCAGCCACCGATTTTTTGCAACCCCTTTTAGCTCCCCCTGTACGGGTTCACTGACTTGGGGCATACCTTCTCCCGAAGTTACGGTATCAATTTGCCGAGTTCCTTCTCCAGAGTTCTCTCAAGCGCCTTAGAATACTCATCTCGCGCACCAGTGTCGGTTTGCGGTACGGTCGTGTGCAGCTGAAGCTTAGTGGCTTTTCCTGGAAGCTGGGTATCACTCACTTCAAGGGGCAAGCCCCTCTCGTTATCACCTCTCATCTAAGCCCGCCGGATTTGCCTGACGGGCATGACTACGGGCTTCAACCAGGACAACCATCGCCTGGCCGAGCTAACCTTCTTCGTCCCCACATCGCACTGCACATCGGTACGGGAATATTAACCCGTTTCCCATCAACTACGCATCTCTGCCTCGCCTTAGGGGCCGACTCACTCTACGTCGATGAACGTTGCGTAGAAAACCTTGCGCTTACGGCGAGGGGGCTTTTCACCCCCTTTAACGCTACTCATGTCAGCATTCGCACTTCTGATACCTCCAGCAGACTTCACAATCCACCTTCGCAGGCTTACAGAACGCTCTCCTACCACTCACAGTAAACTGTGAATCCGCAGCTTCGGTAACTGGCTTAGCCCCGTTACATCTTCCGCGCAGGACGACTCGATCAGTGAGCTATTACGCTTTCTTTAAATGATGGCTGCTTCTAAGCCAACATCCTGACTGTTTTAGCCTTCCCACTTCGTTTCCCACTTAGCCAATTTTGGGGACCTTAGCTGGCGGTCTGGGTTGTTTCCCTCTTGTGTCCGGACGTTAGCACCCGGTGCACTGTCTCCCAGGCTGTACTCGACGGTATTCGGAGTTTGCAATGGTTTGGTAAGTCGCCATGACCCCCTAGCCATAACAGTGCTCTACCCCCGTCGGTAATACCTGAGGCACTACCTAAATAGTTTTCGGAGAGAACCAGCTATCTCCAGGTTTGTTTAGCCTTTCACCCCTATCCACAGCTCATCCGCTAGTTTTGCAACACTAGTCGGTTCGGACCTCCAGCACCTGTTACGGCACCTTCATCCTGGCCATGGATAGATCACCTGGTTTCGGGTCTACACCCAGCGACTTGATCGCCCTGTTCGGACTCGGTTTCCCTGCGCCTCCCCTATTCGGTTAAGCTTGCCACTGAATGTAAGTCGCTGACCCATTATACAAAAGGTACGCCGTCACCCGAAGGCTCCGACTTTTTGTATGCATGCGGTTTCAGGATCTATTTCACTCCCCTCCCGGGGTTCTTTTCGCCTTTCCCTCACGGTACTGGTTCACTATCGGTCGATTACGAGTATTTAGCCTTGGAGGATGGTCCCCCCATCTTCAGACAGGATTTCACGTGTCCCGCCCTACTTGTCGCACACCTAGTTCCACAGAAAGACTTTCACATACGGGGCTATCACCCACTATGGCCGCGATTTCCAGCGCGTTCTGTTAGTCTGTCTGCTAAAGAGTGCAGGGCTCTTGCGGTTTCGCTCGCCACTACTTCCGCAATCTCGGTTGATGTCTTTTCCTCGAGCTACTTAGATGTTTCAGTTCACTCGGTTCGCCTCGCATGACTATGTATTCATCATGCGATACCCCTAAGGGTGGGTTTCCCCATTCGGAAATCTCCGGATCAAAGCTTATTTGCCAGCTCCCCGAAGCTTATCGCAGGCTATCACGTCCTTCGTCGCCTGTAATCGCCTAGGCATCCACCACATGCACTTGTTCACTTGACCCTATAACACTGGACTTGCCAGAGCTACAGGAGTGACACTTACGCATCTTGCGATGCGCCTGACAGCCTTTTTCTCTGTCAGGATTGATGAGTATTTACGTTCGCCGTCTGTATTCCAATCGTACTTGAGTCACGCAGCCTTTCGGCCACATGACATTCTGTTTTCATGTTTACGGACGCAATCATTGCAGCCGGCAGCGACGGTGGATGCTTGCGCACCCGATACTGCCGGCTATCTGATTACTTTTGACTCTATGGATTGTTAAAGAGCATGCCAACAAAGGCAGACACCAGAGCGCCTTGCGCGCTGGTGTCTGGCTTCGGTGCACGAAGCATGACGTTTTTACATGGACTGGTGGAGGATGACGGGATCGAACCGACGACCCCCTGCTTGCAAAGCAGGTGCTCTCCCAGCTGAGCTAATCCCCCGGCATCTTCGGTTGGTGGGTCTGGTTGGACTCGAACCAACGACCCCCGCCTTATCAAGACGGTGCTCTAACCAGCTGAGCTACAGACCCGTGCCGCAGGCCGGTGCCTGAACCTCGGCCTGTAGTACAACACTGGTACATCACCGGCGCAGTGCCATGTGCATGTCATGCTTGACAGCAGCCAACAAGAGTGGGTGCCTGACGCCGCTACGGCGTAGACTACGGTCATTGACCACTGCATGCAGCGGTCCGTGCCGTTTTGTCGTTTCCAGAAAGGAGGTGATCCAGCCGCACCTTCCGATACGGCTACCTTGTTACGACTTCACCCCAGTCACGAACCCCGCCGTGGCAAGCGCCCTCCTTGCGGTTAGGCTACCTGCTTCTGGCGAGACCCGCTCCCATGGTGTGACGGGCGGTGTGTACAAGACCCGGGAACGTATTCACCGCGGCATGCTGATCCGCGATTACTAGCGATTCCGACTTCACGCAGTCGAGTTGCAGACTGCGATCCGGACTACGACCGGTTTTCTGGGATTGGCTCCACCTCGCGGTTTGGCAACCCTCTGTACCGGCCATTGTATGACGTGTGTAGCCCTACCCATAAGGGCCATGAGGACCTGACGTCATCCCCACCTTCCTCCGGTTTATCACCGGCAGTCTCATCAGAGTGCCCTTGCGTAGCAACTGATGATAAGGGTTGCGCTCGTTGCGGGACTTAACCCAACATCTCACGACACGAGCTGACGACGGCCATGCAGCACCTGTGTTACGGCTCCCTTGCGGGCACCAAGGCATCTCTGCCAAGTTCCGTACATGTCAAGGGTAGGTAAGGTTTTTCGCGTTGCATCGAATTAAACCACATCATCCACCGCTTGTGCGGGTCCCCGTCAATTCCTTTGAGTTTCAACCTTGCGGCCGTACTCCCCAGGCGGTCAACTTCACGCGTTAGCTACGTTACTGAGAAGAAACCCTCCCAACAACCAGTTGACATCGTTTAGGGCGTGGACTACCAGGGTATCTAATCCTGTTTGCTCCCCACGCTTTCGTGCATGAGCGTCAGTACAGGTCCAGGGAGCTGCCTTCGCCATCGGTGTTCCTCCGCATATCTACGCATTTCACTGCTACACGCGGAATTCCACTCCCCTCTACCGTACTCTAGCCTTGCAGTCACAAATGCAGTTCCCAGGTTGAGCCCGGGGATTTCACATCTGTCTTGCAAAGCCGCCTGCGCACGCTTTACGCCCAGTAATTCCGATTAACGCTTGCACCCTACGTATTACCGCGGCTGCTGGCACGTAGTTAGCCGGTGCTTATTCTTCAGGTACCGTCATGACCGCACGGTATTAGCATGCGGCTTTTCTTCCCTGACAAAAGCGGTTTACAACCCGAAGGCCTTCTTCCCGCACGCGGCATGGCTGGATCAGACTTTCGTCCATTGTCCAAAATTCCCCACTGCTGCCTCCCGTAGGAGTCTGGGCCGTGTCTCAGTCCCAGTGTGGCTGGTCGTCCTCTCAGACCAGCTACAGATCGTCGGCTTGGTGGGCCTTTACCCCACCAACTACCTAATCTGACATCGGCCGCTCCAATAGCGAGAGGTCTTGCGATCCCCCCCTTTTACCCGTAGGTTGTATGCGGTATTAATCCGGCTTTCGCCGGGCTATCCCCCACTACTGGACACGTTCCGATGCGTTACTCACCCGTTCGCCACTCGTCAGCATCCGAAGACCTGTTACCGTTCGACTTGCATGTGTAAGGCATGCCGCCAGCGTTCAATCTGAGCCAGGATCAAACTCTTCAGTTCGATCTTGAAAATTACTCATAAAAACGGAATTGAAGTGAACTTCACTTCTATTTCCATGAGTGTTTGTGAGCTGTTAAGCTCTGCAGTAAACTGCATTTGCCTCACGGCATCAAACACCCACGCTTGTTGGCTGCTGGTTTTTAAAGAACTTGCTGAAACAACGTTTGTCGTCATCAGCACAGAAGCGGAATTATCAGAGCAATTTCACTTTCTGTCAACACCCTTCATGCTGAAGGGTTATTGAAGACAGTCATGAAACACCTTGACCGCTTCACCGTTTTGACTGCTTTTGCCTTGCGACGCTGGCTTGTCTCTGCGGGAAAGGCGTTAATGTAGCACAAACCCTGGGATACGCAAGCGGTTTTTG
>NZ_JAWDIE010000037.1:0-2522 GCF_037688875.1 Amphibiibacter pelophylacis
GCGTCGAAGACGCTGTCCAGCGGCGCAGCGGCGCTGGCGCCTGTGGGCCGGGGCAGCAGGGCGTCCAGCAGCTGGGGGTTCTCAAAAAGGCCGTGGGCGTAGAGCCCCAGCACCGGGCCGCGCTGCCAGCCCAGGGGCGTGCCGTCGGCGTGGGCCAGAACAGGGGTCAGGCCTGTATTGTCCGGGGTAGCGCCTGATGTTGCGCCTGGAGTGGTGCCTGAAGTGGCGCGGGTCTGGCCGTGGTGGATTTCATAGCCCGTCAGGGGCAGGCCGGACAGCGCCTGCCAGGGCCCATCGCAGGTGGACCAGCGGAGCGTCACGCGGGCCAGGGTTTTGTCCGGGGCGAAGACGGTGTCCAGCGGCAGCAGGCCCAGGCCCAGCGCGTCGCCATCCACCCCGTGCGGATCGATCAGGCGCTCGCCAAGCATCTGGAGGCCGCCGCACACGCCCAGCAGCGGGCGCCCTGCAGCGGCGTGCGCGCGGATGCCATCCTCCAGCCCCTGTGCGCGCAGCCAGGCCAGGTCGCTGGCGACGGCTTTGGAGCCGGGCAGCACCAGCAGATTCAGGCCGGCCAGATCGCGGCTGTGGCGCACCCAGCGCAGGCGCACGCCGGGGCGGTGGCGCAGGGGCTGGAACTCGTCCAGATTGCTGATGCGCGGCGGGCAGACGATGCCGACGAGGCGCTCGCCCAAGGCTGGCGCGATGGGGCGGTTGGCCGGGTGGGCCTCGTCGATCAGGCCGTCTTCTTCGGGCAGGCCGTGGCCGTACCACATGGGCAAAACGCCCAGCAAGGGCAGGCCGCAGCGCTGGTGCACCAGCTCGGGGCCGGGCGCCAGCAGTGCGGCGTCGCCCCGGAAGCGGTTGAGCACGTAGCCGCGTAGCAGCGCCTGCACGTCGGCGGGCAGGCAGGCGTGCGTGCCCAGCACGTGGGCGAAGGCGCCGCCGCGGTCGATGTCGCAGACCAGCAGCGTGGCGGCCTGGCTGGCGCGCGCCGTGCCCAGGTTGACGTAATCCGTGTCGGCCAGATTGATCTCGGCGGGCGACCCGGCGCCTTCAATGATGACCAGATCGCAGCGGCGGCGCAGATCCTGCAGCGCCTGCAGTGCCAGCGGCGCCAGGTGGCGGGCGCGTTCGCGCCAGGGCATGCGGTTCAGCGCCGCATCGGGGCGGCCCAGTACCAGCACCTGGCTGCGGCAGTCGGCTTCGGGCTTGAGCAGCACGGGGTTCATGCCCACATCGGGCGTCACCCCGGCGGCCAGCGCCTGCAGGTACTGTGCGCTGCCGATCTCGCCCCAGCCGCCGTCGGGGTCGTCGGCTGACAGCGCGACCACACGCGCGTTGTTGCTCATGTTCTGCGCCTTGAAGGGGCGCACGCGCAGGCCCTGGCGCGCGTACCAGCGGCACAGCGCCGTGGCCAGCCAGCTTTTGCCCGCGTGGCTGGTCGTGCCCAGCACCAGAATGCAGGGCGCCAGCGGCGCTTCCGTCTCGGGGGCGGCCGGTCTTGCAGTCGCAGTCCGGCTTGAAGACCCAAAAGCGGCCAGACGATCCAGCAGGACGTCTTGCGCGGGCGGCGGCAGGGCGCGCAGGCGCACGTGGCCGGGCCGGCCCAGGGAAGTTGTTTCGCGCCAGTGCAGGCCGTGGGCGCGCAAATCGTGCCCGATGGCCTCCAGGCGTCCGGCCAGCGCGGGCGGTGGCGCCCAGAGGCCAAAAGGGGCGCGGGGGGATCCCGTCTCGTGCGCTGGCTCGCGCTGCCAGCCCAAATCCGCCAGCCGCTCATCCAGCCGCGACAGCCACCCGGCCAGCACCGGCAGCGTGCCGCATCGCCAGACCTGCGTGGCGGGCCAGCACCAGGCCTCCAGCATCGCGACCGCGTGCGCGCCCAGCGGCCACGAGGGCTCCAGTGCCTGAACGTGCTTGCGCAGGGCGGCTTGCAGCGGGCTGGCATCGGCCTGCGGCCAGACCAGATAGGCGCCGCGCACGCCGGTCAGTCCCAGCGCCTTGTTGGGCGTCCAGAGCTGCACGGTGTTCGCGGCCTCGCCGCCCCGGCTGCGCAGCAGGGCCAGATTCAGCGGGTCGGCGGTGTTGGCCGCGGCGCCGTCTGCGCCATAGTCAGCCAGCAGCAGCGGCCAGTAAGCCAAGTCCAGCACATGGATATCGTCTGTCGCTTTCGGGGCGGTGGCGTGGGGCGGCAGATGGCCGTGCGGGCTGCCCGGCCAGGTGTGCCAGTGCAGGACGGGCGAGCCTGCTTCGGCAGCAGCGTTCAGCGGCAGGCCTTGCGCCCGGGCGCTGCGGGCGTAATCGCCATAGCCGGGAATGGGCGCGGTGAAGGCGCCGCGCCGCTGCGTGGCCAGCGCCCAGGCAGCGCTCAGGCGCTGGATGGCTTCGCTGGCGCTGGCGGCCACATCAATCTGGCCGGGCGCCACGCCATGCAGCGTGGCCAGGCGCTGGCGCAGCCGGGTGTGGTTCGGGTCGGGGTAGGGCGCGGCGTCGGCGCTGCGTATGGCAGACAGCACCAGGGGGGC
>NZ_JAWDIE010000038.1:0-2514 GCF_037688875.1 Amphibiibacter pelophylacis
AAGCTGTCAGCGCTGTCGCAAGAGAGAGACCGCAAGCTTGGCGCGGCCTGCGGTGGCGGCCCCGAAGCCAGTTCGGTGGCCTGCAACAGCCTTATCCAGGATGCAGTCGCTAAGGGGAATATCACTAAGGGCAAATCAGGGGAATTTGTTTGGGCGGATAGTCCCAACCGAGGTTTTGTATTGAATGTGTCAACTGTTGGCGAGCCTGAAGACCCACGGGAAGGGAGCTTCCATGCAAGAGCTGCCAAGTCGACATTAGATGCGGCCATTCTTTTTGGGGGCGGTGTCGGCTTGAAGACTCTTGGGGCAACTTGGGCATCTGCCGCAGTACCAAGTCGAATAGCACTTGGCGGAGGCTTGGCTGGCGGGTTTAATGTCTTAGCGCAACTTCACCAAGGTAGAGAGTATAAGGTCGGGAAAACCTTGGTGTCCGCAGCGACTGCTGGATTATCGGTTCCTTTTGTTGGTGGCGCTGTACTTGGTAATGCGCTTGTTGGCGGGGCCGTGGGAGGCATAAATACGGCGATAACCAATAAATTTTATGGCGAGAATGAGGGAATTGCTGATTCTGTTTGGAGTGGATTTTTGTTCAGCGCGTTTGGGACATTCTCTGGAAAGCTAGTATCAGCAGGTTCAAGGATAATACTTCCGGCCAGATTGAGAGCGGAGCCGATTAATCCAAAAATTCCAATTCTATTTCAAAATTTCGGTAGAGTGAATCCGTATCCAAATTATTTGGGCGGAGCAGTCGATGCAGTAGTTAGCAATAGCCAGCCATATTTAAAATTTAATCAAGAAGCAAAAGAAGGGGCTAAAAAATGAATTACTGGCGACGATTTGATTCTTGGCTAAGTAATCCAAGAGTTGGTCCTGGAGAGTTTTTTGATATGCAATCTTACAAAGGGCTTTTCCGTATATTTTTATTTTCTATGTTGATGATTTTAATTCTTTGGAATTCTTATGATTTTTTTATTTGGTTTGATCAGTTTTTTTGGGGAATTCATCGTGAGATAAATAATGAAAAAAAAGAGTGGCGGCAAATCTTATCGTTGATCATTGGTCTACCCTTAATGGGCTTTGCCATTGTTGGTGCTGTCGTGGTTTTGATTAGACGTCGTAAAAGTCAGCGGCAGAAATAAAATTCTGACTGCGACGCGAGGTCGCGAAGTTGGCACACATATCACCATGGGCGGCGCGGCCACGCTGGTCGTTGAGATTGATCTGCCAGTACGGGCCGCCGAGGTGCAAGCCAGCGCCTTCTCCTACATGTCAAGACCCGCCCGATCATAAACCCGCTTCCTGAACAGTTCAGGCTTTCTGGCGTACCAGTCTTTCAGGGCCTGAACGGGTGTCATGTGCCCGAGAGCCCGCTGCGGAATGAGGTGGTTGTAGGTCTTCACGTAATTCATCAGCGTTGACACAAGTTTTATTGATTTGAAGGGTGATGACAAGAAAAAATGATTAATTATATTGCTTTGGTTTTTGATAAATTAAACCATGCTTATGGGGTGTGGATCGATAGAATTGATCGCTTGGATAGGCCGTCCTCTTTTATCATTATGCTGGCGATGTATGGCGGTGGCTGCGCTTTCGCATGGAATGCACATGTGATTGCTATTTGGTTTGCTCATATCTTTGACTTAAATCCCGGTCAAGTGGATTCGGTCGCGAAAATCGAATGGCGCAGAATTTGGTCTTCAGTAATTTGCCTTTCAGGGATGATTTTAACGTGCTGCGTTTATCTTAGAAATAGAAGACGCAGAAAGCGGGGGGAATAGTTGTTTTTATGGAAACACCCCAAATCCTTCTCCCCATCCTGCTGCCCTGATCCCTGACAACTGTTGGATCAATAGAAAAATTCGAGTACACCAGAGCCAGGACGTGGGCACGACAGTCCAGGCCGCAGGCGACATCGCCCTGAAGGCGGGCGGCGACATCAGTGGCCGTGCGGCCACGGTGTCCAGCAGCGCCGGGGCGGTGACGGCCGACGGCCGGGATGTGAAACTGGCCGCCGGGGAAAGCAGCAGCAGCTTCGACCAGGCGCAGCGCCACACCAGCTCCGGCTTCCTGAGCAGCACAACCATCGCCAGCCGCACGACGAGCGACCAGACGAAGGCTGTGGCCAGCGAACTCTCGGGCCGCAATGTGGCGATCAACGCGAGCCGCGATGTCGCCCTTATAGCCAGCAACGTCCTGAGCGATGCGGGCACGTCGATCACGGCGGGCCGCAACGTGGACATCACCGCCGCGACAGAAAACAGTGCCTCCAGCAGCGACTACAGCAAGCGCAGCAGCGGCCTGCTGGGCGGCGGAGGCCTCAGCCTCACCCTCGGTACGCGCAGCCAGAGCAGCGCCCAGAAGCAGGCCGGTGACACCGCCGCAGGCAGCGTCATCGGCAGTACAGGCGGCAACGTCAGCATCCAGGCCGGTCAGACCTACACGCAGACCGGCAGCGATGTGCTGGCGCCCAAGGGCGATATCGGCATCCAGGCGAAGAAGGTGGACATCACCGAG
>NZ_JAWDIE010000039.1:0-2316 GCF_037688875.1 Amphibiibacter pelophylacis
CCATCGACGCTGCTGACGGTGAACACTTCGCTGACCGTCTCGCCGCCCTTCAGGGGCTGCGATTTGGCGGCGTCCAGCTCGTACTTCCAGGCGCCATCGGCCTGCAGGACCAGCTTGCCGTAGGTGCCTGTCTGCGTGCCGGGGATCAGCGCGGCTTCGCCCGCATCCAGGTCGGTGACGACCAGCTTGCCGCTGGCCGAGGTCACGGTGTCTTCCGTCACGGTGCCCGTGCCGGTGCCCGCAATGGTCGCGGCCGTGCCCAGCGTGATGTTGTCGATGGGCGTCCAGGTCAGCTTGATGGGCAGATCGGCGGTCTTCGCCACGTCGCCGACGTCCTGGCTGCTGACCACCGCACGCACGTTGACCGTGCCGGTGTAGTCCTTGGGCGGGATCACTTCCAGCGTGGACAGATCCCAGTTGTTCGCTGCCGGGCCCTTGCTGTCATAGAGCGTGATGCCCTGCGCCGCGTTGGCCGCGCTGATGCCGTAGCCGTGGCCCTGGCCGTCGACCAGGCGGAAGCCTTCCGTCAGGCCCAGCAGCACGACCTTGCCGGTCTCGCTGCCGTCCACGTCGGTGAACTTGGGCGTCAGCGCCGGGATGTCCTGTTTGGCGTTCTGCAGCGTGGTGATGTCGATGGGCTGCGCGCCGTCCGAGGCCACGTTCAACGTCGTGGTGACCACGGTTTTCTGCGAGACGTAGTAGCCACCCTCGCCCGATTCGTTCGCGCGCAGGCCGCTGACCTGGATGCCCGCGTCGTTCAGCTGCGCCAGACCCTGCGCCAGCGGGAAGTTGGCCGCGTTCAGATCTTTCGCGGGGCCGCCATCGACGCTGACGTTCACGTCCAGCCGGCCCGGGCCGGCTTCGTTGCGGTGGAACACCGTCAGCGTGTGCCAGGCGTCTTCGGTCGCGGTGAAGCTGCCGCTGAACTGCCCACCGTTGCTGCCATAAGTGGCGCTGGCCACAGTGGTCGCGCCGCCCACTTCCAGGCGGAAGCTGTCGTCGGCCACGCCGCTGAAGGTGTAGGTGTGACCTTTTTCCAGATAGATCAGGCCGGAGACGCGGCTGGTCTCGCCGGCCGGCACGCTGGCCAGGCTCAGGTCGGAGATGTTCTGCGTGCGCGTGGCCGCACCCGCCGATTCCACGGCGCTCTCGACCCGGTTCAGGTCGGCGCCCGATCCGCCCACGCTGACGGGAATGTCCAGACCCGTCCACACCTCGCGCACCAGGCCGGAGCTGAAGGCCGAATCGCTTCTCAGCGCGATGTTGTCCACGATGCCGCCGCCGCTGCTGCCGTCGGCCGAGCGCAGCTCGATCAGGTCGGAGCCCGAACCCTCGAAGGTGAAGCTGTGATGCGACCAGTTCACGGCCTGCGTGTTCATCACGCCGATGGATTTGCCGTTGACCAGCACGCTGATCTGGCTGTCGGTGCCGCCCGTCGCGCCCGCGCGGGCCGAATAGTCCAGCTCGAAGGTGTAAGTGGCGCCCGCCTTGGTCGCGAAGGTGCGGCCCAGCGTGTTCACGCCTGCGTCCGATTCCACCTCCAGCACGCGGCGGCTGGCATCGCTGCCGCCGTAGGTCGTCTCGACCAGGATTTCGGTGCGCGCGGTCACGTTGGGCGTGGCCGAGCTGTAGGCGCGCCAGCCCTGGGCCTGGCCGTCGTTGAGGTTTTCCAGGTAGCTGACGTGGCCGTAGGTGTTGGCCGTCTGGCTGCTCACCGTGACGGTGTCGCTCACCGGGCCCCAGCTGGGCGCGTCGGTGACGGGCTTGATGTCGATAGTGGCCGTGCGCTCGGCGGTCGTCGCCGTGCCATCCACGCCCTGGAATTTGAACTGCGCGTAATCCGCTTTGCCGTTGCCGACCCCGGCCGCGCTGAAGGCATTGCTGCCCGATTCGTTGGCGTCGGGGACAAACTTCAGCTGGCCCGCGTCGATGGCGGCCTTGCTGATGGTCTGGCCGACAGACACATTCTGGTCGCCCAGCTTGAGCACGCCGTCGGCGGGCAGGCTGGTCACCTTGATGGACGGACTGGCCGAGCCCGACACGCCGAACTGGCTCCAGCCCACGGTCAGCGCGGTGTCTTCCACGCCCAGCGCCGGGTTGGCGTTCAGGGCCGACTGGTCAGCGACCGTCAGGCTGGTGCTGCCGTTGATCGTCACGGTGATGGATTGCTCGGTGCCATCGGCGGTGAAGTACTTGACCGTATCGGTCAGCTTGCCGCCGTCGTTCAGGCCGGTCACTGCGGGCTTGGACTGGTCCAGCGTGTAGGTCCACTGGCCATTGGCGTCGAGGACCACCTTGCCGTACTGGCCGGTATAC
>NZ_JAWDIE010000040.1:0-1954 GCF_037688875.1 Amphibiibacter pelophylacis
TCCGCATCAAATATCGGCTTGATCCCGCTGCCCACATCGCCGCTACGCACGGAAGTATCGCCCGCAATACCGCTGATACCCGCCTGGGCCACGCTGCCAGCACTGCCACTGTCGCTGCCCAGGCCCGCACCGTTGAGCGCCGGGCCGGACTTCTGGACCGGTTGGGCGCCGGAATCCTTTGATGCTGCGCCAGAGATTCCCACCCCAACGCTCACGCTGTCCGCACTGTACTTCGCCGAATTGGTGATGTCCTTCAGCTCTGTGCCGCCTTCGCTGCTGAAGCGGTTTTTGCCCTGAGCCACCGCCGCATCACTGCTGGCGATCACCGCGCCATCCAGCGTGGTTTTGACCTTCACCTGCACATCAAACCCGCCATCGCCCGCCTTGATGCCGCTGGTGTCGCATCATGCAGGTGGGCAGCTGGAGACTTAGCCAGTTGTGGGCTGAACCGGTCTGGGGTCAGGGCGAGCCTAGCCCGAGGCGAGGTTGTACAACAAAGCCGATTTCGTTGCCGCCTGTGGATTCGATTTGATATTTATCGATCAACTCCTGAATCTTAGGTGCGCATTCCTGATGATTTCGTGCATACTCACGCATAGCGGATAAAAAAAACTTCTTTACCAAGGCCTCATCATATTCGCCGCAATGGACTTGATCCTCGCTAAATGCTGGCTCCATGTTGACCCAAAAGATGATTTTTCCATCACCATCAACATCAACATAACGCTCAATATGCCAATATGGATCCCCTCCACTCCCGCCACAGCTAAATATCTTCTCCAAATTGTACCAATAATCCTCCCTGTCTCTAGCAGGAAAAGCATTGGCTACACACCAAATGAGAGGATATAGGTCATCGCCCTCACCTCTGTATTCAATATAGTAATTCATAATTATCGAGCAGAAGGAAATGCGGTCGGAACATACACTTGTCCTCTGTAAGTACTAATCGGCACCTCAAACTTAATGCCATTGATATTAACAAACTGAACGTCTGGCACCTTTGAGTTAGTGGCTCGCCTCCACTGGTAAATCGCTCGACCAACTGCCTCGTTGGCCATTGAAGCCATTTGCGCATCACTGTACCTCGCTGGATCATATACGGTTTTTATTGCACTTCGTCCAGTAGACTCTGAAAATCTGTATTCAATCTGATAAATTCCCGGCACAACCTCTTTTGGCACTCCTATCACTTGACCGCCATTGGCTTGCAAGATTTTTTAAAGTTTTCCATATTGTGCCCGCCAGAAATTTCTTCAGCTAGCCCTTTTCGATTTGTTCTGATAACACCTTCGATCAAATGTCTGCCAATCGGCGTATCGATTTGAGCTATGCCGACTGAGATTTTCCCATCACGCGGTCGAACAGGTACGTCTCCCGCAAAACCAGCATCTGCATTCGCATTGTTCTCCACTCGGGCACGAGAAATTGCCTCCGCCTCCTTCGATCCAAAATTTGCAGTCGTTCCATCGACAAACCGCCAAACTTTTTGTCCGCCGACCAGTGCAGCCTCTGCAATCATCTGGCCTGTTTTTGTGGCCAATACCGCCCCAAGCACAAAATCTTCAGGGCCGGGCAGCAACAGAAGAGTACCAGTTGCAGTGCTCCTTGCCGCCCGAGAATGAAAATCCTCTCTTTCCGATGGCGGCCCAGCAATCACGACATTCAAAGGAAAGCTATCTTTTGGACTATCCGCCCAAGTAAATTCCCCGTACTGACCCTTAACGATATTGCCCTTGCTGATTGCATCCCGGACAAGTACGTCACATTTTGCCTGATTGGCCTCAGGTCCACAGGCCCCTCCAAGCTGCCGGTCTCTCGACTGCGATAGCCTAGTCAACTCCCTGACCTTACCGCACGCGTCAGGATCGCCCGTTTTGCTGCAGCTTTCCGAAGCCTTCTGGAACTGTTCGACCTCAGACATATTCAGCATGTTGCCACGCCGGTGATGATT
>NZ_JAWDIE010000041.1:0-1386 GCF_037688875.1 Amphibiibacter pelophylacis
GGGCACGCGCACGACATAAAGCATTCCCAACTCAAGCATTTCAGTCTTATGATTCTGCATCTTTCTTGGAATGCTATGGCGCATGAAATATTCAAGAACTTTTTCCCTCTATAACTTCGATCATGGCTTCGACAAACCTGCAACCATTCGATTAAATCCGTTTGAGATAAAAATATCGCAGACGAATATCAATGCGACCACCAAGCTGTCGCGGCGGGCCACTACTAACTTTACGTGGAGTCCGCAAGGCAAGCCTATCGTTTCAAAAACTCCAGCGAAAGTTGGAAGGATATTAAAAACGGCAACTTTTCGTCGTATCTACTCAAAGCCCGGGGACATTGATGTTCCCGGCAATCCCCTTGTTTCCGATGAGGTTGGCGATCTTTGTCTTTTATTGTCGTTTCTAACGGGGCGTCGAGTCTTTCAGAAAGCGGAGTTGAGTGGCCTTGAAGGAGGGTACGACGGTGAATCTGTTGTCGGCAGGAATTACTTTCTCACCATCGGCCCCAATTGGCCTGATGTGAGTTTACTCCATCGAGAAGGCATGTTTCCCGTGAGGCATGTTTCCCGTGTTATGGGCGATAGTTAATTCCAATTCGACAAACGACATGATTGGAAAAATATGCTACGCCAGTGCTTCGCTGGACACCATCTCTACGAAATGGTTTAAGAGCGAGGGGCCGACCTACGGAGAGGACGAGCAAAACGCGATACGTGAAACCCGGAAAAAAATCGAATCTATTATTCGTGATGACCTTAAAAATTCTTCTATTGCAAATGATGTTTTTCCGCGAGTATCAGGGATATTTGCCCCATCGGCATTGATGAAGCTCCGCTCCTTTCTAATATCCCAAGGCTTGCTCTCGAAAGATCCGGACAAAGGGGAAATGGATAGGCTGAAACTATTAAACTCTATAAGAAATCGCGTCGTTCACTCCGCTGATATTCCATCCAAAATACATAAGGACTTTAATCGTCGAGGGGAGATTGCGGCGAGCGTGCTAGCAATCATATACGATGTGTGTCCATATATATATCTAAAGTCGTCGGGATAAGTGATTTCCAGATAAATAAGTCACAGGAAGATATTGTGAGATTCTTTAAATCAGGTGTTTTTAGAGATCACAAAGTTTTTGATGAGGACTATGAGACATTTTCAGCCGGGCTTGAAGATAACTGGCTTAAGGAAACACCTCAAAACCCCACTCCATCCCCAGCATCCTGGTCAGCAGGCCCGCAACCTGGCACAATCAGGTCATGAACATCCAGTACGTTTTACCCATTGACCCTGACCAGCGCCGCACGCGCAAGCGCATCTTTCTTGATGAGATGGAGCGTGTAATCCCGTGGTATGACCTCATCGAGCTGATTACACCCTATTACTCT
>NZ_JAWDIE010000042.1:0-1282 GCF_037688875.1 Amphibiibacter pelophylacis
GGCAATGGCGGCCGTCAAGACCAGCGATGCGCTGGATGCCGCAAATTACGAAGGCTCTGGAATTGATGGTCTAGTTAAGTACACCTTTGAAGGCAGTTTGCACGGTTTCTCGTCCTCGGTTTCTATTTCGATAGAAGCTCAAAAATTCGAGCTTCACATCTTGGAAAAAGACGAGCCAGCGCGTCAATCTTAAGGAAATGCCTCAAAACCCACTTTTTCAAAAATAGAACTGTTTAAAAACAGACACTTGCGTGATAATTTTTCGCTGAAACGGGACTTTTGATGCGTTTCCTTTGACGATACGATCGTCACTAACGTTAAGGTGTCGCCTAAGCCACCTGCTACATTGCTCTATGGGGGGGAGGCCATGACAGTGCTTACAGACGAAATAAATGAAGAAGCCGCGCGAGCAGTGATGTCTGATCGCCCTCGCTGCAAAACTGAACATTTTGATCAACTGCTCAAGGAGCTTGACGGTGACGTGTGGATGGCCGAGCTGATGTGGGTGTATTGGGGTAAGAGGGCGTTAACCGTGCTGGACGACGCAATGCCCTCTCTGAATCCCCATCTTCGCTGGTGGAAATTAGGGCAAAAAAAGAACACCATTCGTAGTCTGCTGAAAGAACCAAACGGAAGGCAATGGGTGTGGCAAATGCTGCATGACGCTGGTGTATGGCTGTAACGGATTTTTTCACAACCCTCTGAACCTGGCTACCTGAATCTGGTAACCTGGATCCATGAGTAAACCGTCCCAGCCTAGGTACCGCACTGCCAACTGGTCCGCCTACGACCTCGCGCTCAGACAGCACGGTTCGATCACCGTCTGGCTTGATCTTGGCATGGCTTGGTACGCAGCGTCAGACGGTTACAACGGATGGCCCTCAAGCACTTCGACGCCACCATCCAGTACTTTGTTACGTTCAAAATTCCCTTCGGACTGTCGCTGCGCCAGATCAAAGGACTGCTGCAAGGCCTGATCTTGGCGATGATGTGCCGCAATGTGGACATCACAGCCGCGACAGAAAACAACGCCTCCAGCAGCGACTACAGCAAACGCAGCAGCGGCCTGCTGGGCGGCGGAGGCCTCAGCCTCACCCTCGGTACGCGCAGCCAGAGCAGCGCCCAGAAGCAGGCCGGTGACACCGCCGCAGGCAGCGTCATCGGCAGCACGGGCGGCAGCGTCAGCATCCAGGCCGGTCAGACCTACACGCAGACTGGCAGCGATGTGCTGGCGCCCAAGGGCGATATCGGCATCCAGGCCAAGAAGGTGGACATCACCGAA
>NZ_JAWDIE010000043.1:0-1174 GCF_037688875.1 Amphibiibacter pelophylacis
CACCAAATCGACCGTGACCATCACCGTCAACGGCACGAATGACGCCGCGACCGTGACGGGAACGCAGACCGCGACCGTGACCGAGAGCAACGGCAGCAGCGTTGTGACCGCCCAGGGCACCGTCACCGTCAACGACGTGGATCGCGGCGAGAGTGGGGTGCGCGAGGGCACGTACACCGGCCAGTACGGCAAAATCGTCCTCGATGCCAACGGCCAGTGGACTTACACGCTGGACCAGTCCAAACCGGCCGTGACCGGCCTGAACGATGGCGGCAAGCTGACGGATACGGTGAAGTACTTCACCGCCGATGGCACCGAGCAGTCGATCACCGTGACGATCAACGGCAGCAACGCGCTGGCCAGCATCACCGGTACCGGCACGGGCACCGTGACGGAAGACACCGTGACCTCGGCCAGCGGCAAACTCACCGTCACCGACCTCGATGCCGGACAGGCCGCCATGGTCCCCGGCACGCAGACCGGCACCTACGGCAAGCTGGTCCTGCAGGCTGACGGCGCGTGGAAGTACGAGCTGGATGCGGCCAAATCGCAGCCCCTGAAGGGCGGCGAGACGGTCAGCGAAGTGTTCACCGTGTCCAGCGTGGACGGCACCAAATCGACCGTGACCATCACCGTCAAGGGCACCAATGACGCCGCGACCGTCACCGGCACGCAGACCGCGACCGTGACCGAGAGCAACGGCAGCAGCACTGTCACCGCCAAAGGCACCGTCACCGTCAACGACGTGGACCGGGGCGAAGGCGGCGTGCGCGAAGGCACGTACACCGGCCAGTACGGCAAGGTGGTCCTGGACGCCAACGGCCAGTGGACCTACACGCTGGACCAGTCCAAGCCCGCTGTGACCGGCCTGAACGATGGCGGCAAGCTGACCGATACGGTGAAGTACTTCACGGCCGATGGCACCGAGCACAGCATCACCGTGACGATCAACGGCAGCAATGCGCTGGCCAGCATCACCGGCACCGGCACCGGCACGGTCACCGAAGACACATCGCCGTCCGTCAGCGGCAAACTCACCGTCACCGACCTCGATGCCGGACAGGCCGCCATGGTCCCCGGCACGCAGAATGGCGCCTACGGCAAGCTGGTCCTGCAGGCCGACGGCGCGTGGAAGTACGAGCTGGACGCGGCCAAATCCCAGCCCCTGAAGGGT
>NZ_JAWDIE010000044.1:0-1142 GCF_037688875.1 Amphibiibacter pelophylacis
CCGCCTTCGCGGATCGCGAAACGCAGGCCTTCTTCCATCGCGATCGGCGCGATCAGCTTGACCGTGATCGACACGTTGTCGCCAGGCATCACCATTTCCTTGCCTTCCGGCAGCTCCACGGCGCCCGTCACGTCCGTCGTGCGGAAGTAGAACTGGGGACGGTAGTTGTTGAAGAACGGCGTATGACGGCCGCCTTCGTCCTTGCTCAGCACGTAGATCTCGGCCGTGAAGTGCGTGTGCGGCTTCACCGAACCGGGCTTGCACAGCACCTGGCCACGCTCGACGTCTTCACGCTTGGTGCCGCGCAGCAGCACGCCGACGTTGTCACCGGCCTGGCCCTGGTCCAGCAGCTTGCGGAACATTTCCACGCCCGTGCAGGTCGTCTTCTGGGTGGGCTTGATACCGACGATCTCGATTTCCTCGCCGACCTTGACCACGCCGCGCTCGACACGGCCCGTCACCACGGTGCCACGACCCGAGATCGAGAACACGTCTTCAACGGGCATCAGGAAGGTGCCGTCCACCGCGCGCTCGGGCGTGGGGATGTAGCTGTCCAGCGCTTCGGCCAGTTTCAGGATCGCGCCTTCGCCCAGCTCGCCCTTGTCGCCTTCCATGGCCAGCTTGGCGCTGCCCTTGACGATGGGGGTGTCGTCGCCCGGGAAGTCGTACTTGGACAGCAGCTCGCGCACTTCCATTTCGACCAGTTCCAGCAGCTCTTCGTCATCGACCATGTCGCACTTGTTCAGGAACACGATGATGTAGGGCACGCCCACCTGACGCGCCAGCAGGATGTGCTCGCGGGTCTGGGGCATGGGGCCGTCAGCGGCCGAGCACACCAGAATTGCGCCATCCATCTGGGCGGCGCCGGTGATCATGTTCTTCACATAGTCGGCGTGTCCGGGGCAATCCACGTGGGCATAGTGACGGCCAGCGGTTTCGTACTCGACGTGCGCGGTGTTGATCGTGATGCCACGGGCCTTTTCTTCGGGCGCTGCGTCGATCTGGTCATAGGCCTTGGCCTGACCGCCGAATTTCTGCGCCAGAACGGTCGTGATTGCCGCCGTCAGCGTGGTTTTGCCGTGATCGACGTGGCCGATCGTGCCGACGTTGACGTGCGGTTTTGTCCGCTCAAACTTTTCCTT
>NZ_JAWDIE010000045.1:0-726 GCF_037688875.1 Amphibiibacter pelophylacis
TTTGCGATAATTGAATTGGCATTTCAGTACCCGAAATGGGAACTCGACCTTGGACCGGATACCCGACTTGACCTTTTCAATCCGCTCTCGAAGCTGGTCCAGCTCATTGTTCGGATCCAATGTCTTACGCACACTGCGCATCATCGCGATATGCCATATCACTTCAGGAGGCGCATCGGACCGTTTCTCAACGCCCCGGTATCCCGCGTCACCCAGCGCACGCTTCTCATCACCGTGCAACAGGCTGTTTCCCTTCGTCACATCATGCTCATTGGCGGCAGTCACTTGCAGCGTGTGAACAAGCCCCGAATCCTCATCCGATCCCGTGTGCGCCTTCAACCCGAAATAATACTGATTGCCTTTTTTCGTCTGCTTCATCGCTGGGTCACACGCCTTGTCCTTGTTTTTCGTCGAAGGCGGGGCGGCAATCAGCGTGGCATCGACCACCGTGCCTTCGCGCAGCATCAACCCCTTGTACTGCAATAGGTTGCGCACCAGCGCGAATATCTTTTTGCCCAGATTGTGCTTTTCCAGCAGGTGGCGAAAGCGCATGATGGTATTGGCATCGGGCGAGCGTTGGCCCGCCAAGCCACAGAAGCTGCGGTATAACGGGATATCGTCCAACGCTTCTTCCATGGCCTGGTCGGCCAGTCCGAACCACTGCTGCATAAAATGGATGCGCAGCATAGCCGACAGCGGGTATGGTGGGCGTCCGTTGAGCCCCTC
>NZ_JAWDIE010000046.1:0-696 GCF_037688875.1 Amphibiibacter pelophylacis
CGTGGCGGTGTTGCCCGTCAGGGTGCCCGTGGCGGTGGCGACCGAATCTTCGGCCACATTGCCCGTGCCGGCGGTGATGTTGAGCTGGCTGCTCAGACCGTTGATGGTGACCGTGATGGTCTTATCGGTGCCGTCCAGCGTCTTGAAGGTGATGGTGTCGGTCTTGTTCTGGCCGGTCAGCAGCGCCGTGATTTCCGGCGATTGCGTCAGCGTGTAAGTCCACTGGCCATCGGCGCCCAGAACCACCTTGCCGTAAGTGCCGTTGTAGGTGCCTGCGATCACGCCGCTCTGGTCGTGATCAGCGTCGGTCACGATGACCTTGCCTGTCGCCGTCACCGTGCTGGTGCCGTTGTTCTCGGTCACCGAGGCTGTCGCGCCCGTCACGGTGGGCACGTCGTTCACGCCCTTCACCGTCACGGTGATGGTCGACTCGGTGCCATCCGCCGATTTCACGGTGAAGGTCTCGGTTTTGGTTTCGTCCTGCTGCAGCGGCTGGGCCTTGGCGTTGTCCAGCGTGTAGGTCCACGTGCCATTGGCCTGCAGCACCAGCGAGCCGTAGCTGCCCGTCTGCGTGCCCGCCTGGAACACGGCCTGACCCGCGTCAGGATCGACCACCGTCAGCTTGCCCGTGGCAGTCTGCGTGGTGTCTTCCACCACCGTGCCCGTACCCGTGCCGGTGATGACGGCCTTGTCGTC
>NZ_JAWDIE010000047.1:0-616 GCF_037688875.1 Amphibiibacter pelophylacis
AGCGCGTGATTGCTGTCGGTCGTGACCTTGAATCGCTTCTTGCCCTTGCCTCGAATGCCATGCAGTTGCATGAGCTTTTGCACCCGCTCCTTGCCCACGCGAATGCCTCGCGCGAGCAGCTCTTTCCAAACCCGTGGCCAGCCATAGCCACCCCGGCTTTCGGCGTGGACGGCCTTGATGTGCACCAGTAGCGCATCGTCGCTCAGATGGCGTCTCTCGGCCGCTGTGGCACGGCGCACGAAGTGCTCGTGATACCCCGCCACGCTCACCTCCAGCACGCGGCATTGCACCGAGATCGGCCACACCTTGCGATGGCCTTGAATGAAGGCGTACTTCAGCTCGCAAGCTTTGAGAAGTACGCCGTTGCTTTTCCCAAGATGTCGCGCTCCATTTTCACTCGCGCCAGCTCGGCTCGCAGCCGCGCAATCTCCATTTGCTCGGCGCTCACGGGCTTGCTGTCCACGCCGTTGAGCTTGCCAGCGCGACTGGCCTTGACCCAGTTGAACAGCGTCTGATCCACCACGCCCAGCGTGCGAGCGGCCGCCGCAATACTCTGGCCACCGTCAACCAGGCGAACCGCCTCTTGCTTGAATTCCAGCGTGTAACGCGCCCTGGC
>NZ_JAWDIE010000048.1:0-447 GCF_037688875.1 Amphibiibacter pelophylacis
CAGATAGTTATTCGCCACCTCATTCATCGCCGCAGCACCGCCCGCCGTGCCGCCCGCGATGGCGCCCACCGTCGTGCTGGCTGCGCCCACGATTCCTTTGGCCAGATCCTCCGGCAAACCCGACTTCTCAAGCTGTGCCATCACGGCCGGGGCCGTCACCGTCCCCGCGCCAGCGCCCACAGCGCCATCCACCCCGCCTGCCAGTGCGCCCACTGCCATGTGTGCCAGCACCCGCAGTTTGCCGTCAGGACCCCAGTTGTCTTTCAGTTCCTGCGCCTGCAGTGCCAGGCGGTCAGCCAGTTCCGTGTTGCCCGCTTCGCGTGCCCGGGTGGCCTGCACCTCCAGCGCCGCTGCCTCATCGAGGTGCCCGTCACCCACTTTGCCGATGTAATTGCTGGCGGCCGGGCTGAAGTCCTTCGTGATGACCACTTGCGCATTCACATCCGC
>NZ_JAWDIE010000049.1:0-389 GCF_037688875.1 Amphibiibacter pelophylacis
CCCGCATCAAATATCGGCTTGATCCCGCTGCCCACATCGCCGCTGCGCACGGCAGTATCGCCGGCAATACCGCTGATACCCGCTTTAGTCACGCTGCCAGCACTGCCGCTGTCACTGCCAATTCCCGCACCGTTCAGCGCCGGGCCGGATTTACTGTTCGATGCTGCACCAGAGATTCCCACCCCAACGCTCACGCTGTCCGCTCTGTACTTGGCCGAATTGGCGATGTCCTTCAGCTCCAGCCCGCCTTCGCTGCTGAAGCGGTTTTTGCCCTGAGCCACCGCCGCATCACTGCTGGCGATCACCGCGCCATCCAGCGTGGTTTTGACCTTCACCTGCACATCAAACCCGCCGTCGCCCGACTTGATACCGCTGGTGGTCTGCGTGCT
>NZ_JAWDIE010000050.1:0-375 GCF_037688875.1 Amphibiibacter pelophylacis
CTACGCCGCAAGCCTGTTTTGCTCGTACTTCATCGGGCTGATGTAGCCCAGCGTCGAATGCAGCCGAGCGCTGTTGTACCAGAGTAGCCAAGCCACGATTTCATCCTTGGCATGGCGCCTGGTTTTGAAGCGCTGCCCGTGCAGTCGCTCAACCTTCAGCGAGCCGAATAGCGTCTCGCTACAGGCATTGTCCCAGCAGTCCCCTTTACGACTCATGGAGCTCGTGATGCCGTATTCCTTCAGCACGTCTCTGAGGTCGTTGCTGGCGTATTGGCTGCCCCGGTCGCTGTGGAAGATCAGTCCATTTTGCTTGGCCGGATGCCGCTTGAACCAGGCCATGCGCAGCGCGTCAATGACGATGCCGCGCGTCATGGT
>NZ_JAWDIE010000051.1:0-357 GCF_037688875.1 Amphibiibacter pelophylacis
TCCTCGATCGCGCGATTCTGTCGCCATCGGGAACGCTCCGCGCTTCGCTTGGGCAACCCCTTCGGTTGCATCCCGCGTCGGTTCTTGCCCGACTGTCTGCGGGGGCAGGCGCTGCGGGCGTTGCCCTTGTCCTACCCCCTTGCCGATAGGCTCTATGGCCTCCATCAGCATCAAGGGTGAAGGCTGCGCCCGACATCCTCACCCGTTCGGTGCTCGCCCTGCGGGCTGCGCTCCGCGTGCGGCCTCCGGTGTCGCCCTTGACGCCGATTCCAGCCACTACACGGCCACGGCCACGACGTGGACGGAAACGAACCCGGCACGCTGGCCGGGTCGGGTTGGTGACGGCCGCGAGCTGGC
>NZ_JAWDIE010000052.1:0-207 GCF_037688875.1 Amphibiibacter pelophylacis
GGCGCTGCTGTGGCTTTTGACGCCGCCACCAAAGACGGCACCTACGGCAAGCTGGCACTGGCGGCGGACGGCAAGTGGACCTACACGCTGAACAACGACGCGGCCAACGTGCAGGCGCTGATCACCGGCCAGACGGTGAAGGACACCTTCACGGTGACCAGCAAGGACGGCCAGACCACGACGGTGACGGTGAATGTTGCCGGTCTG
>NZ_JAWDIE010000053.1:0-202 GCF_037688875.1 Amphibiibacter pelophylacis
ATGTTGGCCTCGGGGACAAAGCCCCAGAAGCGCGAATCGGCCGAATTGTCGCGGTTGTCGCCCATGACGAAATAGTGTCCGGCAGGCACTGTGCAGCGCACGTGGTTGGGCGCGTAGCTGCAGTTTTTGCTGAACGGGAAATCTTTTTCGCCGCCATAAAACAGCTGCCGCGCCGGGTCGACCAGGATGCGGTGCTTCGCGC